>JBDNJN010000133.1:0-8016 GCA_041687725.1 Pseudanabaena sp.
CAACGTGTTCTCGCTAATCAGGTTCATCAAGCTTTTGATATTCTCTCCTGCTCTTCCTGATTTCTCTCCATTCATTTCCTCTGGCGCAACCTGAAAGTTCTTACCCTCTAACCCTTTCCGAAAATGAAACCACCCTGCTTTTTAAGGGGGGCTGGGGGGATCTCAAGCAATTTTTAAATAGTTTCTAAAGCCTAAAATAATATATAGCCTTCTCGCGATACGGTAGAGATTGCCAATGCTTGGAATTCTTAGGATGTGGTTTGGTACATATGAATAAGCGATCGCAGCTTCTCTCAATTATTTTTGCTAGTCTTACTTTTTCAGGCTTACCTGCCCAAGCTCAATATTCAGGATTAGGCAAAGATAGCCTCGATCCTGCGATTCTTAAACGCTATGCTCCGCCGACATTGCCCCCAAATATAACTCGTCCGATTGAGTCAATGTTGGATGTGCGATCGCCTGGACTCGGCATGGTCACTCCTGACGGCAAGCGCATGTTTTTTACATGGGGGATTACAGGAACAGTTCAAGTATGGCGACTAGATGGGGCGCAGAAGTTTCCCAGTCAAGTTACGGGCGGTCAAGATGCCACCACGATCGCGGGGATGACTCCTGATAGTAAATATTTATTACTATCACGCGATCGTCAAGGTGAAGAAAACGCTGGCTTATATTTACAATCCAGCAATGGTGGTGAGCTAGAGGTGATCCAGCACTTAGCAGGTGTCCGCACCGCGCTGCAATATGTTGACAATGACTCGCGCACGATCTACTTCAGTGCCAACGACATCAAGCCCGACTCCTATGTAATCTATCGCTACGATTTGCAAACTAAAAAGAAAGTACAGATTTCTGGCGGTGATGGGGTTTGGTGGATTGCCGATGTGTTTGTGAATCCTCAAACTGGCGATCGCGAAAAATTTCTCTTTGCCAAAGCCACAGGCAGCCAATCGCGGGAATATTACGAATTTGATGTCAAAACTCGACAAACTACACCTTTGCTCGGACAAAATGAGCAGCAAGAATATGAAGTTAGTTATGGCGTAAACGCTGATGATTATCTAGTATTAACCTCCAAATTCAGCGAATTTCGCCGCCTTTATCGTTACAAAGATAAGCAATTTACCCCAATTACACCAGACTTAAAAGCTGATGTATCTAAATTTGATATTGATGATCAGCGCCAACGGATTCTTTACTCGATTAATGATGGTGGTTACACGCGCTTGAAGGCGATCGCCGCTAATAATTTTGCGGAGATTCAGCTACCAGAATTTGCCAATGCTGATCATATCTATACAGGTTCCACAACGCGCAACGGGAGATTTACCACGATTGGGGTCGAAACAGCCAAAGCCCCTCGCCTTAGCTATGTCTACGATTGGCAGAACAAAAAACTCACGCAATGGGTTTTGCCAAGCACCCCCGAAATCGATACCAGTAAATTTACGGCAGCTAAGCTTGAAAACTACACCACGCGAGATGGCACAAAAATCCCCATGTTTGTTTATCGATCGCCGAACTGCGAAAACAGCGTTCAAAATCCCATCGAAAAACCATGTCCAGTCATCGTTCATTTTCATGGTGGTCCTGAAGGACAAAGCACCCCTGGCTTTAATCGTTACGCCCAATTATTCGTGAATGCAGGATTTGTATTTGTAGATCCGAATGTGCGCGGCAGTGAAGGCTATGGCAAAACATGGCTGAATGCTGACAACGGACGCGATCGCCTCAAAGTAGTCACCGACATCGAAGATGCATCGATTTACATCCGCAAAAACTGGCAAATTAACAATAGCGTCCCAAAAATCGGCATTGTTGGCGGTAGCTATGGCGGTTATTCTGCGCTCATGGGGATGTCCAAATTTGCAGGAAGTTATGACGCAGGTGTATCGATCGTCGGCATTAGCAACCTGATCACTTTCCTAAATAACACAGCCCCCTATCGCCGCATTCTTCGGATCAGTGAATATGGCGATCCAGTCAAAGATCGGCAAGCCTTAATTGATTTGTCACCTGTCACCTATAGCGATCGTATCAAATCTCCATTATTAATTATCCAAGGCGCAAACGATCCCCGCGTCCCCGTTGGCGAAGCCATTCAAATTCAAAAAATTCTTGAACAAAAGAAAATCCCCTCTCAACTCGTAATTTTCCCCGATGAAGGTCACGGCTCTAGCAAGCGTAGTAACCAAGTTTTAGAAATTGGCTATGCGATCGACTTCTTCAAAAAACACTTACAGAATTAGTCATTAAAAATAAGAGGTGGTAAAAACTATCGTCTCTTATTTGTTGTAATGCGATCGCCCTACAGAGATCCATTCGTCTCTCTCTACAGAATCTAGGATGTCCTACTCTTCGGTGTCGAGTTGAATATTCATGTCATTCTCCTAAATATTGCTTTGTATTTCATTAATGGAGAATAGAAAATTGGCGATCGCAGTTATTTTTATGTTTCTGGTACTGATATGTCAAATGGAACTCGTAAAAAACCCATCCCAACTTGTATAAAATGATCGTCTTGAGTGAGAATATGGTTGATTTTTAATTCCTGCATCAAAGCCATTGAAGTAAAATCCGTAAAAGAAATTAGTGGCTTATCTTTATATTTTATGCGTAAATCCAATGCTCTTGCGAACCTATTTGTATCTATGTATTCGATTGAGATAATGTTCTGTTTGGCAGCAGCTAAAATCCCATTCACAAAATTTGTGGCTTCTTCAAATCTTTCTCTTCTAAAAAGCAAGGAAATAAGCTCATCTAGTACATAATCACTCGTGCAAATGGTGATTCTTGAGTCATGAAGATCTGCATAAAGCCTTTTGAGTGTTGAATGATAAGAATCGTTTGAGTTGCCAAGCGCAAGCCAACCCCAAGTGTCTACAAAGATATGTGAAAATTTACTATGCTTAACCATACAGTTCAGTTTCAATTTCCAGCGCTGATATTGGGGTTGATTTTAAAGAACCAATAACATCAAATAATGGGTCACGCTGAATTTTATTGATTACTACCGTATTATCAAGCTTAGGGCTGATCTCTTTTGCCGACAGCTCTTCTAACAAAATTTGCATTACATAAAACTGGGCGGAGCGATCAAGTTTTTTTAGAGTGCTAATTAACTGCGTTGAAACCATTTTTGCCTCCATAATCACAGTAAACATAACAAGATGATACATCACCAAACTGTGAGTGTAGATTTTATTAATCTAATGAATGATGCGAGACAAGAGTAAAGGTATCAAAACACCCGAACTTCTTGTCATTTCTCGCAAAGATTCAATGTCGCTAATAGGCAGTTTGATCATAATTTTTTGGGATTGCGTATAAGCTAAAGCATGACGTTGATAGCGATCGCACTCTTGTTGGAGATTTGGGACAGATTGCTATTCGCCTCTCTCTACAGAATCTAGGATGTCTTGCTCTTCGGTATCGAGTTGAATATTCATGTCATCCTCCTAAATGGTGCTTTATATTTCATTAATGGAGAATAGACGATTTGCGATCGCGCTAAAGTTTTAGAAAGATTTCCTCAAACTTCAAAAGAAAGTAACCAGTCCATCCCTTAGAATAACTCCACCAACCATTTAGCGCGAAAATGTATTCTCTTGGCAAACTCCCTCGAGGAAGTTGAATATCATAGTTAAATGAATCCCATTGAGATATCCATCTACTTCCGACACGCCAATGGACACATTGACCAAATGTATTTTCGCTCAACATCTGCGTAGATAGGTTGTCAGAAGACTTGCATCCAAGCATGTGCCAAACATCACTTTGAATACTAAACCCAAAACGACCACTACTATGTTTAATCCAAAGTTGATCAATAACCGATAAAGCGTGAGGAGAAAGATCTTTAATATGCTCTGGCAATAACCAACCTTCCTTTTCTCGACCTGCTAGTACAAGCAAAAGTCTTTTAGTTTCATAATCTGCATCTTTAAGTTTGCCTAACCCAAGTAACTTGTCTAGCTTCTCACAGTTGATAAAGACTTCGACAGTTTTCTTTGGCGCGGCAGATTTCTTCTGACTAGGTTCTACTGTGCTTCGCGTAGCTTTTGCTTTATAAGATTTTAAGAATTCATTGGCAGCATTGATTTGTTTTAGCTTCTCTTCTGCCTTTTTCCGTAGTCTCTCATCATTAGGAAAACGATCTGGATGCCAGACTTGAGCTAAATCTCTATAAGCTTGCTTAACATCATCTTGAGATGCACCCACTTCAATTTCAAGAACTTTGTAGTATTCAAGAGCTTGGTTGTGTATATCTTGTGTCATTTTCGAGACTCCACGCCCCCATAACTTTTCAATAATGAGATCTATCTTACAAGTGTTGGGGGAGGGGAGATCAAGTAATTACCAAAACACTTTTAAATTACCTTTAACCAATAAATACAATTATTTTATGAGATGCGATCGCCTTCGCAATCCCCCTTAAAGCCGAAGCCGAAGCCGAAGCAGGATGACCTAGGACAATCGACCGCAATAATTACGATAAAGCCAACAGCGACAAACTCTCATCTTTATAAAATATAGAACTTACGCATTGACAAAATCTCATTTTATGCATCGGCTGTAATTGGTATCAAAAGATACTATTTTGCATAAACTGTCGGTCGATTTTTCTGGATTAATTAGCTTTTGCAAAATTTGTAGGAGGCATTTGAAATGGCGTGATTGCGTTAATGCATAATACTTGCAATCTGACAATGCGTAAGTTCTAGTATATTTGAAATTTTTCTGAATCTAAACGTAATAACTGTAAATTTACTCTAACAAATTACAGCAATATTTATATGATGTGCAACTAATAATCAATGCAGAAAGAACTCACAGCAGAGAGGAGAGACAAAAGCGTCCTCACTAAAGAGAAGATTTTTAAGTGTATTTTTTCCCGCAACTCGTTTAGGTTTACTATCTTGAGATGTATGAGAGCCAATAAAAAAGAGAGTTCCCATCGGGAACTCTCTTTTTTATTGGGAAAAATTAAGCGCTAACTCGCCCGTAAAATACGCCGCGAATGATTACTTCCTTGGGTTCAACGCCGCCAAGGTCATTGTCAGAGGTTTGCTCAGTCTCGAAAGTACCAGCAATTTCGCCAGTGTCAGCATTCAACTTCGCAATTTGCAAGGACATCATACCTTGGGAGGTAGAGTCATCCTTGATGCTTCTGTTATCAAAAGAATTACGCTTACCAGGTAATGCTTCAGCAGAGTCATAACCGATCGCAAGACCACGACCCTTAGGATCGATAAAGCCAGAACCGCGATAGGTAGGCACATCGGTAGGGCCAATAAAATCAACAGATGTAGTGATGCCATTTACACCAGGCGCAGTTTTAGCATTAAAACCTTTGATGGTGAATAAAATTGCGACTAGTTCGCCGCCAGGCATTTTGACGGTGATTGGTTGATAGTCCAGACCGTCAATTTCAACCAAGCTAAGGCTACCATCGCTATTGCCAGTCACAGTTGCCTTCACAAAATCGAGGCTAGAAGTGGAGCGCGTCAGTAGTTTGCTAGCGACAAACTCAGATTTTTTGCGCTTATTGCTAGATTCTTCTTTAACAAAAAATGAGGTTGGCTCTAGGCAAAGATCTGTAATTTCCACAGATTTACC
The DNA here is from genome assembly GCA_041687725.1 of Pseudanabaena sp. Lineage (GTDB taxonomy): Bacteria > Cyanobacteriota > Cyanobacteriia > Pseudanabaenales > Pseudanabaenaceae > Pseudanabaena. The sequence goes on from JBDNJN010000133.1 coordinate 5,620, forward strand.
TGCACCAATAGGGATAAAGTTACGACCGCCGCGAGAGGAACTGAGAATGTCAGAGCATTTATTGGCTAAGCCAGTATTTACAATTTGGTCGTAGGTCAAGCCTGGTTCAACACCAGCGATCGCGTGGCTACTAAACAAACCGCTTGCTACTAACATGCATAAACTGATACACAATGTAAAAATTGCTTTCGTAAAATTACGAAATTTCATAAATAACCTCTTCTTAAATTTAACGGTATTTAACGGGTGGTATTTTAGAGTTATCAAGGATCGCGCAAAGCGCAGCCTATGATGACTCTGTTAAAAAACCCAATCTAGCTTGGGTTTTTAAATTGCGATCGTTAAGGAGTTGGTGGTGCTTTAGACTAGCCATAAAGGTAAGCTCACTAAAGACACTTAATTAGTAAAATTCCAATCACCATATTATCGCGCACGAGGGTACTTAGCTTGGCACAAACAGAAATCCAATCACAGAACCGATCGCAACAGGGACAAACTGATGACTTAGCTGAGCTTGAGGCGATCGCTAGTCGTCTATGGCAAATTGCTGAAACTCAGCAGGGCAATTCCGTTAGTCTTTTGCAAATTTTGCGCGTTTTAGAAGCAACTCATAAACGTATTCGCGATGATCTGTTTCAGTCTGCTTTGCCAACCAGTCGGCATGAACTATTTAATCTGCTACGCGATATTGAGACAAATGGTGGCTGGCCGCATATTTATCGCATGAAAATCAATGAAATTTGTCGATATTTAGAGCAAACAGAAGAAATTGAAGAATTAAAACAATAAATTGAAGTTCTTGTGTTTCCATTAAAAAGCAGAAGGGGCGTAAAACGCCTCTCCTGCTTTTTTTGTGTTTATGTTGTTACTAGACGCGGCGATATTGCTGATAAGCAGTAAAAAATAGTCCGCCGAGGGTAATGAAAGTAAGACCGAGGCAAATGCCTGACAAAATTGGTTCTACCATAAATATAAATATTTATTAAATTAAACTTAGTTACTTATCTAGTTTACCGCAATTCTGATCCTGAAAAATCGATACAGCCTATTGAAGCTTTAAGGGGTATAGAGAAATTTTTGAAAGTGCCGCGAAGCGGCACTTTCAAAAATTTCTCTGGGTTTTATTACAGCGCAAAGCGCTGTACTGATAGCTATTGACCTCGCAAGGGCTGCAAGGCTTCAGGAATAATATTTGGGGGCAGAGTCTTATTAACAGTTTCTGGCGTAACCACAGGCGGCTGAGAGGATGTTGTGGTGTTCACATCGCTATTCGGCGCACTTGACGATGGCTGAACTAAAAATAATTGTTCGCTACTTTCATAGAGCTTTTGCGCCAATAGATCGTTGGCGGCTTCGGTGAGGTGGATGGGATCGATGAAAGCTTGTTGGTTAGCACCTTGAAATAACTGGTAGAGATTGACAAATTTGGGACTTAGCGTGCTGCTGCTAAGCGCTTGTTCGGCGACTTTGTATGCCTTGGTGGCGCGATCGCTATATTCTTTACCCAAAGATTTAAGGATGCCTTCTTCTTCCTTGGTTAAGGACTTTTGCTTGCCTGTAATTTCTGGCTGAAGCACGATCAAAGCAGGAATGCCATTAGCTAGTCTGATCATTTGCTGAGTATTGTAAAGATAGCGATCAACTCTTTTTTGAAGTTCTTTCGGATCTTTACTAAATTGTTCAGGGCTAAAAATTTGATAGTCGGAGCTAAATGTAGTGATATCAGCAGGAGATATCCATTTTTGCCATGCTTTAACTAAGTAAAGTGAATTTAACAAATTATTAAATTGCTGGATTTGATATTGGCGATATTGGGCGATCGGATCGCGTAACATTTGCTCAACATTTCCAATTTCGCGAGCAGTTTGATTGCTAGGCGATCGCAAATCTTCATAACCATCTAAAACCAATAGCGCATTAGGGCTATAAGCCATCACCTTATGGGCTAGCATTGCCAACTCGTTACCAGAGCTATAACCAGGCACAGCCGCCGCAATCACCCGATAACTGCCATCCCGAATACGTGGCGGCAATGTTCGCAGCGCTTCGATTTGATCGGCAAAATAGGGGGCTTCTTTGGGCTTAAATTTTTCGGGGCTACTATTTTGAGCGCGGACGCGATCGTTGAGCAACTTCTCGATTTTAAAAGCCAGTGCTTTTTGGTTTTTTTCCGCCATGTTCGTAAAAGCGGTGGAACTACCAACCAAAAATATACGAATCTCGTTAGCAGGTTTGTCAATGGGGACGGATGAATCTTCAGGGCAACCGCACACGTTTCTTAACATTTTAATTTAGCTCATTTTCGGGAACGAGTTTTCTGGATTCCAGCGATTGAAGCTCGAAAATATCTTTGTAAAATCTTGATCAAGAATTTTAAATGGCTTGTTTTCTCTTGTC
>JBDNJN010000134.1:0-27637 GCA_041687725.1 Pseudanabaena sp.
GACAAGAGAAAACAAGCCATTTAAAATTCTTGATCAAGATTTTACAAAGATATTTTCGAGCTTCAATCGCTGGAATCCAGAAAACTCGTTCCCGAAAATGAGCTAAATTAAAATGTTAAGAAACGTGTGCGGTTGCCCTGAGTCAATGAACTGATTGCTGGAGTAATCCATCTTCAACAAGTATAATAATAGTAAAACAAACTAATGAGCATTTTTTCTAGTCCTCTAGTCTGGCCCAGCCTCGAACAAGAACTAGAGCCTTATCGTAAATACTGTCAGGGCATAGTTTTAAACGCTGGTTCTGGACAAAGATCAATACAACTTGGTAAAAGGGATTTAAATATTGACATTGTCCCTGAAAATAAGCCAGATATTTTGGCTGATTTACATGCTCTTCCGTTGCAAGATGCTTCAGTAGATACAATCGTTAGCATTGCAGTACTAGAACATACTCGCTATCCATGGGTCGTCGCCAAGGAGTTTCATCGAGTGCTACGTAGTGGTGGATATGGGATAATCGCAGTCCCTTTTCTACAGCCTCAACACGCTTGTCCCCATGATTATGTGCGTTTCACAGAACAAGGTCTGATTGAGTTGATGAAGTATGTTGGATTTGAGGTCGTAGAGACTGGGCATGTTCATCATTTTGGGCAGACAATTGCTTGGTTGCTTTGGGAATATTTTAAGGGTAGCAACACTCCGAAATGGATGTTGCCCTTTTGGGGGATACTGATCAATCAACTGTCGAAGGGAAATCTACTCAAGGGTGACAGCGCAAACACTCATAATACTCACTATGTAGTAGTCCAAAAGCTAAGTGAATCGACTGATATACCAGTAATCGACAACTCTAGATTATTAGATAATTCAGATCCTAAAACTTGGTTTTATTCACTACTTGCCTGTCCAAAAACTCATCAACCACTCTATGCCGAGAACAATCAGTTGATTTCTCAAGATGGTCATTTCACATATACTATTGAAGGTGATATCCCTAATCTACTTCCCAAAAGCCTATCAGACAAAAGCAAATCATAATAATCAACTTATTTTTTAATGTTAAATCAAATCGATCAGAATAGTTTTTTAGTCAAATTCAAAGCTGAGATTGCTAATATTTTCCCTGAAACAACCGAGAAAATTGCTCTATTGGTTTCTTCCGAATATGAGGGCTATTATAAAAATGGCGGGATTGGTACTTATTATAACGCCCTGAGTCGAAAAATGGACGAGGATGGCTGGCATGTAATTTTGCTTCTTTGTGCAACTGAAAATCGATTTCAAGGTAAATCGGAAACTCTAGTACTTAAACAAGTTTTTTCTGTAGCCGAAATTGAGGAAATCCTAGAACTACAACCAGTTCATCATGCTATTTTGGCTGAAGCAAGGTCTGATTATTATGACTGTCAAAGCTTTTGTGTTTTATTCTTTATTCAAGCGCTTTTAGCACGCTGTTCCTCTACTCAGATTTATGCGGAATTCCCAGAGATGTGTGGTTTTGGATATCGAACTATCCAAGCTAAACAAGTTGGTCTAATTCCTCAATGTGTTACTTCGGTAACGCTTCATAGTGGTCATGAATGGGTTTATGAAGCAAATGAAAAATTCACTATCCCTTATCCACCAAGCTTTTGGCAGATATGTCATTATGAACAAAATTCGTTTGAAAATGCTGATCTGAATTTTCATCCTTCAAAGTTTATCCGTTCAAAGGTCGAAAGTTACGGATGGAATGCTGATAAGGCAATCCGATTACCTTACTTTGTACCTCTAATTCAACCTGTATTTGATGCTAACCAATCAAGTAAACTGATTCAAAGTAAGCGAACAGAGGATAAAATTCCTTTGATTTTCTTTGCTCGTTTGGAAGAAAGAAAAGGTTTATGTACATTTATAAAAGCGATTAAATGTCTAGAGCCGAGCTTGGCAAGTCGTTGCCATTTGATATTTTTAGGTAAAGTCGTTCAGTTATATTCCTATGAATTGAGGCATTTAGATAGCGAGCAGTACATTGCTCAAGAATTAGGGGATGCCTTTGGTTATGATATTTACCCAAATATGTTTAGTACTGAGGCACTTGATTTAATTCGCAACCTAAGAAATGGAATTGTCTGCCTGACCAGCCCCCAAGACAATTTCCCTAACAGTGCTTTAGAGGTAGGGCAACTACCTGTAAGTATTGTAGCTGCCGATACTGGAGGATTCAAAGAAACTTTGGGGCTGCTAGAACGTTCTTCTTGTGTGCATTGGTTTCAACCTAGAAATGTACAATCTCTTACAAAGGTTTTAACTAAAGTCCTCGAAACCCATCCTGAGTCACCTAAGATTCCCACTCTAGAATTTTTGGGAAACCTCAATCAATTTTTATTGAAACAGAGAAAAACATACATAGATGAGGTTACAAATCAATCGACTATAACACAATCAACATTAGATTCTATAATGCCGTTGGTTACGATTAATGTTGTTTACAATGACGGTAACTTAGATTTACTGGAATGCCTTTCTAGTTTATATCGACAGTCTTACAAATATTATCAAATAATTGTATTGGATGTGTCCGTTGAATCTAAAGAAGCAAAAAAAATCTTGGAGATAGCGAAAACACAGTTTGTAGATCTCCAAGTATTACGTTTTGAATATGAAGCCGATACAATTAGCTTACAGGGATGGTTAACTTTGATCCAAAAAAATCCTTGGGCATTATTTTGGACTGCTGATGATATTGCTGATACCAGTATGTTAAAAACATTAATAGATGCATCGTTAAACGCAAAAACTTCAGTAGCTCTATCTCCTGCTTTAGTTGGTTCTCAAAAAACCTATGTAAATAATCTAAGATTAGGGTTCGTATCACAGCTACTAACTTCACCCCCGAGAGATATCAATTTTTTAGTTAAAACTAAACTACTAGATGGTACTAATTGGTCTTTAGACTTATCCATCAATACTTTGACGATGTACATATTATCTACTGTGATTACCACTGGTGAAAAAATAGCTTATTTTCCATATCCTTTGTATTGGAAGAAGAATAGTGTCGCTGATAATCAAGATGTTATTTTACGGAAGTCCTACCAAATAAGGCAATATGTATTCTCACTGGCTCCATCTGATTGGAATATTCGTCAACTATATATGCTGGAAATGGGAATTCAGCAGCTTAGCTTAAAGTCTGGAATTGTTCTAGATAGTACTTCTTCTTCAAATCAGAGTATTAGAAACTTAGCGGGATATGATGTTAACACTTTAATAAAAGCATCAGCATGGAAACTTGCCAAAAAGTTTTACGCTCGAATCGCTAGGTATGACAAGATCAAATTCATTTCTTCGACAAAAAGATTGCTGTCAAAGTTTTTTGCTGAGAACAATTGATAGATAGACTCAATAAATCATATATATGTTGGAACTATATAGGCTTGTTGACTCTTAGTCTAATAAATCGATTAATTAATGCCCTCAAAGTTGATACCTTTTGATAGTTCGGACAATATCTTAGAAAAATATAAATTAACGGAACTATAAATAGGTGAGACTTTTTATGGAAAAGTGCGTAGATGAGTCCACTTGATTGTTTTAAATTTAGCTTTTTCTGATCACTTTCAAAATCATTTAATAAAATTATTAACGGACTAACAAATACTTTAATATTTGCATTGGTAGCACGAATTGTAAGTTCTGAATCGGCATGATAATGAGGTAAAAAAGTCTCGTTATATAAGCCGATCTCTTCAAAGACTTTTCGATGGATTAAAACTCCATTTCCAGGTAGTGCATCAACTTGGATTATGTCAGCCATTTTGATAGATTCTAGAAGATTACTTATTTCTATATTGTGGTAGTTTAGTCTTAAAAAATTATCAGTTCCCCAATGATTGGAAGTACCAAGAGACCAAACCAAATTAGGGTTTGATAAGTAATTGATACAACTTCCCAAAATTGTAATTTGATATTTTTGAACAATTGATACTATTCTTTCTAAATAGGTTGGTTCAACTATTGAGTCGTCATTAATTGTCAGAACATATTCACAGTCATTACTCATGGCTAGCTTTACTCCCATATTGGTTGCGCCAGTCCAATATGCTTGATCGTTTGCTTTGACTAGAATAATTTGTGGAAATCTTTTGATAACTTCTTCCCTTGTGCAGTCCGTAGAATTAGAATCGACAATAATGATTTGCAAATTGGGATAAGTTTGGCATGAGAATTCTTCTAGAAATCGTAACAGTTTATCTATGCGATTACGAGTGGGAATTACTGCGGCAACTTTTGGAAAGGTTGAGATATTTTTAGGAATCATGTTGAATCTAGTGATGGGAATTCAAAAGCTGATGGAATAATTTTTGATAGCTTTCCGCTTGAAGACAGATACCATAATCCTGTTCAGCCTTGGTTCGAGATGCTAAACGTAAATCCTTATGACGATCTGCATCTTCTAATACCCAAATTATTCCATTTGCTAAATCTTGACATTCAAATGGTTGAGCAACATATCCTTGTTTCTTGTGCTGAATCACATCAGGGATACCACCTATTTGAAACCCCACACAGGGCGTTCCACAACTAATTGATTCGATGACAGTATTAGGCAGATTATCTTGAATTGATGGAACTAATAGTACATCTACTGCTGCATACATGACAGCTAGGGATAGATCATCATGCAATTCACCCAAATAGTGACATGGAAAGCCAAAATTCTCTGGAAATTCTGGCTTAGAAGATCCAAATACAACTAGTTCCAGTCGCTCTTGCCACCCCAATTGTTTGAGGAGGTCTAAAGTCGGTTTTAAGAATTGCCATCCTTTGCGAAGATCGCTGGTTGCTCGCATAGCCCCAAACAAAACTAAATACTTATCTTGAGGCAACTGTAGTAAATCTCTGGCAAGTTTAGTTTCTATTGGTCTAAATATCTTCGTGTCTATTCCATAGGGAATTACCTTTATAGAGCGATCGCGTAAAAGACTGCTTTTTTTCGCAACATCTGCCAGCCATTTGCTAGGAGTGACAATTGTTAAATCGAGAGACTTCCATGCCTTAGCTTTTCGTTCCCATGTCCAACGAGAAATATCTTGATCTTGATTGCTATGAAGTTGAGGACATCTGCCGCAATTGATAACATAGCGATCGCAATTTTGACTATAATGGCAACCACCTGTAAAAGACCACATATCATGCAAAGTTAAAACAATAGGTTGTTTAAATTTTGGTAAAGTCTCGATTTGAAGAAACCCTCCTGAAATCCAATGCAGATTAATAACTCCTGGATTAATGCGATTAACTTTATGACAGAGTGAATCGGGTAGCCACTGTGGGAAAAAAGAACCATAGCTATTGAACTTAGGGTAAAAGCGGAGAGGTAAAGCATCTAAGGTTGCTCTAGATTTCGCTATTCCCATTTGAAGACGAGTTTCAGGCGCTATTACTGTCCAGTCGTCACTAGATTTTTGCTGTACTAGCATTTTAGAATCTACATTTATCTCTCGTAATCCACTATGCAATCGATAGGCAGCTCGTGCTGCACCTCCACGTATATCAAAAGTACTTAGTAATAAAACTTTCAAAGTTATAGACTCGTTCATATTGTGTAGAACTTAAGCTTAAACTAGAATGATTTGAAATGTCGAGAATCCATATATCTCAATTAGCCAATGCCTTAATCTTACTTCATGTATTTTTTCTGTGATCGATCTGTTTGTAATGCAATCATTGTGGGAAGGTCAACCGATCGCCTTATTAGAAGCCCTTGCGATCGGCAAACCATGCATTGCCACCTCAGTCGATGGCATCCCCGAAATTATCACCAATAACGTTAACGGCTATTTAGTAAAGCCCAAGGATATTGAAGAACTCAGCAAAATCATGGACTTTACAATTCAAAATCCAGACATACTGCAAAATATCGCTAAAGCTGGCTTTAATACAATTTCTGAAAAATTTATAGCTCAAAACATGGCTAATGCGATCGCAAATATTTACAGCACACTAATGCGATAAATTCTGCACCTGCTCCAAAGTTAGCCTCGTAGCCACAGCCACCTGCTCAGCCGATATCCCTATTTTCAGCATATTAGCCGCCACCCAACGCACAGCCTCCTGTAACCCCTCAGCCTTGCCCTCAGCCTTGCCCTCAAGCTTAGCTTCTTCCATGAACTCTTGAACCAGCCAAGCTTTTTTCATGTCTTCTTTAGTAAACATAATCCTTAACTCCTGCTCTTTGTCCTTACCAAGTTTATAAATTAAAACCGCTTTCACCAAGTCTAACACTATTTGCTGAAAGCCCAAATCGTCTATCTGTTGTCGAGTTTGAGCAATTAAGCCTTTGGCAGTTTCTATCGCCACATCTTCATTGGTAATTACCAACTCCGCAATATTTACCCCGATCGCCTGATTCGGGTTAACAGTCAACTCATCCAGATACACACGATGAAGCTGAGGCAGTAAGCCACGATATTGGTGAGGGAAATCTGGCTCAATACTCCGTTTCGCAAAAATGATCACCGCTTGCCAATCTTGGCTTGGCTGATATTGCCGCAAATAGATGAATATTTCACAAAAGAACCGCCAATAAAAACTAGCATCCTTTTGAAACTGTACTTCTACAAAATAAATAGGATGCTCAGATTGTTCTGATATAAATACCCCATCAATCCGAAAAGCAAGCTCTTTTACTTCTATAGATTTAAACTCATAGTCTTTGGCTAAATCTGTCGATTCGCCAATCAAAGCAAATAAAGTATCAGGGAGAGTCTCAAAGATTTTGTAAAAGATGCTGTCAGTTCGCATGGCTTAAATCAATCAGGACTGCGATCGCATCTTTCAAAACTCGGATTAGCTAGAGCTAGTCTATTTAGCTGGGAAAAAACTGGAAAGGAAACTGTAGATGTTTTAAAAAGATTTTTATAGTCCAAAATATGGCTAAGGCGATCGCAAATATTTATTCAAAAGCTATAATTCCTATAGAACCTATAGAAAATATACGGCAATGACAGGAAAAACCCTCTCAGCACACGTTGACCTAGAAACAGCCAAGCGAATTAGCTCCTTATCAAAAATGGAAAATCGCTCAAAATCGCAAATAGCCAGTGCCTCAATCAAATTAGGAGCGATGTTACCTCACAACGCTTGGTCAGCACTCTTACAGCTAAACGGGATCGCAACTGAAGCAGAGTGGCAAGAAATTAGTCAAGAAATCACCAGAGTCTTATTGCATCATCAATACAAATTAGCCCAAGAGAAAATCTCCCAAAACATTGATCAACAATGGTTAAAATCCCTAGAAACCGAAGACGATCTACTCAATGCTTCAGTTGAGTTGACTCGTAATGTCTAGGCATCTACGCTTATGTCTTGATCTCAATATTTGGTGTGCAGCCTTATTAGCTGATGCCAAGGGAACCCAAAATTCAGCTTGCCAAAATATCGTTGATACAGTTCGCTATGGTCGCTGTTATATGGGAACTGTAGAACTTGTCATTTCTTGGGGAATGTTAAATCGTTTAGAACAAGTTTTATTACGATTAACTCCTTTAGCCAATGACGCTGCTTTTTATATAGATGTTATCCGCAGTTACGCTCAACTTTATCCTCAATTAACATTAGGTGGAACAGGTGTTATTCCCATCACTGACACAGAAGATCAGCATGTTGTCGAAACAGCTTTTGCTGGTCGTGCCGATGTATTAGTAACAGCAAATTTTCGAGACTTTTCAACCAAAGATATTAAATTGGTTATTCCTGAAAAACACAGTATTTACCGTTCTCCTATACATCAATTTCATATCGTGCATCCCTATCTAATGATTAATTGGTTAAATCAGTGCAATATTCCTGAAATAATATAGTTTTCTTGATTAGGTAAGTTTGAATTTAATCAAAGCTCAATATTCCCAATCTCGGCTCGTATCACAAATGAAACTATCAACCATAATATCGTCAAAAGTATAGGGACAGATTTCTGAAAAAGTGTGTAATGGCAAATTTGTCTCTCGCAGCGCCAAATCAAATCCTGCTTCATATCCATCTTCTAAGGCATCAGTAATGCGAGATTTTAAACTAGGATTACGAAATAAATGTCGATTAATTGCTCGGCGTTGCTCTCGAATTGTCAGAAACCAACTGCGCGATCGCCGATCTGCTTGATATTGCCACTTGAGGAGATGCCCTAACAACACACTAAGATGACTGACTAACTCGCGATATTCCTGTCTCCCCAAGGCTTGTATTTCCTCCTGTAGGTTTTGCCAGTCCAGAGCCGACACTTCTTGCTGCGCTAGAACTTGTTCTTGCCACTGCACCCAACCATAAAAATCTTGCTCATATAAGTTAGTCTCCATAACATTAAATTTGGTTGGGATCGATTCCCATTGCTCTTAAATAAATCTCTAACTTCTCTTTTTGTTGACGCTCTTGAGCCGCGATCGCCTCAGCTTGTTGCATAGCTAATTCAGCTTGAGTAGCGCGTTCGATTTGTTGAACTGCGATCGCCTCAGCCCTAACAGCCCGTTCATCACCCGTAAGCAGCAAATTACCATCGATATCCCACCAACGCAACCAAGGAATCGGAGTCGCTTCTGTTCCCAACAAAATACCTAGCTCCACACCCAAAGACGCGATCGGATAATGACCGCGAACATTGGGCGACAACTTTTCATATCGACCGTCAACTAAATGATATATCTCTAATGCCGCTTTCCAAGGTTCAAAAATCGCATAAAAAGGAATCCGAATCGCCTGTTCATAAACCCAAAATTTACCCGCAGCCTTTTTCCTGCCCGTATCTCGATCAATGCCAGCTTTTTCAGATGGCGGAGACGCATCCCTTTCTTCTGCACCATTGCCTGACACAAACTCGATCGCAATAAAGGGAGCCACAATCTCTTTCCACATCACATAGGATCGGCGATATTCTCCATTCAAAAATGGCGGCACATTGGGAACATAAAACCAGTCAGGTGCTTCCGCTCCTTGTTCGGGTGGCTCAGTTAATTTCCAATAAATGCCACTATCTTGACCAATACAATAACGTCCATCAGGATGTAGCTGCTGTAGAATTGGCTCAATCGAACTAGTTAAAACAATGCTTTGTGGATGTTCTTGAAAATTTTTCACAAAAGTACCGTCTGAGTCTGGCAGTTGTGTATGGTCGGGAAGACTGCTAATCGTGTCTACACGAACTGCACTTGGAGCGGTAGTAGAAATATCAATCGTTTGAGTACTTTTCATCGCAATGCCAAAGTCTGTACCTAGTCTTGAATATAACATATGCAAAAGCATCCAGATATATTGCTAAATCTGACTCTAATACAATTTCTCAAAAGTTTTTAGCTCAAAATATGGGATTGGCTTTTTAACGGATGACGAGAAGTACAAAGCCTTATCAGAAGGAGGTTTACGATTATTTGCAACATCTCCAAAAATCCCCTCTGCGTATAGTTTTTAACCATCTATCACCCCCTTAAAGACCAAGTGCCTTAGCTTCAACTAAGAGCATGTCAACCTGTTGCTCCGCCATAAACATCAAAGCATGATCCCAACCAACCCGTAACTGGGGTATTTGACAGATAGTCAGGTGATCTTCTTTCACTGCTATTCATGCTTACTTTAAAATCAAAAGCAATTAAATTTTAGCTCCATCCTGCTTGTTAATTTGTCTTAGGTAACGCGGGTGAGAATAATAAACCCAGCCGTAATACCAATTAAATTTGGCATCCATGCAGCAGCGATCGGCGAGAGAAATTCTACCTGACCGAGAGCGCCACAAATAAATAGCAGTAAATAATAACCAAAAATAATTAAGACACTCAAGCCAAAACCGATCGCTGCTCCAGTTCTTTGAGGACGCATTCCTAGCGATGCTCCGACGATCGCAAAAACTACGCAAATAAAGGGCAGTGCGTATTTTTGCTCAAGTCTGACCTCTAGCTTACGGAGTTCTTTGGTATTGCCAGATTGTTTGAGCAAGTCAATATTGCGACGAATATCGCTAATGTTCATTTCTTCAGTACTGCGCTGCTCTTGAGCTACATCAAGGGGGGCGCGGGGTAAGCGCAAATTTTGATCTTCAAAGCGAAGGATGCTGCGGTAATTGCCATCTGGACCGATCAAATAAGTTGTCCCCTTACTAAACTTCCAGACACTTTGTGCAGGAATCCAGACAGCTGATTCGGCTGCCAAAATTTGCTGAAGTTGTCCTTGCGAAAAGTCTAAAACTGTCAAGCCGCGCATCTCTTTGCCATCAAAGCTCCGCGCATAAAAACTGCGAACCAAGCCCTGCTTAGTTGTGCCATTTTCTTGCGGCACTTCACCATATTGCTGATAAAAAATATCTTGGCTTTTAAATTGGACATTTTCTTGGTTTAAGGCTGCCCTCAAGGTACTACGCGATTGCCAGTTTGCGGCAGGGACGATCGCCTCATTAAACACATAGGTCATGCCCGTCACAAATAGGCTCAGCACCAGCGCAGGTAAAACCAAGCGATAAGCACTCACCCCACAACTGCGTAAAGCCGTTGTTTCCCCATCACCCGACATACGGCTGTAAGAGAGCAATGTCGCTAACAGCATCGACATCGGAAATGAGTAAACCATAAATCCTGGGATCTGGTAGCCAAAAATCTGGAGCGCTGTCAAAACGCTTAATCCTGCATCAGTAATCAGACGGATTAGTTCAAACAGGGAGCCGATCGCTAAAATCACGGAGGAGAATGCGCCGACACCAAATAAAAATGGGGTCAGCATCTGCATGAATAAATAGCGATCCATGATCGATAGTCTTGGTAGCCATTTTAGCGACACGGTTGTAACTTTTTTCCTCTGAGCCGTTTGCAAGGTTGCCATTTCCTTTATAGAGATTACAGGTTTTTAGATAAATTATTGCTTTGCCGAAAAAATTAAAAATGAAATTTTTCGCCCAAATAATATTTGCGGACATCAGGATCGTCGGCTAATTCTCGGCTAGAACCGTCAGCAAAAACTTCGCCTTCACGCATGATATAAGCGCGATCGGTAATTGATAGTGTTTCGCGAACATTATGGTCGGTGATTAACACGCCCATATTGCGATCGCGTAAGTTACTGATAATGCTCTGGATCTCACCGACAGCGATCGGATCGATCCCCGCAAATGGTTCATCTAGCAAGATAAATTTGGGTCCTTCTTCGCCAACTGCCAAAGCTCTAGCGATTTCAGTACGGCGGCGTTCTCCGCCCGATACTTGGATTCCCATCGTATCAGCAATTTTGGTCAATCGGAATTCTTCTAGCAAAGTGCGAAGGCGATGAATTTGTAACTGTTTTGGTACATTGGTTTGCTGCATCACCAATAGGAGATTATCGCGTACCGATAACTGTCGAAAAATCGTCGCTTCCTGCGCCAAATATGCCATGCCCATCCGCGCTCGTTTGTGAATTGGCAGACTGGTAATGTCTTGATTGTCGAGCCAGACACTACCGCTATCGGGCTGAATCAATCCCGTCGCCATATAAAAGGATGTAGTCTTGCCAGCACCATTTGGTCCCAGTAGCCCGACAATTTCCCCCTGCTTGACAGTGAGACTGACTTTCTGAACGACTTGCCTGCCACTGTAGTTTTTACTAACGTTATCGAGGGAGATTTGCATTTTTACTTACCATTTGCTGGTAGCTTTTCGGGAGAGCCTGTCAAAGTGGGTGGGCTGATTTGCTGCTTTTTAAATGCAGGTTTGATTTGAGTTACAGGTGTGGCAGAGGTTGCAGGATTGTTAGCGAGATCGCGATCGGGGACTAAGTAAATTGTTTCGACTTGTTGGTTAGTGGCTGGTGAGGCGACAAATTTGCCCTCAGTTACAAGGTAGGTCACAGTTTGAGCCTTGATGCTGTTTACCCCTTCTTGAGTAACAACCACATTGCCCGTTAAAACTACACGCTGTTCCTTAGAGAAATACTGTGCTTGCTCCGCGATCGCATCAATCTGTCGAGCAGGATAAGTCATCTTGACGTTGCCAGTTGCCGTGACTACACCTGTAATCGAGTTAGCTTCTTGAGCATCAGCACGGATCGTTAAAGCAGTGTTCGTAGTTTGAGCTTGGGTTGGTGGCAGTGCGCTAGAGGCGATCGCCAATATTGGGATGGCGATTAGCAATAACTTAGCGATCGCCGATTTGGGAAATGGGAGCTTCATGGGGTTTGCACCTTTTGTTCATACAAATTTACAATGGCTGCGACCACTTCTTCTATAGATAGACCATCGGTATTAACTAAAGTTGCATCGATCGCCTGAGTCAGAGGAGAATGATCGCGGGTCGAGTCTTGGCGATCGCGTTCTTGGATTTCACGCTCAAGGGTGGCGAGATCGGGGGCAACCTGACCTTGAGAAATCAGGTCGGCTTGACGGCGCTTGGCTCGCTCTTGCGCCGAGGCAGTCAAAAAGATTTTTACTTCAGCATCAGGAAATACATGAGTGCCAATGTCGCGCCCTTCCATGACCACGCCGCCTGTTTGTCCAATTAGTTGCTGTTGCTTAACCAAAATTTCGCGCACATTGGCTTGAGCAGCGATCGCCGATACATTTGCGGTTACTTCATGGGTACGAATTTCGGTGGTGATATCTTCGCCATTAAGTAAAACTTGCATCGGCTTACCTGCGATCGGATTAGCAAATAGTTGGATTTTTGACTTGGCAGCGATCGCTTGCACCTTATCTTGTTCTCGCAAATCTATACCTTCGCGTAACACCGCTAGCGTGACGCTGCGATACATTGCACCAGTATCTAAAAACAATAAACCTAATTTGTTGGCAACCTGCTTGGTAACCGTGGATTTGCCCGCACCTGCGGGACCATCGATCGCAATGATCGGTTTTCTGGGGGTGATGGTATGACTCAGCAAAATATTATCGATCAAGCGTGTATTTCCAATTCGAGCCGCGATCGCCAGCATCAACTCTGATCCAGATCTAATTTGATTGCATGGTTGTAAGGTCTTGGCATCGACTAACTCAATATACTCTAGGTTAATTTCAGGTAACTTGACTAAATAATTTCGCGCCGCTTCGATAATTTGGGACGAAGAACATAATTTATAGCAAAGAAAAAATTGCTGTTGAGATTGCAGCAAGCTTTGGTGGATATGCGCTGCCAAAATGCGATCGCTAATTGACAAGTACCGATTACGGGAACTGTAGGCTAAGCCACTCGGTTCGCGCACAGTAGGACAGCCAACAATTTCTACGGGCAGATTTAAATCATCGACCAATCGCCGAATAATCGCTAGCTGTTGACCATCTTTGCTACCAAAGTAGGCGTAATCAGATTGTACGGCATTCAAGAGCTTGGTGACGATTGTGGCTACACCTTGAAAATGTCCAATCCGCGATCGCCCACATAAAATGTTAGTCATTTCGGGCGGCGGTATCACTTGGGTTACTTTGGCGCTATCTACACCCATTTCTGCGATACTGGGCGCAAAAATCGCGTTAACTCCCGCATTTTCGCAGATCTGGCGATCGCTCTCTAATGTGCGGGGATACTGATCAAAATCTTCACCCGCGCCAAATTGTAAAGGATTAACAAAAATGCTGACAACCACGCAAGCATTTTCAGTCCTTGCGCGATCGATTAGGCTCAAATGTCCAATGTGCAAAGCTCCCATTGTCGGCACAAGCCCAACGGTTAATTGTCCCGACTGTTCTGATTTCTGAGTATTTAAGTAATCACGCAGAGAAGCGATCGTCGTAAATAGCTGTGTCAAGCAATCAACCTCAACGAAATCACCATAGAAAGCATAACAAAAAGCCAAAAAAAGATGGGGAGCGCGAAGCGCTCCCCATCTTTTTTTGGCTTTATTTAGATAAGACTTCGAGTCTAACTGGTGCGACTCCAGAAGCGATTAAACCAATCACATTGGCTGCTGCCGTAGAAATATCGATTACGCGACCATGAGCATAGGGACCGCGATCATTGATGCGTACTACAACTGACTGACCGTTATCCATATTGACGACCCGTACTAGAGTTCCAAAAGGCAAACTGGGGTGGGCAGCCGTTAAGTCACTAGCATTAAATATTTCACCACTGGCACTGTAATTGCCATCAAAGCCAGGTCCATACCATGAAGCCATGCCAGACATTACGCCAACGATGCGACTATTTAGCGCTGGTCTCAAGGAAGAATTAGCGGCAAATTTAGGTTTTGGGGAGTTGCTGACTTCAGACAAAGGCTTAGCGCCACCAAGTAAGCGACGGAGCAGATTTGCCGATTCTAGAACGTCTTCAGTTTGATCTTGTAAAGACTCTGGAAAGACTGCTTGTTGATCGAATTTCAGTGTGGCGCGATCGCCCAAATTGATTACATAGTTACCATTTTTCCAAGTAGGAATAATTTTGCTGGGGTCAAGTCCATCGCGATTAAGTTGATTAATCAATGCGGCGGCGGCTGTAGCCCGTTCAATAGGGTCAGACGAGGCTAGAAGGCTCTCGGAGCTATCATTTGCTGACTTCGCTGAATTATTAGAATCATTAGACCCAAGCTTGATATTTGTTGATGCTAGCTTGATCGATTCAGAATTCTTTTTAGTTTCGCTCTTAGTCTTTGATCCGCTCAATGAGTCTTTCTGAGCATTGTCTGAGGTCGGTTTGGCTGATTCTTCAGACTCTATATAAGTAACTACAGGAATACCTCTAACATAAACTGTGGCAGCGTTTTTGCCATTTAGTTTGTGTGTGTGTATAGTGGCGATCGCCTCATCTTTGGTTCTAACTAGCGACTGCGATCGCGTTTCTCCCACTTTTAGAGAATTAGCCAAAGAAGTGGATGCGTTAGTAGTTTGGGATTCTGCTTGGGATTGAGATCCCTGTTGAGCCTGTGCGCTATGGGTAGCAAGACTTGAGACGATAGCAAGAGCTACTACTGATGTAGACAGAGTGTAGCTCCAATTCCAATTAAGCATAGGTAAAACAGAAAATGAAGATAAGTGACTAAATCATCGACAAAAGCTTTTGGTAAAAGCTTGACTGAGAATAACTTACAAGCAAAATTACTGACAATTAATTTTGCTAACTAGGGACAAAACACAAATAACTTTGTTCCCGCCATTTAGATTAACATGGTTATTCAAAATGGCAATACTTTAGCATCTAAACCCTTTCTGAATAAGGATTTGAAGCTTTCTTTCTCATTAAAAATCAAAATTTTGCTTCTTTCTCATTAGAATTCTTTATAAAAATGGAACTTGGTGCTAATAATCACAAGAAAAACTCTATAAAAGTATGCCTTTAGGAGTAGGTATTTTTACGCTCAAAAAAGTTTTATATGCATGACAACTCAATCCACAAGAAAATTTCGGCTTTAGTTACAACCTATATTGAGTTTTGTCTGCATGTAAACCATACAAAAAGGTGATCCCAGCCACAAATTCTCAAAAATAGCAATAGGTCACACCTTAGATAGATACTAAAATCAAATTTACAGCAACTTTTTAAAGAAAATGTGATAGATCCGTATAAATCTAACCAAATCTAGATTTTTGTATTTAAAAAATCGTAACTGTACGGAGATGACTAAAAAGTTAAGCAAAACATCTAGAGTTAAAGTATAAGAATATCTAATCAATCATTAGAAATTTTTTTCAAAGTCTTAAAAAAATTAGGTGATTTCTTTGATGTTTCCGAAAATAGGAGGCGATATTTTAATATTGCCTCCTATTTTCTTATTGCTTAGAGCCTTGAAATTTTATTGCGCGATCGCATCATTTAACTTCCCACTCCGAAATCCTTCCAAGTCCAAAGTAATCGAAGTAAATCCATATTCACGAAAGGCTTTAGTAAGATCTGCGATCGCGACAAAGTTGATGAATTCGATCAGGCGATCACTTGACACTTCGATTTTGGCAGTGTCACCCATTGATCGCACCCGAATATCGCCCTTCCAGTTGCGATCGCGTAGATACTGCTCAGCATTACCCACACGGCGCAATTTCTCGATTGTAATCTCTTCACCATAGGGAAATCGCGAACTTAAGCAGGGCTGTGAAGGCTTATCCCACCAAGGCATTCCTAAATATTGCGATAACATGCGGACTTCGATTTTACTAATCCCCACCTCCGCGAGAGGCGATCGCACGCCACGTTCTTTGGCCGCCTGAATCCCTGGTCGATAATCTTGCAGATCATCAACATTCAAGCCATCAACGACATAGCCATAGCCCATCGTTTTCGCGAGTGGTTTGAGGGTGTCATGAAGTTCGCTCTTGCAGAAATAGCAACGATTAATCGGATTAGATGTGTAGTTAGGGTTATTCATCTCATCGGTTTGCACGATTTGATGTTTGATGCCCATAAATTCAGCTTGGACTTTTGCCGCAGCAAGATCGGCTGGTAATAATGATGGTGAATTAGCGGTAATCGCTAAGACGCGATCGCCTAAAACATCAAAGGCAACTTTGGCGATGAGCGTGCTATCAATACCGCCCGAATAGGCAACAAGGACTTCCGATGATTCATTAAAAATATGGCGTAGGCGATCGAGCTTTTCGGATAGAGGCGCTTTTAGCATAAAGACTCTTAAAACAGTGTGATGACAATTTATCTTTTGAAGACTGATGAGACTACGGTGATGATCGTGGCACTGGCAATTAAGCCAAATGCAAGGTTAACCAGTGATTGTGTAGCTTGCTGATAGTTACCAAATCGGTCATTAAATTTTTCGTTGTCCTTAGAGATTTGCTCTACATCAACATCGATCTTGTCCAAACGATCTAAAACTTGCTGTTGAAAATCTTCTTGTGACATAAATTAAATATCCTTTTTGGTTAACTTTGAGACGATTAAATAAAGGCGAGGAGTAGACTACCTTTTTTGAGACAATGTGTCTAGCTCTTAATCTGTAGATTCCGACGGGTTGGATGTATGGACAGCAAATTTAAAACGGCGATGAGTGCAAAAATCGAGAGATGGCATCCTTGGGTAATTAGCTCTGTGATTGTTTGTATTGCAGTGAAATTGCATGATATTTACCCAATCCCTAATTTAAACAAGGAAGTTTTAGCAGCTACGATCAATATCAGTACGATAACTATTGGTTTTTTGTCTGCTACTCAGGCTATTCTGTTAGCTTTAGAAAACAAGCGAGCAATTCTACACTTGAAAGAGGTGAAGGTTTATAAAAACTTAGTATCCTACTTGATAGATTCTATAACATGGTCTTTTGTATTGGCTGGGGTGAGCATGTTCGGTTTGTTATTTGAGGCAAAAGACACTTTTGCATTCTATGTATTTTGCTACTACATTACTTGGTTATTTGTTTTATTAAGAATGGCATTGTCTTCTTATAGAATCATCAGAATATTTAATCAAATTCTTAAATATTAAGTTAAGAATTTTATGGTAAAAACATTTCTTCTAATTGGTCTCTTCGAGCAATCCAAGCGTCTCTCAAGGCTTGAGCGCGTTCTTTATACTCAATCCTGCGGATATTTACTGGATTAATATCTATGGATTCTTTGATCCAATCTTGAAGTAAGTCAAGGAGTTCAGGTGTACCATTGCCACTATCACCAGAAACTTTTATTGATTTAATATCACCTAATCGCTTGCTGTTGGCATGATTGAACCATGTTGTCACAGCACTAATCACATTACCAATAGACAAAGATTTTTGGTTACCTACAGAAACTTCTAGGTTTATAGAATCAGCGTCAAAATGTCTACCTAAATTTAATGTATCTGATACTCCGATATCTTGTGTTTTAAGATGATACATTTTATTAGTTTTGGCTATAGAGACTTGAAAGCTTTTAATCGTTTGAAGTGTTTTCATGCGCTCTATAACATCAGTTTGCATTACTGGATCTAGTCTAATTTTTACTCCGCTTTTTTGTTCAAAGTAGCTACGAAAAGCGAATGCTGAAACACCAAATCCATTTCTCTGCAACATCAAAACTCTTGTAGGTATCTGATACAAAAATGCTGTTTGTTCGCCTAATCCTTCATCATCTTCCAAATCAATAGGATCTATGTCTCCATCCAAGCTCGCTACGTTAGGAATGTCGTCCATCCTGATACGCACCATGTCCCCGTTACAAAAATTAGGGTATTCTCCATGTTCTTGTAATCGAGTATGGGAGTATCTAATTTCAATGGCACGAGTTGCGTCATTGGCAGAGTTACCAACCGCCTTAACGATATTCTCGAATGTGCTAGAGGTATTTCCTAGAATCTCGACGCGGTAAAAATCAACATTGATCTTGCTAGGCATATCTATATCCCCGCACTTTCCGCGATCGCCACCAACCTATCACTCACCGCTCTGTCAATTTGAGCTATTTGCTTCAGTGATAATCTTTTGATTTGCCTTGTCATTTGCACGACCATGTCGGCTTCAGGCAAATCGCCGCTTTCTATATAGTCTTTAGCTTGCTGTAAGGTGTAACCTGCTTTGCTTGCAATATTAGCCAAGTGATTTGTCTCTGGCATACTAACGCCATTCTCCCAATGTTGAACCGCAGTGGAGGAAACTCCTAAAGCAATCCCAAAAGCTCTTTGACTCATATCTGCACGAGCCAACTTAACAAGGTTAGATATTCTTTTTCCCTGTTCGCTCATATATCACCTATTGCAAGCAAAGTTTTACATTCTTGCAATAGTCTACATTTATAAAACTGTAATTGTCTAATATTGTAATTATTGACAATTACAGTTTTATAGTTTTATAATTGCAAGTGAAGTTTTTAAAAATTACAATTCATGAAAATCATGGGCAAGGGGCGGTTACTGCAATGATCGAGCAAACTACCGAGGAAAAGCTACGCATTTTCTGCGTAAAGCATCGCAAAAACATGAGTGAAGTGACTAAGGCAGAGTACCAAGTGGGTTACAAGCGCGTTGATGGTTACGAAATTGGTTGGTTTGCGTAAATAACCAACCATTACCTAAAAATCTCGTCTGTCTCACAATGAGATAAGCGAGACACAAAATAAGTCCTATAATAAGACTACAAATCTTGTTATAGGACTTATTTTGTGACAACTCCAGTAATTCCCGACTATTTCGGAGCTAACGCTCAAGTTTTGACCGCTACTACCTCAATCGTCGCAACTCCCTCCGATCCTTATCTAGTAATTCGTGCATCAGATTTTGCAACATGGGGAAGTGCGACAACGGGCGGGACAAATCCACAAAAGTGGCTAACAAATATTTTGAATAGATCGTATCAATTTTTTGGCATTAGCTCGAATCTGCAAGATCAATCGATTAATTGCGTAGTTACCCTTGCTTTTGTCACCTTGGCAGATCGGATCGTTGGTAGTACCGTCACTCGAAAGCGCCAATTTAGCTACGCTGTAGATGTTTTTGCGCCTGACACTGGTACGAATACACCCGATCCTGATGATATCTAATGAGTTGCGAATCTCTCACTAGTTTACTAGCGGCGATCGATCAAGCGATCGCCTATCATGGCGCATCAGAAAATAATCAATATCTTGATTACTGGAGAAAGCAAACTGACGTTTATCGCCGTCAAACTGACGATATAAATAGGCAGATATCTGATTTGCAAAAGCAACGGATTAGAGAAAATGGCGGATTTACAAGAGGGGTAAGAGGATGAATTGTGAAGAGTTGAAGGCTAGATTGAACAGCCAAAAAGCAGCGCTGCTAAGGATTGAAGCTGAATCTATGCTAATGGGAACTCGCGGTGGGGGATCTACTGTTTACGCTGATTATCTTCAAGCAAAATCTGCTCATGCCAACGCTTTGAGACACCTTTCAGCGATGACACGAGGGGTAAGAGGATGAGCGATTGTGAAGTAGGTTTACTCTCTGAAGTAGCAGGTCGCGCTGGGATAATCGCTGATAAGCGTCCAGAATGGCTTAGAAGATTAAATGATTACGGGATTAATAGACAGCTGTTTATCGATCTACTAATGGGGGGACCGAGAGGGTATGGGACTAGACCACCCTTAGGCTTTTTCCCAAAAAGCCCGCCGCCATCAGGTAGAACACCACCTCCACCAACAGGTAGAACACCGCCTCCACCAACAATCCGTAAACCACCTTTTCCACGCCGCGATCCTCCACCGCCAACAAGAAAAACTGCAAAAGGAAAAAGTAATGCTGTGCCATTTTCCCGATCCAAACCGCTAAGCAGGGTAAATAGCGCGGCTATTGGCATCGGTAAAAGCGCAAATACTCGCACAGCAACAGTAGTAACTCCTACCAGACCGACCACAAAACCTACAAGAAGGATCGATATTCCCGGTAATCCAGAAATCGTTCCTTTTAAGCGTCCAGTCCCAAAAACTCCAACTCCAACAAAAACCCCTACACCTGTTAGGACAAATCCAACTCCAACTCCAACTACACCGCCACAGCCTAGGACATTACCACCCGGCTTTGTTCCTTTTGTAAGACCTAAATCACCACCGACAATCGCCCCTACTCCAACTCCAACTACACCGACAATCACCCCTACTCCAACACCTTCAACACCGCCACTGCCAAAAACATTACCGCCGGGTGTAGTTCCTTTTGTAAGACCTCAATCACCGCCCCAAATCACCCCAAATCCAACACCTTCAACACCAACAGTCACGCCGTCGCCAACACCAACTACAAATCCTACCCAAAATCCAACTACAAATCCAACAATAACCCCTGCTCCAACTCCAAGCTCACCGCCCCAAATCACACCATCTCAAATTCCTTCAACACCAACTACAAATCCTACCCAAAATCCAACTACAAATCCAACAGTTACACCGTCGCAAACTCCAAGCTCACCGCCTATAACTATAATCACGACAACTCCTAATCCATCTACAACTCCATCAACGACAACAACGACAACTACCACAAACCAAACAACGACAACTACAAAGATCGTAACAACTACTACAACTACACCATCAACAACGCGATCGCCCGAACCAACAACTCGTACTGAAAAGTGCGTATGTCCAAAAGAAGAAGAAATAAGGTACGAAAAAGTGGATTTACCATACGGAATATGCGACAAGGACGGAAAAGGGAAATTAAAATCTGAATCTTTTAATGTTCGTGTTGGCTCAGTCACCCAAGCACAGATAGATTTATTTTCAGCTTCCGCTCAACTTGCTATGAAGAGTTGTGAATGCGGTGGCGCAGCGATCGCTATTTTCCCTGACTGGTGGCAAACAAAAATAAATGCAGATCGCCCTCAATTAGCGATCCTTTATCGCGAGTGGAATGGGACAAAATTTGGCGAGTATTACCACACTCAACATATCCCTCACTACAACAAGCCCAAAGGTCATAAGCCTAGTTTTCCTGATATCAAAAAAGGAAGCGCAATGGGGATTTTGATTTTGAATGACAATTCAAAAATAATTGTCAATGCCGACAATAATTCGGAAGCGAAAAAAGTGATTAATGCCTACAAAACTTTTGTAAAAGGAGAATTTCTGAAAGGAGTTAAGGGACCAAGAATGAGTGAGCGTGCTGGCGATATCAAAAAAGTAACTACAAGAGCGATCCGTGCCGAGTTTTACTCAAAAGGTCAGGAGGATACAGCCCCCGACTGGTCCATAACGTTGATATGAGTAGAGTAAGAAATCCAAGGGCAACCTCACAAAGACCACAGTATGATTTGTCGCGCTATATCCCTTTGGTTGAATACGCGAAATTAGTTAATTACACCGCAAGGGCGATTAGATATCAAATCTATGCTCAAAAAATCCAAGCGATAAAACGTGGTGGCAATTGGTATGTTTTCAAACCTAAAAACCTAGAAAGAAAATGATTAACCTACTGGCTAATACTCGATCCACTGCTTTTGTCGAAGCCGCTTTTAGATTATTAGAAATTCAAGAGATTAGAAATTCTTTAATCCCATCACAACCTATAAATATAATTTCTATTAGCGCTGATTTTAATCAAAATCTCTACTCTATCTACGCTGAATTATCATTGAATGTAATTCCCAATGGAACTACAGGCATACCAGAATTAGCTATAGAAGATCTTCTATCTGAGTATGTAATGGAAGAATATGGAACTGATGACAATATATCAGAACTCTTTGCAGCTATAGCTTCTGCCCTTGAGATAGAAGAGTCGTCAGCAGACGCTTCTTACAGCTACAATCCTATAATTCCGATAGAATCTATTTCAATCGATTCAGTTTTTTTAGGTGATTCTATTGGCGATGATACATCTATTAATCTAAATATAGAATATTTTGGAACTCCGATTAATGGTTTTGATTTTGACACAATATTTGTAGATACACCTGAAGATGAAGGCTTTTATACTGACGGTATAACTGGTATTGCTATTAATCCAAAAAACATCGAAACCGCAATAGACACCGCTAAATTAAAAATGTTAGTAACAGCAACTATTCCTTTTTCTGCCTCAATTAATAATCAAGGCTCGCTAAGTGCCAATCCCGTCGATTATGCGTAGACTCTTAGGGCTTAAGTGCTAAGGGAAAGGATACCCTGAAAGCATTGCCATGAGAGGGGTCTAGGGTTTATTGTTTTGCCATATTCTAGAAACGAGTAATTGATTATGTCTGCATATGTAAGTACAGGTTCGGGACTCAAGTCCACAACCAAGGCGGCCGCATTTGTTGAGGCAATGCGGATGCTGAACGAAGCTGAAATCGCACGTAACTCCGCTAATCCTGGTCTAACTCCCCGAAATAATGTGACCATTAGCGCATCTTTTGACACAAAGACTTATGCGATCGCTGTAAGTCTGCCAATCCAAAATGCCTTAGACGCAACAGGTAAGTGGGTTTTAGACGCGAGCGACTACCTTGGTCCAGCTTTTAGCGCCTTCGTCGTGGGTACTGGACAAGCAAAATCTACGGATTTACCTTCATTGGCTCTTGAATTAGCACAGATTTTGTCTGTCGCTGAAAAAGCAATCACCCCTGAAGCTGATCAGCCAAACAACATTCAGATTGCCTACGACAACGAGTCAGGCTTAGCGACAATCTCAGCAAACATCCCTTTCAGCGCCATCATCGGATCGGCAGGTGAAGTGACTCTAACGGCTGTCGATTACGTTTAATCGCTTGTATCTGCTTGCTCTATATCTAGGGCAGATTGTATTTTTTTAAAATTATTCTTTGGAGAAAGAATTAAATGGCTAAGAAGAAAAGGGTTATCTATGAAGGTGTATCAGCAGGAACTACAAAAGTCGGCTTTTACACAAACGACAAGCGGTATACGAGCGTGGCTAGCGCTCTTGGCTTAAAGAAAGTCACGTCGGCTTCTGAAGGAGTAAATCCTGCTAGAGGTGCAAATGGTTCTCTAGTTCCTGTTCGCGCTAATCTCGAAAATGGCAAATCCGTGCTGCTTTATTGTGCTGCTGCTAAAGTTGCCTCGGTGCTTAAAGCCATCAAAGGCAAAACCGTAAATGGTTCCAAAGTTCGTACAGCCTCCTTCACTAGAGTTAAGTAGATGCTCCTTTGCAGGGTAGATTACCGCTTTGATTTAAAGGGTGCTTATCCTGTAAAGTTGCCTATTTTGTTTAATGTTTCGCAGATAATTATCGAAATTGTCTGCGATCGCAAACCTGCAACATGGAATATTGCAGGGAATATTGAGCAAACTGCTTTAGTTGAAAATGTAGGCTTTTGTTCAATAAGGAATTTCCCTGTCGGCTTCAATAAAGAAGCTTATGAGCTTGTTAAGGCTCAATCAAATCTAATTTTTAAGCCTGTAAAATGGCTAAATCGAAATACCTCAATTAGGATATACAAAATGCCTCTATCTCAAAGCTCAAATATATCTGTGTCCAGCACCCCAATCAAATCCACCTCTACTGTCAATCATTTTATTGGGAGTTCCACGATTTTCGCCTTTTTGATGTCGGAAAATGTAAATCGATTGGGCTTTAGTATCACCAATTCGGCTAACGCTACCCTATTTATTGATTATGTAAGCGCTCCAACTAGCACCCAGTATGCTGTAGCCATTCCGCCTAAATCGTATTTTGAATCGCCGATCAACTTTACGGGTGATGTATTGGGAGTATGGAGTGCAGATGATGTAGGTGAAGGTGCTTACATAAGAGAATTTGTGTAGTTATGATTGATAAGATTTTTATTTTTATTAGGCGGACTTTAGGCAAGGTAGAGAGCGATCGCATTGATCGTAAATTTGAGCGCGTAGATGAGAAGCTTGACACTCTTGATGAACGCATTGATCGGCTAGAAATTTCTCAAGGACAGCAAACATCTAAGCTTGATGCTATTCATAGTATTCAATTAGCAAATAATGAAGCGCTTGAAGAAAAGCTAAATCGGATCGGGGCAGTTTCAGAAATTCGCTTCGATGAGGTTAAGCGATCGTTCTTGCATTTTGAGAAATTAGTGATTGAAACTCTTAAATATAAGGGGTGAGGCTGTGGCTAAATTTAGATTTTATGGCTATGGCGCTTGCCCAGCTTCATCGGGGTATGCACTATATGAAATAATTGCCACTGGTGTGGATGCTAGATTTATCCCGATTGATTATGCCCCATCTAGCCCGTGCCAGAATACAGCTTTTTTTCGCCCTTGGCTTGATGGGAATTATTTACAGCCACTAGGATACGCTTTAAGCGAAGTCGGGATCGAAAGGCTAGATGATTGCCCCCCTAATTCTTGTCGTATAGATTGTGCATCAGCGCCCAACGGATTTTGCTGTATCGATAATTCATTTACCGATCGCCTCCTACAAATCATAAAAAACTAAAAGCCGATCGCATATCCACGCGATCGCCTCCTACAAATCATAAAAAACTAAAAAGGCGATCGCATAAACCGCGATCGCCTTTATTATTTAAGTATGGAAAATTTACGAGAGATGCCATACCTGAAAGTCGCTGAATTGCAAACCGCGATCTATGCATTATGTGAGCTTTATTATAAAAATAAAGGCTGTAATTCTCATGCCTTGGAAGTGGCGAAAATTTTAGCCTTTACCGATAACCTAAAACAGCATCTCCAATATTGCCTAGAAATCTTAGGGTAAAGGCGATCGCATAAACCGCGATCGCCTTTTTTATTTGTGGCTTACCTTTGAAATTATCAAATAAACTATCCCCGCAACGACTGCAAATGCTACTGCTTTTGTCGGGTAATTCAACATGTCAACCGCCCAGTTATCCAAGTCATTAATCACATAATAAATCTGTCGAATCAACCAAGCAGAGCCTTGTATTGCAACGAAAGTTACAGCAAATACTATCAGCGCTCTTAGGTAAATATTTTTTGGCATATTAATTATTGAAACTTTGGAGTTTTTCATCTGAGTGGTCTGCTGCAATTTCGGGTTTTACGCCTACCAAAAGGCTTAAGTCAGAGTTTGTCATCCAGTAAAGTTTTCTCCATATGGCAAAGGCTGTATTACCTTTGACAGTAATTCGAGAGCTTTCAAAAAATATCTGAATACAGAAGTTCGGATCGTCTTTTTGTGGCTCGCTTAATGCTTTAACTCGTGTGATTTTATCTAGGTTTATTATTTGGTTTCCTAGTAAAATTAAATTCATTTTTTTTACCGTCCAGCATTTTCGGCGATCGCCACTAACCTATCACCAACAGCCCTGTAAAGTTGTGCTGCTTCATTGATACTTAGTCTTGATGTTTCAGTCAAAAGCCTAGCGAATGGTATTGAGTCAGACTTTTTAATAGCCCTTCCTTCAAGGTGTGCAATTAGTTCGTCCACTGTATAGCCCGCTAATTTTGCTATTTTGGATAAATGCTCTACATCAGGTTCGGTGTCTGTATTTTCCCAGTGAATAACAGCCGTAGCAGTCACCCCTATATCCCTAGCCAAAGACCTGCGACTCTTGTCGCCTCTAAGCTCTAGTAGTAATTTTGATAATTTTTGTCTGCTAGTTAGATTCATATGTGTTGATAAGTCAACTTGTCAAATAGTATACAAGTCAACTAACTAACTTTGTTCACTAGTTGACAAGTATACTTATCACCCAGTACACTGTAATTATTGTTACTGAGTAGTAAGTATGCTTGCCACAGATAAAGCCCGTCTAACCGCACATATCAGCCCTGAAACTGATGAAAAGGTACGCATTTTTTGCGTAAAGCATCGTAGAAACCTGAGCGAAATTGTAGAGGCAGCGCTATTGCATTGCCTTGACAACAAGCATTTCATCAATAAAATTTCACCCAAAAAAGAAGAAGCGATCAACTACTAGGAGGCTAGATAGAGCGATCGCTTCTTTTTTTTTTTTTGCATTGACAACTAATCAGGAAAGACTATGCAACCCAATCTTACAGCAACCATCTGGCTAAGCCCATACCGAATTTCCTACCAATCAAGCGATGGTGAATTCACAGGCAGAATCAACCGCCCTGAAGAATTCCTGCTATTGAAAACACTTTCAAGAGTATTTGCATTTTTGATTGAAGAAGGCTACGACCCACTCATCTTGCACACGGATCACTAATCACATGAAAATACCCGATCCACAATTTGAGCTTCATGAACTGGTAACACTGCATTACGGCAAAGACTATCAGACCAGAATCACTAGGCGACACTTCAACCCAGATGAAGGCGGATGGGAATTCAAAGTTCACTGCCTTCGTTCAATGGTTTCCGCTACTATTTTATCTCCAAGGAATTAATCACCATGCCCCAACCACTTGGCTACTACGGCGTTAAATGCGAACCAGAGACCGAAGCCGCGATCGATGCTCTAGATCTAAATTCGATTTGTGGACTACTTGCTATCACATCAGATCAAATCGGTGATGAGTGCATCGACGACAGCTATGAAGGGATTCACACGAGAATTAAGTTCGCTTGCGACAGACTACCCACCCCCCAAAAACTCAGCCTGGTAAAGGCATTGTGCGATCGCATCGAAGCAAAACTCATGGAGATTGCAAAATGATGGACGGGCTAAAAATCGACTACCACCTAAGCTACTACCGCTCCGCAACGCGCCGCCTTTCCGAAGGTACTGAATGCCATCATGAATTTGGAAGATTTGATGCAATTCGTGGAGCCGCTTTATTAGCGATCGCACTTGAAGCAGGAATTATCCAAGAAATCGGATCGGGAGTGCTTTGCGACGAGGACTGGAATAAGGCGATCGCCTTTATCGAGAGATACGACAAATCAAATATGGAGGCAGCATGACCACCAACGAATTTGACGAACTAAAAGAAAACCATCATGACCTCTGCGTATTTGCCGACGAAATCGCAATCGGTCTTAATGATGTCCTTACCTCTCTACTTGGTGACCATGCTGACTGGGCAGAGAATGTAGGAAGCACCGAACTACCTCAAGAGCTTGAATTACTAGGGCTTTCTGCTGAAATTATTCAAAGACTCTGGATTTTGAGAGAGGGCGCAAACGGCATTTGCGCCTCAAATAATTACTAACCACGCGATCGCCAACTCACCAACGGGGGAGGAATAGGCGATCGCTATTTTTTTGTATCAAAAACCCTAAAACTATGGCTTTCTCAATATTCGACTATGTTTCATTCAGTTCGCAGGGCAGGGCGATATGCATTGGTGTCAACTTAAGGGCTGAGGAATGCCCCAGATGGCTTCAGAGAGTAAATCTCGGTGTCGATGTCTGGGGCGTTCAGCCTTTAAAATACCAAGTCTTTTAAAGTTGTCAGTAAGGAAGGAAATCACATCTAGTGAA
>JBDNJN010000135.1:0-15429 GCA_041687725.1 Pseudanabaena sp.
AATCCTAATAACATCAGAATTACTTAAATTATTTATTTATTCTATCGACTTTTCACTAATCAGGCTATCCATAGATTTTATCAGATTTATATGGCTTAAATCTAAGTATAGCTAGGTATTATGTCAACTGTTGATAACCCTCATGAATAAATACACATATTGCCTTACATTTAATTTCCTTCATTTTCTCTAAACTTTATAGCGCCATCAGCAATAATTACCTTAAGTCATGTCCAAGCCCTATCAAAATATTCCGATCGCAGAATGTGGTGAGCCTCTAGTGGCGATCGCCGATGACATCATCAAAATCGATCCGCACCCTTATATAGCTTTAGGCGCACCCTATGGCGATCGCAGTCCATTTTTTGTGCGCCAAGGAATTTTAGAAAGATTAAGGCGATCGCAAATTTATTTACAAACTATTCGCCCGAATTGGCAAATCGCGATTTTTGATGCCTATCGCCCGATCGCGGTTCAACAGTTTATGGTGGATTATAGTTTCGCGCAATTTGCTGAAAGTAAAGGCTTAAAAATCAAATCTCTTACTGAAGATCAAAAAAATTCGCTTATGTCAGAAGTGATGAAATTTTGGGCAATTCCTAGCCATGATCCGAAAACTCCACCGCCTCACAGTACGGGTGCTGCGATCGATGTAACTTTGTTTGATGCTGAGGGGCAAGAAATTAATATGGGTTCACCGATTGATGAAATTAGCGATCGCTCTTTGCCTGATTATTTTGCCAATTCTCGTGATGCGCTAGAGATGGGTTTTCATTGCGATCGCGATTTACTAAACCAAGTCATGACCCGTAGCGGATTCCAGAGACATCCTAATGAGTGGTGGCACTTTTCCTATGGCGATCAACTTTGGGCATGGACTAGTAATCAGAAAACTGCAATTTATGGAGGTGTTATCTAAAAATCAAAGTTTTTAGATGCAATTGCGAGGAGATAAAACTTTGGTAATCAAAAATAGCAATTGCACAAGTCCTTCAAATTGTTATAATAAAAACTGCGCGATGGTGTAAGGGAAAACATACCGCTTTGCGGAGTATTGAGTGGGTGGTTCGACTCCCCCACCGTGAATATTTAATTAGAGCAAGCTACATTAGTATCTATGTGTATTTATACTAATGCTATGTAGTCTTGCTGATAAAAAATGCATAGAAATCCATCTAGGCTTTACTCACATCACGTTGCAAATCTCCGAGAGCTTGATATCGCGTTAAGGAACATAGCACGATTAGCTCGCGCCGCAATTGCATCAAGCGATCCACAGCAGAGTCTTCGCACACTTCTACGAATGTATTCATTTCTTATTGGTGCTTGGGCAGAATGTCGATTGCAAAAGTTACTCCACGAGGAATTTGGTTTTAGTGATATTGAGCGTACCGAGGTTAATTCTCAAGATACCCAGTTGGCTCAGTGGAAAATGTCTGTTGATCTTGCTTTTAGGAAACACCACTCAATCAGAAACGCTCCACTAGATAAACGAGTGTTGGGAGTTGCAACTGCTGCACGTCGAGAAGCTCTCCTTGAAGTTCTCGAAAAAGATCTACGAATAATCATTGAAATCCGAAACAGACTAGCTCATGGACAATGGATATATCCGCTAGATAGCACGGGTAAAAGGGTTGAGCAAGATAAATACCAAGCTTTAAATAGAGAAAACCTGCAATCACTACAATTTAAGCTTGCACTTGTTAGTCATATTGCTGACGCAGTTCATGATTTAGTCGTGAGTCCAGAGACTTTTGAGCGTGACTTTGAAGCTCATTTTAGAAAGCTTTATCAAGTCAAAAAAAATATGCAGAGTAAGAACTACGCAAAATATGAAGCAGCATTGGTAACAGCTCGTCATAAAGCACGTATTGCAAGAAGAGATTTATCTAACCCATAGCCTAAGATATTGCTGAATTTAGGTCTTGTAGGAATAATGAGTGCAATATGAAACACCTTATTTTTATTGAAATTGAGTCAACAGCCTTTGAGTGAATTTACTTATGGTAAAAAGTTCTAGCCCATCTCAAGCCGTTCTCGAATTGTTACTTTATGAAATTGAAGCAACGCCCAAAGAATATTGGACAGATTTACTTGACACCTTGCGTCAGTTTCGCCAGAAAATTCCATCAGACACATTACCTGTTGTCAATGCCAAACAAGCACAGAAAAATCAAGCTGCTATTGAACTTTTAGATTCTTGGCTCGGTGATGATGAAGATGCTAATGAGCAAAAACAGACATGGGAGTTTTTGAGAGTTGCTCTTGATGAAGATCGGTTGTCTAGCCGTCCCTTGTTCGCATAAAAGGATCTAGGATCTTCAATAATTAAATGGTTACTTAAGTTTTAATGAAATACCTTTACTTACATGGCTTTGCCTCTAGCCCTCAGTCCACAAAAGCAAAATACATGCAACAAAAGTTTGCAGAGCTAGGACTAACTTTGCATGTCCCCGATCTTAATCTCACTGATTTTTCGACGGTGACGCTTTCGGAGCAGTTAGATTATCTCGATCGCACTTATCTGCAAGACAATCAAGAGATCACGGTGATTGGTTCTAGTCTTGGTGGATTTTTAGCCGTGCAACTTGCTGCTCAAAATCTATTGGTGCAGAAATTAGTATTATTTGCCCCAGCCTTTGGATTTAGTCAGAGAATTGCTCAGGCTTTAGGGGAAGAAAATATTAAGCAATGGCAAGAGTCAGGCAGTCGCGAGTTTTATCATTACGGGCTGAAACGTAATGTAAATTTACAATTTCAATTTTTTGTTGATGCTCAAAAATATTCAGAAGAAAAACTACTGCGATCGCTACCAATGCTGATCTTTCATGGCATTAATGACGACGTTGTACCAGCCTCACTGAGTGAGGAGTTTGCGAAAAGGCGATCGCAAGTTACTTTAAAATTACTAAATGACGATCATGCGCTTGGGAAAGATTTAGAAAGTATTTGGCAAAATACCAAGCAATTTTTGGCATTAGCTACCTCTTAAGATAGGCGTGGTGCTTCGTGACTTCCTTAAAATTTGGATTTTTAGAAATACTCACTCCAAAGGGTAGTTTCATTTGATACAAAATATCCGTTAGGATCTTAAAATCAGCAGTAAAAATAAAAAAAGGGTTTTAAAACCGTTGAAAAATATTATCAACACGATGCGAGCCGACTTCGCAATTATTTTTGAGCGAGACCCTGCTGCGCGTAACTGGCTAGAAGTGCTGCTATGCTACCCAGGTCTCCATGCCATTTGGTTATATCGCTTTACCCATTGGCTAGATACGCTCAAAATCCCCGTTATTCCTCGGTTGATCTCCCAATTAGCCCGATTCTTGACAGGGATCGAAATTCACCCTAGTGCAAAAATTGGTAAGGGCGCATTCATCGATCATGGTATGGGCGTAGTTATTGGTGAAACTGCGATCGTTGGTGAATATGTCTTGATTTACCAAGGCGTAACCCTCGGCGGCACAGGCAAACAATCAGGCAAGCGTCACCCCACCCTCGGCGACAACGTGGTTATTGGCGCTGGCGCAAAGGTTTTAGGAAATATTGAGATTGGCAGCAATTCGCGAATTGGGGCTGGATCTGTGGTGCTGAAATGTGTGCCGCCCGATTGCACCGTTGTGGGCATCCCTGGTCGCATTGTCCATCGTCATGGCGTAAAGGTTTCGGCTCTCGATCATTTTCAAGTTCCCGATCCTGAAGGCGATGTGATCCGATCGCTTATTGGTCGTGTGGAGCAGCTAGAAAGGCAAGCCGAAGCGAATACCTTGCACCCAGTTAATAGCTATTTGATTGATTCAGAATTGCTCAAAAATGTGCGTCCCCGTCATCTTACGCCCTGCGATCGCGCCGATCGCTTTGAACCTGAAGGTTTTTCTGAAGGTGGTGGTATTTAACAAAAAAGGGACGCTAAGCGTCCCTTTTTTTGTTAAATGTCAGATATGATTAGCCGTTAAGAACTTCGATCGCCGCTTTTAGACCAGCGCCATAAGTAAAGTTGGTATAGCCAAGCGCCGAAATAGATGCTTCCAATGCACCGATCGCGGTGAGAATATCGCGATCGCCGACAAAGCCAAGATGACCGATACGGAAGATTTTGCCATTGAGATGATCTTGACCACCCGCCATGACAATATCAAACTTCTTCTTAATCGTGGCACGAATCTTCTCCGCATCCAAACCTTCAGGAGGCACAACCGATGTAATCGAAGCACTCGCTGCATCATCGGCAGCCAATAAACCCAAATTCAGTGCCTTAATTGCTGCACGAGTCGCTTCACGATGGCGCAAATGACGAGCAAAAATATTCTCTAAACCTTCACGTTGCATCATTTCTAACGAAGCTTGCAAAGCCATTACCATATTCACCGAAGTAGTGAAAGGAGTGGAGTTTTTAGCAGCATCTTTACGAGCTTTGCCCAAATCGAGATAGAACCTTGGTAAGTCGGCGGTTTTATAAGCCTCCCAAGCCTTAGGACTAACCGAGACGAATCCCAGTCCAGGGGGGATCATATAGCCCTTTTGCGAACCAGAACCGACTACATCTAAGCCAAGTTGATCAATAGGAACGTTCATCGCGCCCAAACTGGTAACTGCATCGACAATAATTAAAGCCTTTTCATGGGCTTTAACATAGCGATTAATCGTCACAAGATCATTGAGAACACCTGTCGAGGTTTCGCTATGGGTGATAATTACCGCTTTGATCTCTTTATTGGTATCAGCCTCTAACTTAACCCGAAAATCTTCGGGGTCAAGGGCTTGACCCCATTCAGCTTTGATGACTTCGGCCTTGATGCCATAGGCTTGACAAACTTCGACCCAACGTTCGCCAAACTTGCCATTGTCCCCAACAAGGACGCGATCGCCTTTGCTTAAGAAATTAATGATGCCCGCTTCCATCGCACCCGTTCCGCTCACGGTGAGAATCAATACATCATTAGTTGTTTGGTGCAGCCACTTGAGCTTGGCAGTTACATCTGCCATGATCTTCATAAAATCGCCGCTACGGTGTCCGATGGGAGCTTTTGCCAGCGCCAACAGAGCCTGCTCAGGCACAGGTGTTGGGCCAGGAATCATTAACATCAACTTGTCTTCCATGAGTCGAAATCTTGTAATGCTTGTTTAAATACTAGATCTAGTATTGTACGCATTAACAGGTACTAAGACAGCTTGTGAAAATAAGTTACAGCGCTTTGCGATGTTTTATAACATCGCAAAGCGCTGTAACAAGGGGCTTAAGCCCCTTGCCCATTCAAGTTATTTCGACAATCTGCCTAAATAACGAACAAAAGGTAGACATAGATTCATATGGCGCTATTATTGAGTATTGATTAAAATATTTATTTGAGATTGCTCTCAACAAAGCTAGCCTCAAATTTGCAAATTTTTCTAGTAACAATACAAATCCTGATATGCCTGATTCTTTAGCTGATTCTGCCAAACTTTACGAAAAATTGACAGCGAGCTATCGCAAATTGTCCGCACTAGAGCGACAGATGATCCAAGTATTTGCGATCGCCTATGAGCCAATCAATCGCAGTGAATTTTTTGATTGTCTGCTTCAGATTGGGCTTAAGGACAAAAATGATCAGCATTTTACCGCCGCTAGTATCAAGGGATATATCGATTGGTTTATACAGGCTAAGTTGCTCACTCAGGAGCGAGCGCAAGGGACACAATGTAACCCCATACTGGTTGACATTGTGGTGCGTGATGCCGTGAAATCAGAACAATTTGAGAAGATCGTCACGGTGATCGAGGCTAAAATTCCTGTGCCATCTTACGGAAGACTCGATTCTCGCACTTTCAAGAGTGAATCGCAGTTTATTCGCGAAGTCCGCATTGGGATTTATCGCCAAGATATTGACTTTGTGGTTAAGCAATTTGACGATTTCTATCGATATGGGTATTCTCAACAAAAAATTACCCTAGACGCAATCTTATATCAGGTATGTAATAATCCATTCGATGCTGATTGGTTCCAAACCTTACAGCTAAAGTTTTACGAAATGGCTTTAGCGACAATTTTGACCAATGGCATGATCAAGCTGAATCCCACTGATCAAGCATGGGCGCTTTTGCTAAAAGAATTTCAAGAGAAAGGCGATCGCTGTACAGATTCATTGCTACTAGTCTTAATGGAGCAGAGTATCTTGCGTGGCGATTTGCAAACGGCTCAAGCGGCTTACGATCGCCTATCGAGTGAATATAAAGACGCGGGAAATACTCTATTAGCTTGGTTGTTGTTTCTGAAAGGCGATCGGGAATTTGCGATCACGCAATTTCGGCAATCGCTGAAGATAATGAAAAAAGTCACAGGCAAACGTCAAGTTTATTTTAGTGGTGAACCAGGACTATTTTTTATACTAGCGTTGATTCAGGAAGGTACTGCTGAGAGTATGCGTGAAGCTGAAGGCTATACCGCAATCATGGCAAAGCAAGCAAACCATTGGTTGCAGGTTTCCTATAGTAGATTGCAAAAGGTTCTCAAGTTTCAACTAGGCGATATTCCCCAAAAAGATTTACTAAGTGGTGAATATATTCAGAACCATACACAGAGCCATTGTCTTGAAGCATTTGTGAGTGCGCTCTGTTTATATTGGATAAATCCTGAAAAAGCGAGGATCGAATTGCCAAAAATTTTGCAGCCATTGCTTAAACAGGCAGTTAATGCTGGATATCATTGGATTTCTATGGAGACGGCAGAACTGCTAGGAGAACTTGCGCCCAATTCTATCCATCAAAAACACGCACAGAAATTGCGTCAAGGAAATCAAATTTCGACAATTGTTAATTTGATTCGTCCTCAAGAAACTTGGGAACTGAGCCTAAATGCTTTGCTAAATCTTAGTAAATCACCGCAGGAACAGTCGAAGTCAGCCAATATTTCACCCCAACGTTTGGTCTGGTTTATTACTTTTACTAAGGGGCTTTGCACGATCCAGCCGAGAGAGCAGAAAATTAATGCTAAAGGCGTATGGAGTGCGGGGCGAAATATTGCCGTAAAGCGTTTAAAGGAAAGTGTCCATGATTTTCCTTATATGACTCCACAGGATTTTACGGTTTGTTCCCATGTACAAGCCTATTCCTATCATGGATATTATGGTCAGAGCCAATATGAATTTGATGAGGATACGATCTGCGCCTTAGTTGGACATCCTTTAGTATTTTGGGAAGATTCGCCGACAATTCGAGTCGATATTGCCAAGGGTGAACCAGAGCTACTCGTTAAAGCAGGAAAAGGCGATCGCCTATTGTTAGAATTTTCACCTCAGTTAAAAGATGGTCAAAATTTTGTCGTCAGCAAGGAAAGCCCCACTCGCCTAAAAGTGATACAGGTTAATGAATCTCACCGCCGTATCACCGACATTCTTGGCAAAAACAACCGTCTAGAAATTCCTGTAGCCGCCAAAGATAGAGTGCTTGCGGCCATTCAGGGTATTTCTTCGATTGTGACAGTCCATTCTGATATTGGTGGCGGCGTGAGCGATGCTGAGGAAGTTCCATCGGATAGCAAGCCCCATGTACATATCTTACCTGCGGGTGATGGGCTGAAAGTGGCCGTATTGGCGCGTCCTTTTGCTAATGCTGGGGCTTACTATCGCCCAGGCACAGGTGGCACGACGGTGCTAGCCGAAATCGACGGCAAGCGTCTGCAAACAACCCGTAATTTAAAAGAAGAGAAAAAACTTGCCAATGAAGCGATCGCCGCTTGTATCACCCTTGGCAATTATGAAGAACATGAGAGCGAATGGACAATTGACGATCCAGAGTTTTGCTTGGAACTATTAATGGAATTGCAAGCTTTAGGCGATCGCATTGTCTTGGAATGGCCAGAAGGCGAGAAAATGCGAATTAGTCATCGTGTTGGCTTTGGCGACTTCCATATGTCGATCAATCAAAGTCGCGATTGGTTCGCCGCCGAAGGTGAATTGAGGTTGAGCGATGATAAGGTGATGGATATGCAGCGCCTACTGGAACTGCTGGACAAAACGCCCAGTCGGTTTATCCCTCTCGGCGATGGTCAATTTATTGCTTTAACTCAACAGTTTCGTAATCGACTCGAAGAATTTCGCCGCCTATCGGAGAAACATGGCAAAGGTGCAAGATTCCATCCGTTAGCCGCTTTAGCGCTTGAGGATTTTGTTGATGAAATCGACGATCTTAAAGCGGATAAACATTGGAAAGCCCATGTCAAAAAAATTAAGGAAATGCGGAATTTCGAGCCACAAATGCCATCAACTTTACAAGCCGAGTTGCGCGACTATCAAATCGAGGGTTTTGCATGGTTGGCGCGGTTAGCGCATTGGGGCGTTGGCGCTTGTTTAGCTGATGACATGGGCTTGGGCAAAACCTTGCAGTCCTTAGCCTTGATTCTCTCCCGCGCTCCAAATGGGGCAACGATGATCGTCGCGCCAACTTCAGTTTGTATGAATTGGATCGGTGAGGTGGCTAAATTTGCGCCAACTTTAAATGTGATTGTATTTGGTGCAGGCGATCGCCAAAAAGTTCTCGATAATCTCCAGCCCTTTGACATCGTGATCTGTAGCTATGGATTATTGCAACAGGAAGAAGTTGCCGAAATGCTCGCTAAGGTTGAGTGGCAAACGGTTGTACTCGATGAAGCCCAAGCAATTAAGAATACGGCAACCAAGCGATCTCAAGCGGCGATGAACTTGCAAAGCGGCTTCAAATTGATTACGACTGGTACACCAATTGAGAATCATCTCGGTGAACTTTGGAACTTGTTCCGATTTATCAACCCCGGATTGCTTGGTTCTCTGGACAGTTTTAATATTAACTATGCCAACCCAATCGAGCGATCACAGGACAAAGAAGCGCGTAATCAACTGAAAAAACTAATTCAGCCTTTCATTTTGCGCCGCACTAAAAACCAAGTGCTGCAAGAGTTACCATCGCGGACAGAAGTAACTTTGCAAGTAGAACTCACCAAAGAAGAACTCGCATTTTATGAAGCGCTCCGTCGTGAGGCGATCGCCAAACTCAGCAACACCGAAGCTAATGCAGGGCAAAAGCATCTGCAAGTCCTCGCCGCAATCATGAAGTTGCGCCGCGCCTGTTGCAATACCAAACTGGTCAGACCCGATATTCCTTTACCGAGTTCTAAGCTTCAGCTTTTTGGTGAAGTAGTCAACGAGCTTTTGGATAATAAACACAAAGCCCTAGTATTCAGTCAATTTGTCGATCACTTACATATCATTCGCGATTATTTAGATTCGCAAAAAATTAAGTATCAATATCTCGATGGCAGCACTCCCGCCAAAGAACGCAAAAAGCGCGTAGAAGCTTTCCAAGCGGGTGAAGGTGATGTCTTCTTGATCAGTCTCAAAGCTGGCGGTACGGGTTTAAACCTCACGGCTGCTGATTATGTGATCCACATGGATCCTTGGTGGAATCCTGCGGTGGAAGATCAAGCCAGCGATCGCGCCCATCGGATCGGACAAAAGCGTCCTGTCACAATTTATCGACTGGTAGCCAAGGGCACAATCGAAGAGAAAATTGTCGATTTGCACAACCATAAGCGCGATCTTGCCGATAGCTTGTTGGAAGGTACAGATATGAGTGGCAAGGTGACAACTGATGCGTTGCTGAAATTGATTAATGAGATCTAGATAAACGCAAAAAGCTGTGGCGCACGCGAAGCGTGCGCCACAGCTTTTTGCGTTTTATTTTTCGGTCATTCTCCATACTCCATCCCATTCATCATTGGGAGGATTGAGCAAGAAATGTTGACAACGAGTGATGTGGATATTGGCGGCTTTGTTATGATTATCCAATTCCAGAACTTCTGCAAATTCGGCTACAGCCTTACTGAACTTACGCGAAAGATAATGCTCACGTCCTGAATGATAATGTTCAATGATTTGCGATTGAATATCGTTGAGAGGATCAGAGCTTAAGCCCAGCAATTCATAAACACTAACGGGTTGATTTTTGCCCTTAACTTGAATGCGATCGAGTTCGCGTACCCAGATGCGATCGCCACATAATTTGTAAGTAGATTCGCTAATAATTGCATCGGTTCCATACTGTTTACTCGCGCCCTCAAGCCGTGAGCCGAGATTCACACCATCACCGATCGCCGTAAATTCCATCCGACGGGTTGAGCCAATGTTGCCACTGATTACAGTATCAGAATTAATACCGATCCCGATTTTAATCGTTGCCATATCGAGTTCTTTTTGATTTTGTGGCTTTAGCTTCTCGATACGTTTGATATTAAACTCATGCAGGCGATGGCGCATATCGATCGCAGTTTGGACTGCCATCCACGCATGATCGGGAATTGGTAGAGGCGAACCAAACACCGCCATGATCGCATCACCGATATATTTATCCAGCGTTCCTTTGTAATGAAAGACCGCCTCTACCATCGTTTCAAAATATTCGTTTAACATCATCACCACATCTTCGGCGGTGAGGGATTCGGTAATTGTGGTATAGCTGCGAATATCTGAGAATAGAACTGAAACTTCTTTGCGATCGCCACCCATTTTCGCATCACCACCCGCGAGCAGCTGTTCC
This sequence comes from Pseudanabaena sp., assembly GCA_041687725.1. Lineage (GTDB taxonomy): Bacteria > Cyanobacteriota > Cyanobacteriia > Pseudanabaenales > Pseudanabaenaceae > Pseudanabaena. Next base: position 10,549 of record JBDNJN010000135.1, read on the forward strand.
GCTAACTCTTGAGTCATGTAGCGATACATCGTACTTTTGAGTCGCTTCTCTTGGCTAATGTCTTCCATGACGACTAGAGCGCCGCGCACACCTTCCCCTTCATCACCTTCCGACATCGTATTAATCGAGATATTAATACTGTGCTGTCCGCCATCGGTAGAGCGCAGAGTTTGATCAGGATAATATTGCTTGCGACTTTTTTCGTCACCGCCGCCCAAGCTCGTATCAAACCATTTGGTAAAGTTGGCAGTCTCGATGTTAATTAGTTCATAGACCGATCGCCCTTCTAGCAAAGCATCACCAACTCCAAGCAAATCATAGGCGCGTTCATTGGCGGCGATGATTTTGCCATGTTTGTCAGTGGAGATCACGCCGTCAGATAGACTGCGTAAGATATCCTTTTGCATTTGCTGTTCTTGCTTGACCTTGGCGAATAATTTGGCATTTTCGAGGGCAACACCTGCTTGCACATTAAAGACTTTCATGAAGTCTTCGTCATTACTATTGAAACTCGCTTTGAAGCGATCGGGTGATGTCGGCCAAGCGGCAGGATCGTATTCAGGAAAGTCGCCGCGCTGAATTTTATTGACCAGTTGGGTAACACCAATTAACTCTTTATTGGAGTTGAAAATTGGCATACAGAGCAAACTACAGGTGCGATAACCATTGTCTTGATCGAATTTTTTAGAATTACCTGCGTCAGGATGTTCGTAAAGATCGCAGGGAATATTCAAGACTTCGCCTGTAGTTGCTACGCGCCCCGCAAATCCTACGCCCATCGGTACGCGCAACTCCTTAGTTAAGCCATAATGATCAACGATTTGTGTCCAAAGATCGTTGCGATCGCGATCGATCAACCACAATGTACTGCGATCGGCATTCATTAATAGTTTGGCTTCTTCCATCACCTTTTTGAGGGTTGTTTCTAGGTCCAAACTTTGACCAAGAGACATCGCCGCTTTCATCAGCGCATCGGCGGCGCGTTGTTTTTGAGCCGCCGCATAAAAAGCCTGAGAGCTTTCTAAAATTAGGCGCATTGATGGCGCAAATTGAGCAAATAGAGCTTGATCTTCTTCGGTGAAGCCAATATTATCGACCCGATCTTCCAGAGGAATCAAGTAATCGATAATTTCTAACTTATTGATTAACTGCACCACTGCGACCAGTTGATCGTTATCGTTCAAAAGTGGCATCGCCAGCATCGAATAGGTACGATAACCTGTCCGCTCAAATTGTTTTTTGGCTTGAGTCGATCGCGGGTCGTCAAAAAAATCAAACGGAATATTCACAATCTTCCCAAAAGTCGCTACTTCACCCGCGATGCTAGTCGGCTCAGTGGAAATGCGAATCTCAATATTTTTACCCTTTTCATCGGGTACATTTGTCCAAAGTTGATTTTTATCGACATCAACTAAAAAAATCGTGGTGCGATCGGCTGAAAGCAATTCGCCAATTTTGCCGCGAATCGCTTGTAGCATTTCATCGAGGATCACATCAAAGTCGGTGTTGAGCATTCCGAGAGTTTGATTGACGATCCGCAATCTTTGCTCAACTTCACTAACAACTTCGCTAAATTTTTCGGGGGTAAGTGGGGCAAGCACTGAGGCAAAGCTGCCGTTTGTAGGCGCTAGCGCACTAGAGTTATTGATAGAACTGCCTTGGAAGCTGGCTGAAGTTTGGGCTAATTTGTTGCTGTGTTTGGCAGATAAATGATCACTCTCTGCAATCACATCAATCGTGGTGAGGATATCTACGGATGGTATGCGAGGCGGGGATGATGGTGTCATATATCAGCACTAAGATTTTCGGTTAGTCCCAACTTTTAATAGTCTTGATATTTAATTAAGGACTTTGGTTGTGCTTGTACAGTTTTTATAGCTTGCTTAAAGTCACTTAATTTAGCAAAACTCACATAGATATCTTAACATTCATTAGATTGCGATCGCAAAGTTGATATAGCTCTATAAAACCCAAAAAGCTGTGGCGCACGCTGCGCGTGCGCCACAGCTTTTTGGGTTGGCTACGTTGATATTATTTGAGGCGATCGGGGATGATCCTTGTTTGAATCATCTCCAGCAAGCGATCGCTGACGGCTTCTGGCGTTTCATTGGCATTAACCATAATCGAGATATCGGCTTGGGCATAGCGATCGCGTCGTTGTTCATAAATATCGATAAGTCGCTGTAAGGGATTTTCAGTTTGTAATAGGGGGCGATGGTTGGACTCAGTTTTGAGGCGATCGCCCAGAATCTCTATCGGCACATCAATCCAAACCACGATCCCATCATGTAAGTGTGACCAATTAAGCGATCGCATCACAATACCGCCACCTGTCGCCACAACTAAGCGGGTATAAGCCGAGACTTGCGAGATTACCTGTTGTTCAAGATCGCGAAATGTTTCTTCGCCATCATTAGCGAAAATGTCAGGAATCGATTTTCCTGCACATTGTGCAATTAGGGGATCGGTATCGAGAAAGTTGTAACCGAGTTTTGGCGCTAAAAGTTTACCCACTGTACTTTTGCCAGCACCCATCATGCCAATCAAAAATATATTCGTTCCGTTGAGCATTTATCTATCTTGATAGATTGTCAAAACCAATTTTAGAGTTTTCAATGCCGCAAGAACTAAAATCACTTAAAATATTTAGTCACACATTTGTTGCTGCTCGTTGTAAATGTAAATGCTGAACTCGCATCCAGTCTTGTCTCGCAAAAATTTATTTCTCGGTTTAGGGATTGTCAGCGTATTGGCGATCGCCAATACGCTATTTTCCTTAGAGCATGACTGGCATTTGCTGAGTATCATCACGCTGATGATCGGCGGGACGCTTTTGTTTGTGAATGTGCGTCAGAGTTTGGCGACTGTCAGCGATCGCCCCAAAATTATCGATCACAGTTATTTATTTAAAGAATTGCAGCAAGCGCAACAGGCGATCGCGAAAATTACTAGTGCTAACAATCGCGAAGTTTTGCAAGGGCGATCACAACAAATCATTAGCAATTTACAAAAAAATCATTTCCAGATCGTCGTTTTCGGCACAGGCTCCGCAGGCAAAACTTCGGTGATTAATGCTTTGTTAGGACGTAAGGCAGGTAAGACTGGAGCCGCGATCGGCACAACGATCGCCCGTCAAGAATATGCCTATCAAGGAATTGATTTTTCTCCTGTTGGGATTGCGCCGATCCATGATAAAAATTCAAAGGTAAAGCGACAAATTTCTCTGCTGGATACTTCAGGGACGCAAGAAATGGGGGCTATGGGTCAACAGAGGGAAATAGATTCTCTGCAAGTTGTCCAAAATGCAGACTTGATGATATTTGTGACGGCGGGAGATCTGACTAATAGCGAATATCGCGAACTCGATCGCCTTGCGAAATTGGGTAAGCGCGTAATTCTTGCTTTTAATAAAACCGATTTATATTTACCAAGCGATCGCGAAAATATTTTGACCAAGCTCAAGGAGCGCACGCAGCAATTTTTGGCAGCCACCGATATTGTGGCGATCGCCGCAAATCCTAGCCCAATCAAAGTGCGTCAATATGCTGACGCTGCTAGTACGGAAGTAAGCCAAGAATGGTGGGAAAATCTGCCGCCTGATGTGATGTCGCTCAAAGAACGGATCGAAGAAATTCTCTCTTATGAATGGGAAGATTTGCTAATTGAGAATACGCAACTTCAAATCGAAAACCTATGGCAAGAAATTAATAGCACGATCAATCAAGAACGCCGTCAAGATGCTACTAAGATCGTTAATCGTTACCAAATGCTCGCTGCCACTACCGTTTTTGCGAACCCGATCCCTGCGATCGATCTGTTAGCAGGAGCCGCAATTAATACGCAAATGTTAATCGATCTCGCCAAAATTTACGATCGCGCTTTAAATTTTCAACAAGCTAAGCAATTTACCGTAATTATCGCGCAGCAATTATTACAACTTGGTTGCATCGAAATCGCCACTTCCGCGATCGCCTCTTTCTTTAAAATGAATGCGATCACCTACGCGATCGGTGGCTCTATGCAAGCCGTCACTGCGGCATATCTAACTCACATCGGCGGTCTGAGCTTTGTGGAATATCTAGAGCAGCAACCAACTCAAACAGCGATCGCCCCCACTCCCGCCATGACCAATGCCTTGCAAAAAATATGCCAAACAACATTTAAGACATTGCAAGGCGATCGCTTTTTTATTGATTTTATGACCAGTATTTCCAGTCGGGCAGTCGCCAATTACAGCGCTTTGCGCTAAAAATCAAAAAAAGACGACGCACTGCGTCGTCTTTTTTTGATTTTTGGCTTTTTTGTTTTGATTTTTTGGACTACAAGTCGCCACTGTTAGCGGATAACAAAAAGATGATTACGGGACCAGAAATAACAATCAGAGCTAGACAGGTCAGTTGAAAAATTAGCTGAAAATTAATGCTGGAAAATATAGAAGTTACGAAGTCCATAGCAGTTTTTTTTAAATATGATTAAAAATCAAACAAAATCCTAGTGATATTCTAGCAAGCATCGCTACTCAAAAATCGATTTTCAAACAGAAGCGCTATGATTTGAACAAATGCCGTGATGCATTCCCCGTCCTCGCGAAGCAGGGCGGGGTTAAGAACGGTCGGGGTTTTCGCTTTGAGGACAATCTTGACTTTGGATGTACAATATCGTCATGGCAACGAGACGCACCACATTCAGGCTTTACCCAAATCACGCACAAGAGAAAACTCTTTATGCGTGGCGAAGATTGCACGGCTATCTTTATAATTCCGCACTTGCGGATCGTCGAGATAGCTATCAGCGTGAAGGTGTGTCAGTTAACTATTTTGACCAACAGAATCGACTGCCAGCATTTAAGGAAGTATGGTCAGAGTACAAAGAGCTTGGCTC
>JBDNJN010000136.1:0-22493 GCA_041687725.1 Pseudanabaena sp.
AAAATATCTTTGTAAAATCTTGATCAAGAATTTTAAATGGCTTGTTTTCTCTTGTCTGTCTCTCTAGCTGAAACTCTTGTCTAGCAAGCATTTAGGGGTTAGCGGCTAAAATGTTAAGAAACGTGTGCGGTTGCCCTAGGATCTAGCTTCTAATAGTTTCAAAGATTAAAAATTTATCTGGTAAATTAAGTTTTCAACATGACCATTTTTGAAGTTTCTGTTCCTGCGACCACAGGCAATCTAGGACCTGGCTTTGATTGCCTTGGCGCAGCCCTATCGCTGTATAACCGTTTTGAATTCTTGATCGCCGATCGCCTCACGATTACCGCATCGGGTGAAGGCGCAGACAAAGTAGAACGGGACGAGACAAACCTTGTCTATCAGGGAATAGCCAAGCTTTATCAGCATATTGATCGCCCGATTCCCCCGATCGCTTTCCATACCGACACCGCGATCCCACTGTCGCGAGGTTTGGGCAGTTCGGCAACAGCGATTGTCGGTGGGCTTGTTGGCGCGAACTTGTTGGCTGGTTCGCCACTTGATCGGATGGAATTATTAGACTTAGCGATCGCTATGGAAGGACATCCTGATAATGTTGCCCCTGCGATGTTGGGTGGCTGTCAACTGATGGCATCAAATCAAGCGGGTGGCTGGGAATTTTGCGACTTGCAGTGGCATGAAGATATTGCGATCGCCGTGGCGATTCCTGACTTTGAGCTATCGACAGCGAAGGCGCGGCAAGTTTTGCCAAAACAGGTATCGATGGCTGATGCGATTTTTAATACTTCACATTTGGCATTGCTGACGCATGGAATTCAGGCAGGGAATGCTAGTTGGCTAAAGGCAGGACTGCAAGATCGATTGCATCAACCCTACCGCCAAAGTTTGATTGCAGGGATGGCAGATGTGCAAGCGGCGGCGATCGCGGCGGGAGCTTATGGCATGGTGATCAGTGGCGCGGGGCCAACACTGCTTTCTTTAGCGCCGATGAGTACAATAGAGTCAGTCGCTCAAGCCATGCAACAAGCATGGTTGGCAATTGGGGTCACGGCTGCAACTAAGTGCCTAGCGATCGCTAAAGATGGTACAACATTTAAAACTCGTTAATTCTCTAGCGCATCGCGTCAAATAATTAACGAATACTGTAGGAAACCGATGTCTAAATTTCAATTTTTACTAATCTCTGCACTGATTTCCTCAGTTGTGCTGCTATTTGTTGGCAGTCGTGATGGCAATCCCTTCGACTCAGTATTCCCGATCGCTGTCGTCTTTGGCTTAGCGATCGTTGTTCAGAAATATCTATCTGAAAAAGTCTGGAGTCGTTTTGCGCGTTGGATAAATGAGACGACAGGACGTAAAATCTTTTATGTGCGATCGCCTCGCACCAAAGTCGCACCAGAGCGCAAACTATTGCCTCCTTCTAAACTAAATCGCCTCAAATAATTAGAGAACTTCCAAATCATGACTAGTTACGCGACCTTAGATCAACCTTTGCGGGTTGGCATTGTTGGTTCTGGCTTTGTTGCCAAGTTACGAACAGAGATTTTGAGCCAAGATCCAAGGATTCAACTTGTGGCGATCGCGGGTAATTTTGAAAAAGCACAGGCGATCGCGACAGAATTTGCGATCGCGAATGTCTATCAATATTGGTCAGAACTGGTCATGCGGACTGATATTGATTTGGTGTTGGTTTGTAATATTAATCGCGATCATGCGGCTGTAGTTCGGCAAGCATTGCGATCGGGAAAACATGTAATTGTGGAATATCCTCTGGCTTTTAGTCATTTAGAAGCAGAAGAGTTAGTTAGTCTTGCTAAGCAGCAGAACCTGATGCTCCATATTGAACATATCGAATTATTGGGCGGTGTGCATCGACTAGTAGTTGAGAATTTGGCTAAGATTGGCACTCCTTTTTATGCAAGATATTCCACTAAGAGTCCACATTATCCTGTACCTGACAAATGGACATATCAGCCAGAATTGTTTGGATTTCCCTTGACAGCGGCAGTGTCACGGCTAAACCGCATCATTGTTCTCTTTGGCAAAGTGAAGGCAGTTTCCTGTCAGTTAATCTATAGCGGCGACAATTTGCCGCGTCATTTTACATCCTGTATCTGCAATGCTCAACTTCAGTTTGAGAATGGAGTGCTTGCAGATATAAGCTACTGCAAGGGCGAAAAATTTTGGCATCCAGAACGAATTATGGAGTTACAGGGAAGTCAAGGGGCGATCGTGTTTTCGGGTGATCAGGGCAAGTTGATTACAACGAATGGAGAGATAGAACTTGATGCGGGGACAACGCGAGGTTTATTTAAGAAGGATACCGAAAATGTGCTTTCACATTTATTTACTGGTTCGCCGCTTTACACTAATCACGAAAGTATTTTGCATTCCTTAGCAGTTGCTAATGCGGCGGAGAAGTCGGCTATTACTAATCAAACGGTTATACTTTAGGAACCTTAAGAGATCCCCCCCAGCCCCCCTTTTTAAGCTACCGTGTACACACAAGTCCTACCTGTCTTCGTTTCAGTCTATTCCGCCCCCTAAATCCCCCAATTCTGGGGGACTTTGAAAGATCTAAATTTTCTTGTCCCCCCAGAATTGGGGGCTAGGGGGCGGATTGGCATTGACTTGGCTAGGTTTGAGACTTGTGTGTACACGGTAGCTTTTTAAGGGGGGAGAATATATTCTTCCCCCTTTTTAAGGGGGATTGAGGGGGATCTCTTAGAGCTTTTAACCTTAAAAAGTCAGCAAAATAAAGTTCGTAGCAATTTATGGCAACAATTATTGATGGTAAAGCCCTTGCTAAAAAAATGCAAAAGGCGATCGCGGAAGAAGTAGCGCAACTACAAACAAAGTATGGTCGTCCTCCAGGGCTGGCGGTGCTGATGGTGGGAGACAATCCTGCCAGCGCCGCCTATGTGAGAAACAAAGAAACTGCTTGTCATAAAGCGGGAATAGCCTCCTTTGGCAAACATTTTCCTGCTAGCGTCACCCAAACAGAATTAGAACAAATTATTGATGAACTAAATGCCGACGATCGCGTTGATGGGATCTTGATTCAGTTACCTTTGCCTGAAAATTTAGATGCGATCGCCCTTTTAAATCGCCTCGATCCCGACAAAGACGCAGATGGATTGCATCCAAATAATTTGGGTAAACTTGCTCGTGGTGAGGTCGGTTTGCGGAGTTGCACACCCGCAGGCGTGATGGCATTATTAGCTGAAGCGAAAATCGATTTGGCTGGCAAAAATGCGGTGGTAATTGGACGCAGCATTCTCGTTGGTAAACCTGTTGCTTTGATGCTTCTAGAAGCAAATGCAACCGTAACGATCGCCCATTCACGCACTAAAAATCTTGCCGAGATTACTCGTAAAGCCGACATTTTAATTGCGGCGATCGGTAGACCTGAATTTGTGACCGCCGATATGGTCAAGCCCGACGCAGTGGTGATCGATGTGGGGATTAACCGCGTTACTGACTATGAAGGCAAATCGCGCTTAGTCGGTGATGTAGACTTGGCAAGTGTCAGCGAAGTTGCCGCACAGATTACGCCCGTTCCTGGTGGGGTTGGACCGATGACTGTGACCATGCTCTTACACAATACGGTTTGGAGCTATCGCCGCAAGTTTGCAAAATAAAAACCCAAAAGAGAGATGCGGCGCTCAGCGCCGCATCTCTCTTTTGGGTTTTATGACCTAACAAGACTGGCTTTTATTAGAGTGCAAAGCGCTGTAATATACGTGTTAGATAGAGTCTGAAGCTCTGCCCCAAAGCCTGACACTAATTGTTGTTGAAATCATAGCCACCCATGCCACCACAAACATTGCCCAAAGTAGGCGCATTCAATTTAGATAAGTATTTGCGCGATCTCAAACAAGAGGTTGAGGCAGCCCTTGATGCGTCGATCGCCGTTACCTATCCCGAAAAAATTTACGAGTCGATGCGCTATTCGCTGATGGCTGGTGGCAAACGTTTGCGTCCGATTCTTTGCATTGCGGCAACTGAATTATTGGGTGGCGATCGCGCCTCAGCGATTCCCACCGCCTGCGCGATGGAAATGGTGCATACGATGTCATTGATCCATGACGATCTGCCAGCGATGGACAATGACGATTTTCGACGGGGCAAACCGACTAATCACAAGGTTTATGGCGATGATATTGCAATTTTGGCGGGGGATGCTTTACTAGCGTATGCGTTTGAGTATATTGCCGAACAAACTAAGGGCGTACCTGCTGAACGGATTTTGAAGGCGATCGCGCATCTTGGTCATGCTGTCGCCGCGACAGGTTTAGTCGGTGGTCAGGTGGTCGATCTAGAATGTGAAGGTAAATCAGATGTGACCGCCGAAACCCTCACATTTATCCACATTCATAAAACAGCCGCACTACTAGAGTCCTGTGTGATCTGTGGAGCTTTACTTGCGGGTGCAAATGATACCGACATCACACGTCTATCCACCTATGCTAATAACATTGGCTTAGCTTTTCAAATCATTGATGACATCCTAGACATCACATCGACTTCTGAGCAGCTTGGCAAAACGGCTGGCAAAGACCTCGCCGCCCAAAAAGTCACTTATCCGAGTTTGTGGGGCATCGAAACCTCTCAGCAAAAAGCTCAGGAACTAGTGGAACAAGCTAAGGCTCAACTTGTCAGTTATGGTGATGCTGCCTTGCCGCTCATGGCGATCGCCGATTACATTACTGCCCGAAAAAACTAAATCCCATTCTCGAACTATTTTTTGAACCTACTTCCTGCAATTGATATGAACATCCATCCCGTTGGCGAAATCCTCGATAACCAAGTTTTGCTAATTGCTTTATGTTCTAGCCTAACCGCCCAACTCCTCAAGCTATTTATCGAGTTAGCTCAATTTAGAAGAGTCAGATTTAAGGTGTTATTTGAAACAGGTGGTATGCCTAGCTCTCATTCGGCTTTAGTCTCAGCACTGGCAGTAGGAATCGGACGCACTCAAGGATGGGACACACCACAATTTGCGATCGCCACAGTCTTCGCCTTTATCGTCATGTATGATGCCGCAGGTATCCGCCGCGCCGCAGGTAGGCAAGCTAAAGTTCTCAATCAAATCATGGTGGAAGTCTTTGAAGAAGAACAAGATCCTCTCAAAGAGCTATTAGGGCATACACCCGTTCAAGTAGTTGCAGGTTCGATTTTAGGCATATTTCTTATGTGGTGGTTCTTATAAATCAACAAAGTAGGTAGACAAAAGAAACCTTAAAACCCAAAAGAGAGTTGCGGCGCTCCGCGCCGCAACTCTCTTTTGGGTTTTGATTTGTCCTGATACAAGTGGCGACAGCTATGCTTATACGCTTAGAAAACCGTAGATTTTATTTGTATCTTACAAAAAAGTATTGTACTATCTCAAATACGGTATTCCCACCAAGATATCGTAGATTAGTTTTTGGAGATCCAAGCCCATGAGTTCAAAGCAAAATTCTTTAAATACTTCTAAATCAGCGTTCAAGGCGATCGCCCGTCTATTCAACAACATATTCAGCAATAAATGGGGACGTAAATTTGTCTCTTTTTTCCTAACTGGTGCGTTAATCAGCGTCACAATGGCAGCTTGTAGCACTAGCAACAACCCATCATCAACCAACACAAAAAAGGATATTGAATTAACTCTTGTATCTTTCGCTGTAACCAAGCAAGCCCATGCAGCAATTATTCCTAAATTTGTCGAAAAATGGCAAAAAGAACAAAATCAAACAGTTACCTTTAAGCAAAGCTATGGTGGTTCAGGTTCACAAACCCGCGCTGTGATCGATGGGCTAGAAGCTGATATTGTTCACCTCGCGCTGGCGGGAGATACTAGCAAAATCGAAAAAGCAGGATTGATCGACAAAGGTTGGGAACAAGAATATCCGAATGAGTCAATTATTTCTAAATCTGTCGCTGCACTCGTAACTCGCGAAGGTAATCCTAAAAATATTAAAGACTGGTCAGACCTAGAAAAAGATGGCGTTAGCGTCATTACCGCCGATCCCAAAACCTCTGGTGTTGCCCGTTGGAACTTTCTCGCTTTATGGAATGCGGCGGCAAAAAAAGGTGGAAGTGACGCTAAAGCTCAAGAATCACTGGTCAAAGTATTTAAGAATGTACCAATCTTGACTAAAGATGCTCGTGAAGCAAGTGATGCCTTCTTTAAGCAAGGTCAAGGCGATGCCTTAATCAATTACGAAAACGAGATTATTTTGGCAGGTCAAAAGGGTCAAAAGGTTAACTATGTTGTGCCTGACGTGAATATCTCCATCGATAATCCAATCGCGATCGTTGATAAGAATGTCGCGAAGCACGGTACAAGAGAAGTTGCGGAAGCATTTGTTAAATTTTTGTACAGTACCGAATCTCAAACTGAGTTTGCCAAACTAGGTTTTCGTCCCGTTGATGAAGCTGTAGCCAAGGAAAAGCAGTTTGTTGAGCTTTATCCCAAAGTTAAAGAACTAGCAACTGTGAAAGATTTTGGCGGTTGGAGTGAGATTGACAAAAAATTCTTCACTGATGGCGCAATTTTTGACAAAATCCAAGCTCAAATCAAACGCTAGAGACTAACAAATCCAAGAACAAGGGGCTTAAGCCCCTTGTCTGCTAAATCACTAAAATTGATTAATAAATCCAAGAACAAGGGGCTTAAGCCCCTTGTCTGCTAAATCACTAAAATTTTAGATCTATGGTAACGACAACAACTTCACCTGTGAAGAAACAGCCTAACGCTTTTCTGAAAATACTTTTCAAAATTCCTTGGACATGGGTAATCACCTCCGTCTATCTGGCATTTTTACTGATTTTACCGATCGCCGCCCTATTAACAAAAGCGGCTAGCGAACCTTTCGAGAGTTTCTGGAAAACCGCCACTAGCCCGATCGCCCTATCTAGCTATGAAATCACCTTTGTTACTGCTTTTGCCGCCGCCGCCGTTAATGGGGTATTTGGCACTTTGATTGCTTGGGTTTTAGTTCGTTACGATTTCTTCGGCAAACGCTTTCTCGAAGCCGTAGTCGATTTACCATTTGCCTTGCCGACTTCCGTTGCGGGGTTAACTCTAGCAATGGTCTACAGTGAAAAAGGTTGGATTGGCTCATTAGTTGCACCATTCGGAATCAAAATTGCCTTCACTCGCCTCGGTGTTTGGATCGCGATGATGTTTATTTCCCTACCTTTCATCGTGCGAACCGTTCAACCCGTATTAACCGAGTTAGAGAAGGAAATCGAAGAAGCGGCTTGGTCACTGGGTGCTTCTAAATGGCAAACTTTTGTACAGATAATTCTGCCTCCACTTACACCTGCAATTTTGACAGGGGTGGCCCTAGGCTTTTCCCGTGCGGTTGGCGAATATGGCTCAACTGTAATTATTGCCTCAAATACTCCTTTTAAGGATCTGATTACGCCAATTTTGATCTTCCAAAGACTAGAGCAGTATGACTATGTGGGCGCGACTGTAATTGGTTCGGTCATGTTAGCTATTTCCTTTGTAAGCCTACTCGCGATTAATCTATTGCAAGCATGGAGTAAAAGATATGGCTAATTTGAGTTCTCTAAATAACTCTGGCGATCGCCCTCAAAGTTCACCTGATCCAACCAAGATTGAACGAAAAAAGAGCTTTGCTCCTGCGATTTTAATTGCGATCGCTTTTATCTATTTAGGATTAGTAATTCTTCTCCCTGCGGCAAATGTTTTTGTGACGGCCTTTAGCAAAGGTTTAAGCCCGATCATAGAAGCTGTCAAACAACCTGACTTTCAAAATGCGATCAAGCTAACCGTCAGTCTTGCAGTAATTGCCTTGCCCCTAAATACGATCTTTGGTTTGAGTGCAGCATGGGCGATCGCCCGCAACAAATTTCCGGGCAAAGCTTTCTTGCTGAGTATCATCGATCTACCATTCTCGATCTCGCCTGTAGTGGCAGGGCTGATGATCGTCTTGCTATATGGAAGACTAGGCTGGTTTGGCTCGTGGCTGGAAGCCAATGACATCAAGATCGTGTTTGCTTTTCCTGGAATGTTAATCGCTACCATATTTGTGAGTATGCCCTTTATTGCCCGTGAAGTAATTCCTGTACTAGATGAAATGGGAACTGAGCAAGAAGAGGCGGCGCGTACCCTCGGTGCAAATGATTGGCAAATCTTTTGGCGCGTAGTGATCCCAAATATTCGTTGGGGCTTGCTCTATGGCTTGGTGCTAACCAACGCTAGAGCGATGGGTGAATTTGGCGCTGTATCGGTAGTATCTGGCAATATTGCGGCTCAGACTCAGAGCTTACCGCTATTTGTCGAAGAATCATATAAACAATACGAAACTGAAGTCGCCTATTCTGCGGCCGTATTGCTGGCTTTGCTGGCAGTAGTAACCCTAGTCCTCAAGGAAATTTTGGAACGCAAAACCCATAACTCTAATTCTCGTGAGTAGCAGCTATGTTTCCGTTCAAACCCAAAAATCTGTGGCGCACACGCAGCCACAGATTTTTGGGTTTTATTATGCCTACCTACTTAACCATGACGATTAGTGGCATAATATATGGGAAAACTTAAGATGAAACTGCTACTGCTATGTCAGAGGAAAAAGGATTTGGCTTTGGTTTAGGCAAAATGAAAGAAGCCTTCCAAAAAGCCCAGCAAATTCAAGAAGGCGCTAAAAAGCTGCAAGAAGAATTAGATGAATTGCGTCTAACTGGCGAATCGGGCGGTGGTTTAGTCAAAATCACTCTAAGCGGCAACCAAGAACCTCAAAGCGTGGAAATTGCTCCCGAAGCTTTGAATGAAGGTGCAGAAGTTTTGTCAGATTTAGTACTCGCCGCACTGAAAGACGCTTATCAGCTTTCAACTGGCACAATGAAACAAAAAATGGAAGACCTCACTGGTGGCTTAGGTTTACCCGCAGGTTTCTAATTTTTCAAGAAGTGTGTAAACCACACTTCTTGAATGACACTAAGATTTTTATTTGATATTTTTATGATTAACAACCCTGCATTGCGTGTACAGCGCCGTAATCAACCCGCAGCAATTATCCCTACGGAGCAACAAGTATCAATCCTCGATTGGCTTGAGTCAACGGGGCGGCTCATCGCTAGAGAAGGTACTGAAGCAAACTTTAAGCTGGATGATGAAGCCGAAGAATTGAGCGAATTGATGTTAGGTGATGATCCTAGCTACGCTGAAGACGATGATGATGACAATGATGATGATGTTGATTAGAAACAGAAAATTGCACCTTGGCGCAATTTTCTGTTTCTACAGCGCTTTACGATGAAACCAAACCCAAATTTTTTGTATAGCTGTCGCCACTTTTATTAAGACAAACTAAAACCCAAGAAGTAGATGCGGCGATCCGCGCCGCATCTACTTCTTGGGTTTTAGCTCCTAACATACTTGGCGACAGCTATAAGAAAGTGATATGCCTAAAAAACAGAAATTTCCGCATTTGGTTGGTTCCAAATGGACTGCTATGCAAGAAACCTTCGGCTGGCGACATTTTGTTGTTGTAAATCGCAAAAATGAAGGAGATCTTATTTTTGCGGAAATAAAGGCAGCTTGTGATGATTCTGTTAGATTTTGGCTAAATGCTAAAGCGCTAAAACGGCGATCGCTCTGGTCACCAGGCTGGAAGACTTTACAAGAGATGTGAGCAAACAAAAAAAGATGACGCGGAGCGTCATCTTTTTTTTGTTTTAAACTACAGCTAAAGCTTTGATGTCCATCAATTTCAAGAGACGATCAAAATTAAAATACTTAGCCATCATGTCGCAAATACTGGTCACTTTCACCCCTTCATGCAAGCGTACTTGACCTAGACATCCTTCAATAATACTGACTGTGCTGAGAGTATCTTGGCTCACAGCTAAAACGGGTACGCCTAATTCCATAGCTTTGTGTGCGACATCATCACTGACAAAGGGACGACCAGTTAAAATTATGCAATTAGTCGATGTTTCTAGTGCTGCGAATTGAAGATCGATCCGACTGCTGCCTGTAACTACGACTTTATTGTAGGACTTGCGGAAATAACTTTGGGCCGAGTTAACATCCATCGCCCCAATTTTTAATTCCTCAACCATCACTTTATCTAAGTCAATATTTTCAGGTTGACAAAGAATGCGTGCGCCAAGTTGCTCGATGATCTCAGAGACACTGACACTTCGTAGGGTGCGATTTTCTGGCATCAACGCCAATACGGGAATGCCTTGATTTTCAAGGTAAGGATGGAGAATCTCGATCGCATTTTCGTACTGCTCATCGGGAATGTCATTGATTACTACACCCAATAAGCGATCGCCAAAGCGTCGTTTTGCCATCAGGATATGATCAACCACTAATAGCGAACCAAAGCGCATCACCAATAAAATCGGTGCGCCAAGATGATCTGCCATTTCCTCTAGGGAAAGACCAAAAACTGCACCTTCAGCCGTGTTTGCTGGGGCTTCTAAAAGGACAAGATCGCCTTCAATTAATTTTTTATATTCTTCTAACTTATGGCTGTAATCAGCTTGGTCTTCACCCGATAGCCGACGCTGGAGTGCGGCGCGATCGAGGTTAAGGAGGGTGGGGCGTAAAAGTGATTGTGGTAAATTTAGCGCTTTCTTAATAAACTCCACATCAGCTTCAGTCCGTTCGGCTGATTCGGGTAATTCTTTGGTCGTAAAAGTGCCAATTGGTTTGCCGTAGCCAACTTTGTAACCTTTGGCTTGCAA
Organism: Pseudanabaena sp.; assembly: GCA_041687725.1. Lineage (GTDB taxonomy): Bacteria > Cyanobacteriota > Cyanobacteriia > Pseudanabaenales > Pseudanabaenaceae > Pseudanabaena. The sequence continues at coordinate 10,711 of JBDNJN010000136.1, forward strand.
GTTGTATGTCAATCCCAAAATCGTTGCTGATTTCCCACTGCTCGATCTGGTGGAACCAATCAGTAAATGCTTAGCCTGTGGCACGTCTTGCCCTCTAAAAAATGATTACAAACTTTACTGGATTGTATTAGAACCTACATACCATCAAAGTATTGTAACTGATGGACTGTTAAGGATTTTTTGATATTGGCTAATTATGCATAGAGATTATGCAATTTTCCGATAGAGCGCTTTGCGCTCTATCGGAAAATTGCGTCACTAACTCGACAAGCATCAAATATTTCTTTGGGATCATGTACTCGTAAGATATCTGCCCCACCTGCTATACAGGCGTTACATGCAGCGATCGTGCCAAATAAACGATCGCGTGGATCGGGGCGATCGCAAAGCTTACCAATAAAGCTTTTGCGTGATACGCCTAGCAATAAGGGAGCGCTAATTTGTTGAAAGGATCGTAAGTTTTTTAAAATTTCAAGATTATGTGCGAGAGTTTTGCCGAAGCCAATGCCAGGATCGATCGCGATTAAATGTTTAGGAATACCGCAAGCTTTGGCAACCGAAATCGCATCGGTGAGAAATTGCTTAATATCTGGCACGACATCGCGATATTTAGGGTTTATTTGCATAGTGCGCGGTTCACCTTGCAGATGCATTAAAAAAATTGGTACTTGTAATTTTCCTGCCAAAGGTAACATTTCAGGATCGAATCGACCTGCGGATACATCATTGATCATATCGGCTCCTGCGGCGATCGCGGCTTTAGCCACACTCGCTTTCACGGTATCGATGGAAATAGGTAAATTGGGATATTCGGCGCGGATGGCTTCGATGATCGGCAAAATGCGATCGCTTTCCTCTTCAGCACTGACTGACTGAGCATTGGGTTTGGTGGATTCGCCGCCAATATCGAGCATGTCAATGTATGGCAACATTTGCGCGACCTGTTGCAGCGCCGAGTCCCGTGAGTTAAATTGACCGCCATCGCTAAAGCTATCGGGCGTAATATTCAGAACCCCCATTAAATAAGTGCGATCGCCCCAAATAAATCGGCGATCGCGGATTACCCAATCAGTTAACTTAGTAGTCTTATTTGTGCTTGAATTCAACTTTTAAACCTCAAAGTATTGATTTCACAGAAAAGGGGCGCTTTGCGCCCCCTTTCATCTAGATATCCGCGAGAACTTGCGCGGGATGTGGTTCAGCTTTGACTGCGAGATAAATCCTCTCAATCTTACCTTCTGTGTCAATTACAAAGGTATTACGGAAGATACCCATGTATTCTTTGCCCATCATTTGTTTTTTACCATAGCTCTCGTAGGCTGTGGCGACTTGAGCATCAACATCGCAAAGTAATGGGAATGGCAAATCAAATTTTTCAGTGAACTTCTGGTGTGACTTGGCATCATCAGTGCTGACACCAAAAATCAATGTATTTTTTGCTTGAAACTGCTCATAATTATCGCGAAAGCCACAAGCTTCTTTGGTGCAGCCAGATGTGTTATCGCGAGGATAAAAATATAAAACAACGCGCTTGCCTATGAGACTGGCGAGGGTCACGACATTGCCGTGGGTATCAGCCACACTAAATTCTGGGGCGCGATCGCCAATATTCAAAGCCATAGATATTCTCTATAAGTGTTCATCCAAAACATATTATGAAGCACGATAGCCCACGAAATTAGTAGACAAGGGGCTTAAGCCCCTTGTTAGCCAGAGATAGCTATTTTCTCTGGGTTTGCAAAAAACTACGAAATTAGTAGACAAGGGGCTTAAGCCCCTTGTTAGCCAGAGATAGCTATTTTCTCTGGGTTTGCAAAAACAAGGCTTTGTGTCATGATCTTGGGCAGTCGATCGCAAATGCAAATTCCCGTGAAAACCCTGTGAACCCTTGGCTTAGTTTGTTGCAACAGCATCGTATTATTGCCGTTATCCGTGCTGATAATGTTGGTACTGCAAGAGAAATGGCACTTGCCGCCGCCGCAGGTGGGATTAAGCTGATCGAAATTGCTTGGAATACCGATCGCGCCGAGTCGCTGATTCCCAAGTTGCAGCAAGAGTTACCTGATTGCAAAATTGGTACAGGCACGATTTTAGATATGGATAGTGCAGAACGGGCGATCGCTTGTGGTTGTAGCTTTTTATTTATGCCCCACACTAATCCTGAATTAATTGCTAAAAGCGTAGAAAATAATATTCCCGTAATCGCAGGGGCGCTGACACCGACCGAAATTATTACCGCATGGCAAGCAGGAGCCACCGCCGTTAAGGTTTTTCCGATTAAAGTTATGGGCGGAGTTGATTACCTAAAATGTTTGCAGCCTGTATTACGCGATATTCCCTTAATTCCTACGGGTGGGATTACGATCCAGAATGCGGATCAATTTCTGGCGGCAGGAGCGATCGCAGTTGGAATATCCAGTCATTTGTTTTCACCTGAAGCGATCGCGGAGAATGACTGGACAACAATTATTGCGCGATCGCAAGCGCTCATTCAAAAAGTTCAACCATTTCAAAACCAATAAGGCGGCTTAAAGGACGCTTTGCGCCCTTTAAGCCAGAAGTATTTATGGAATATGCAGCACTAGGTTTAGATGTCGGTAGAAAACGAATCGGAGTAGCTGGATGCGATCGCCTCGGCATATCGGTTCATGGCATTACCACGATTACCCGCACATCATGGGAAGAGGATATGGCAATCTTGCGATCGCTAATTGTCGAGCGCGATATTGATACTCTTGTGGTGGGATTGCCATACAACATGGATGGCTCAATCGGTCATCAAGCCAAACATGTCCAAAAATTTGCCAATGGTGCTGCCAAACAATTGGGTATCGCCGTGGAATTTGTTGATGAGCGCTTAACCTCCTACGAAGCCGAAGAAATGATGCGATCGCAAGGTGTTTCCACAAGACATAACAAAGAAATGATCGATCGCAAGGCAGCCGCCCTAATCTTGCAACAATGGCTGGCTCTCAAGCGCTAAAATTCACCATTTTTCTTGGGAAACGGTTTTTAGTTTGCACCGCCAAAGGCGATGCAAACTAAAAAATCGGTTTTTTGAATATGTCCCTTTTGCTGTCATAATGCTTAGAAGCGCCAAAAGCCTTATAAATAAAGGCTTCTCTCAGCTAATAGTGCTATAGGATACATAAAGGCAATCTATGGAAGGATCGACGATCGTACTTACGGATGATGCAGGTAAGAGCTTGGCTTGTACTGTCGAAACCGAGTTTAAAGTGGACAGCACTGACTATCTGCTATTACAGCCAGTTGACTTTTCTGTGCAAATCTTTGCATGGCAAGAAACCGATGACGAAGAAGAAACTGAATTAGTCGATGTCACCGAAGAGGAAATCGATCTAATTTTTCCAGTCGCGCAAGCAGTTTTAGGAGAGCAAAATCTTTCTCTTAAACGTTCTGCCCATACATTGACCGTTTCGGGTGAATTACCTGAAACAACTGAAGACGATATCATTGAGATAGACACTGAAGAAGATGGCAATTGCGGTGAATTCCAAGAATTAGCGCATTTTTACTACGAAGAGCAAGCTTTTTCAGTATTTACATCCCTTGACCCACTCATGTTTATTGCCAAAATTGGCGATGATGGTCAGCCAGAAGTCCTCACACCTGAGGAAATGGTCGCCCTTGAGCCTTATGTCGAAAAATATCTAGACCATGTTCTCAGCACAGAAGATGCCGAAGAAGAAATCTAATTGGCTGTTTTATGGTGTTGCCATTCCCTTAACTATCTTATTTACTGGGGTAGCTAGTAGCTCTTGGTGGGTTTGGGCAAGTGCAGCACCTAGCAGCTTCGGGGCAAAAATCCGATTAACTATATCCGACGGGATGCCAACCCAAGCGATCGCCCAAGAACTAGAATCAGCAGGCGTAATTCGCTCTAGCTTAGCTTTGCGCTTGTGGTTACAATGGCAATCGCTGCGTAGTAGTCAATCAATAGCATTGCGATCGGGAACCTATGATTTTGCCACTAATCAGTCACTGTCAGAAGTTGTCGCGCAAATTCAGACCGCCAAATCCGCAGAAGTACGATTTACAATCCCTGAGGGTTGGTCGATCGCGCAGATGGCTGATTTATTTGAGAAGCAGGGATTTTTTGCAGCTAAAGATTTCGTGATGGCAACCCAACGGACTAGTCCCAAGCGCCGTGATTGGATTCCTGAAGATGTGCCGAGTTTAGAGGGATTTCTCTTTCCTGATACTTATCAAATACTGCCATCAGAGGCAACTCCCGATCGCATTATTGAGATGATGCTTAATCGCTTTGAGCAGGTGGCTCTGCCTGTTTATCAAGAAAATCAATCTGGTAAACCGAAGGTCAAAGTCAGTCTCAAAGATTGGGTCACTCTCGCCAGTATTGTCGAAAAAGAAGCAGTGATTGAGTCAGAACGCCGCATAATCTCTGGTGTTTTCTGGAATCGCCTCAAACGCAATATGCGTTTAGAAGCCGATCCAACGGTTGAGTATGGCTTAAATATTAAACAAACTCCTGAAAATCCGCTTACTTTGGATCAAGTGCGAACTGCTTCGCCCTATAACACCTATTTGAATGAAGGTTTACCACCTGGGGCGATCGCTTCTGTCGGTTTAGCGAGTCTCAAAGCTACTCTTGATCCTGCAACCACCGATTACTTGTTCTTTGTCGCTAAGTTTGATGGTAGTCATGTATTCAGTCGTAACTTAGAAGATCACGAAAAAGCATTACAGGTAATCGACAAAAAGATTAATCAAAAAACTCCTAAACAATAGCTTGTGACAAAATTTGCGATCGCAGTTTAACAAGTATGTTAAGACAACCCAAAAAGAAGAGACGGCGCGGAGCGCCGTCTCTTCTTTTTGGGTTTTAATACAATGTGAGTTCGAGATAATGCTGTCTCGATTTAACAGCCGTCTGGCCCGCAGAACTTATACGAGCTAAGTACCTCGGCATTAGTGAGATAGGCGATGCCCGAATAATCGGCAAAAAACTTATCTGCGACCTCATCTGCGATTTGCATAGCCATTTCCCGCGTGTCGGTGAGGACTTCGATCTTCATATTAATGTGGTTGTCGGAAGTATTGGGGTGTCCTGTCGAACGCACGTTGCGACTGCCTTGACCGACAGCATCCACCGCCGTGAAACCAGTTGCCCCGCTTTTTTCAATGATCTTGGCGATCTTTTTCAGCAGCAACTTTTCTGTGATGATGACGAGCTTGGTGGCTGGCTTAGCCATATCGATTACCTCTTGATATGTGTTGTCATTGGAATATATGGAAATTCGGGAAATCGGTAGCAGAAGGCGCGATCGCACTGAATATTACTACTACCGCGTTGGTCGCCAGACTAGGAGAATGCGACCTGTCTGCAATTACTTGCCGCCGATCGCCTGAGCTAATCCGATGAAGAACGGTATACATATACCGATCGCAACTGGCGTACCGACGGCTGTGGATGCGCCTATATAGGCGGAGGGATTAGCTGACGGGATACCAGCTCGCAATGTGGGTGGTCCTGAGATGTCTGAACTAGAGGAGGCAATGACAGCCAAGACCACTACGCCGCCCATGCTGAAGTTCATGGTGTAGTGGGCAATCATGCCGAGACCGAAGGCAATTAGCCCATGAATAAACGGCCCCACAATGCTATACACAACATACCATTGAGCCACCTTACGCAGTTCGCCAATCCTTGACCAAGCCTCCATACCCATGACCAGCATCAAGATCGAAAGCAAGCCGCGAAAAGCGGGATCATAGAAGCCTTTATAGACACTTTCTGGTCTAGTCAAAATGCCAAGAGCGAGCCCTAACAACATTGCTGATAGAGCCGAACCTTGGAGACTTTCCTTGATAATTGGCCATATCTTGACCCGATTATCCGCATCACCCTTCTGATGACTGAGATACTCCTGTCGGTTGCTGGGATAATCCTGCTGATCAGGATAATCACCAGCGGCAACAAGCTGATTGCTCAAAGACTTCTGCGTGGTAGAGGCGGCACTATTCTTTTTCTTGTTGATGTAAATGTTGGCAATAACGATCGCAGTTACGAGTGCGGGGATATCCATGAAGGGATAGAGTGCACCAGCCCATGGTTCAAATGGAACTTTTTGTTCTTCGAGAAGTGTCAGGGCGGCCGCCATAGTAGAGCCACTCACCGCACCAAACAATCCCCCAGTCGCAATCGCATCAACGGTTTTGACCTTTGGCAGCTTAGCCAATGTATAACGCGCGATGAATACTATCAGAATTCCGATGATTACAGCAAACGCTATGGGTAACACCATATCTGTCAGGTTGGAATTGCGGATCGCAATTCCACCAGTCAGACCGATTTTGATAAGCAACATGAAGACGATGATCGTACAAATCGACTCTGGAATTACTAATTCACTGCCGAGAGCGGCAATGACCATCCCACCAATCAAGAAGCCGAGTGTTGGGGACTGCAACTGAACACCGAAGTCCTTTATGAAAGTAGTCAAGAAATCCATCTAGCTAATTCTCCTTAATTTTAGATAATTTAATCAAATAATCAATAAATATATGTAGATCAGTACAGCGCTTCGCGATGCCATGAAACCCAGAGAGATTTTTGAAAGTACCGCAAAATCTCTCTGTACCCTTTAAAGCCCTAATAGGCTGTATCAAATTGGATTAATCGATACTGGTTTTATATCAAGACATAAAATGGCTGTGCTATTTTGTGTTTTTAATTTTATTAGTTATCACCATTGGCAAGTAGATAAATCCGAATTATAAATAAATTTACAAATGGTAACAGAAGTTTTTTATAGTTCAATCATAAACTTTACAGGATGATATGCATTGGTACAAATCAATTATTTATAGGTATATCATAGATGTATACCTATAATATGTCTATTGTATTCGAGGCGATCGCAATAAATGCTCGCCTCAATAGCTAGTTAATAGGAGACGCAGATGGACTCACTGCATCTTGCTTTTCTAAAGGTAAGCTGATACACATTTAAATTTCCAAGCCGATCTTCTTACTGCAAGGGATTCAGGGGGCAGATCATGCAACTTAAAGGCACATCAGCTTATCCATAGAGAATTCTCTGGGTTAACTGGGCGAACTAAAAGTGTCATCAAACCCTAAAGTAAACATTAGTAGTGATTTTATAAGCGAAAAATTAATGTGTTAGAAGCCTTTGTGCTTGCGACGATACTTTGTGGTTTTTTGGGGATTGTCCTTAAAAAAAATTTGATCATGAAAATTATCTCAATGGATGTGATGAGTACAGGCGTAATCGCCTATTTTGTGGTGATTGCCTCACGAGGAGGTGTATTTACGCCGATTCTTGGCAATACGCTAAGGACTAACTATGCTGACCCCGTACCACAGGCGGTGATCTTAACGGCGATCGTGATTGGTTTCTCGATTCAAGCCCTGATGCTAGTCGGTGTGATCAAACTATCGCAAAACAATCCCACTTTAGAAATCAATGAGATCGAGAAGAGTGACCGCCTATGACCACCCTAACTTTGATCTGGATTGTCTTGCCATTTTTTGTGGGATTCATTATTTATTTGCTGCCAAAGGGCGATCGCTATTTGGCATTAATCGGCTCATTTGCTTCGGCGCTATATGTGATTCCTTTGTTTGTGCAGCAAACACCGATCAATTTACAATTGCTCGATAACTTTGGGGTGAGCTTAATTCTTGATCCCTTGGCAGGATTTTTTATCTTGACCAATGCTCTGGTCACGGCGGCGGTAATTATTTACTGTTGGCATAGCGATCGCACTGCCTTTTTTTATGCCCAAGTTTTGATTTTGCATGGCAGTGTTAATGCCGCTTTTATTTGCTCAGACTTCATGAGTTTATATGTAGCCCTAGAAGTAATTGGCATTGCCACATTTTTGTTAATCGCTTATCCCCGTAGCGATCGCTCGATCTGGATTGGCTTGCGTTATCTATTTGTCAGCAATGTTTCCATGCTGTTTTACCTGATTGGTACAGTATTGGTTTACAAAGCCAATCACTCCTTTAGCTTTATCGGATTGCGGGGCGCACCTCCCGAAGCGATCGCCTTGATCTTTTTAGGGCTATTCGCTAAGGGCGGTATCTTTGTCTCAGGGCTATGGCTGCCCTTAACCCATGCAGAATCAGAATCTCCAGTTTCGGCACTGATGTCAGGCGTAGTGGTAAAAGCTGGAGTTTTACCATTAGTACGTTGCGCCCTATTGATCGAAGAAATCGAACCGATTGTTCGCTTATTCGGAGTAGGTACGGCGCTGCTCGGCGTTGCTTACGCAGTCTTTGAGAAAGACGCTAAGCGGATGCTCGCGTTCCATACAATTTCCCAACTAGGATTCATCTTAGCTGCACCAGAGGTCGGTGGATTTTATGCCCTAACGCATGGATTAGTAAAATCAGCCTTATTTTTACTTGTGGGCAACTTGCCTAGCCGCAATCTCAAAGAACTCCAAAAACAGCCGATTCAGACTTCACTCTGGATTCCACTAGTCATCGCCAGCTTTTCGATCTCTGGATTCCCTTTGTTATCGGGTTTTGGTGCAAAGGTATTGACCATGAAAAATATTTTATCTTGGCAGGAAATCGGCATGAATATGGCCGCTTTAGGTACGGCGATCTCCTTTGCCAAGTTGATCTTTCTGCCCCATCAGCCCGTAGTTAATCTGGATCATTCCCCAAGAAAAACTAATTTTTGGGTTGCGATCGGAATTTTATTGGGTGGCTTGTTTGTGGCAAATACCGTTTATTATGAAGCCTATACTCTAGAAAATATCATTAAACCTTTAGCAACGATCGCAATTGGCTGGCTTGCCTACTGGCTGATTTTTCGCCGTGCCTTAGTCAAATTACCCGTTATATTTGAAGAGTTTGAGAACCTAATCGGATTTATGGGACTAACCTTAGTTTTACTTTTTTGGATGGCACTAGCATGATTGGACAATTTATTTTGCGAATCGTGATCTGGTTTTTGTTAACCGCCAGTTTCAGTATCCCCAATATCATCATTGGCGTGAGTATTTCCCTGCTAATGCCCCATTACCGCTCCGAATCGATTCGATTTAAAGATGTTGTGCAGGGTATCGGTCTGACTATTAAGGCAGTTTTTCAAGCCTATATCGAAGCGATCGAAATGATTTTGAAACCACATAAATACGAAGAAGTAATTATGGAAAGAGCTAAAAATCGGCGATCGGCGGGGCTGATTTTCTTGGACGTTTTCCTGATTACCTTCACGCCTAAAACTGTTGTGCTGAGCCATCAAGAAGATGGCTGGTATGTCGTGCATCATGTTATAAAGCGCCAGAAGAGGGATGATTCATGAACATTGATTTATCAACTAATTCAGTATTAAATTTTGTCGTCGGCGCGATGGTTTTGTCTTTGTTAATTCCGCTATATCAAGCATGGAAATATAATGACGATATTTGGGAAATTATGCTCGCCTTTTCCAGCATTGCCGCCAAATCCGCAGTGATGATTTTGGTGATCGCGGTATTACGAGATGATTGGATGATCGGCGTGATTGGTGTGATTATTTTGAGTGTGGGTAATGCGGGATTCATGCTTCTAGCCCACATCATCAGGCGTACAGGAGAAATATAATCATGACAATTTTAGCAAATATTCTCAGTTATATCTGTATTTTCGGTGGGCTAGTGTTCTGGTTTTGGGGAACTGCGGCTTTACTCACAAGGCGATCGGTACTTTTTAAACTCCATAGCCTCTCGGTATCTGACACCCTTGGCTCGATCGCGATTGTGTTCGGCTTAATATTACTCCGCCCAAAGGAATTACCATTACTGATTCTGGCGATTATTTCCCTAGCCTTATGGAATACGATGCTGTGCTACGTGATGGCTTACTGCTCTAGCAGTACAACTAGAAGTAAAAAATAGGTATTAAAACTATAAATGAACAGTAGTTATGATGGTTATGTTTATGCGATCGCCGTGATGTTACCCATATCAGCATCAATGTTGGTATTCCAAACCAATCCCTACAAGGCTATAGTCATGCGCGGGATTTTAGGAGCAGTATCAGCGCTGGTTTATACAGTTCTGGGTGCGGCGGATGTGGCGCTGACCGAGGCGCTAGTTGGCGCTTTTTTAGCAACAATGCTCTATGCAGTTGCGGTGCGATCTTCCTTAGTTTTGCGTTTGGGTGTGGTTGAGGAAGTGGCGATCGCCCATAATTTAGAAGAAGAATTAGATAAGCTCAATTTTTCCTTTGAACAGCTAGATCAATCATTAAATCAGCAAATTAATGTGCAAGAAGAATTAGAAAAATCTGAGCAGCTTAATGAGCGGATTTCCATATCTGCTGATTTTGAGAAAGTGATTGATGTCCTCAAAAGTACTTTCAGTAAGCACTATATGCGAGTCGAGCTAGTTCCCTACGAGAACGAATTAGAATTAGAACAAGCATTAATTGATAAAACTGTCCATGCAACCTTGCATAATTTAGAACATCAAGAAGGTAGTCAAACTAGCTTTTCCCAAATCAAAATCCGTCTGCCTCGTCTCCATGAGATTATGCAAGCCGATCCAGCTTTGGCTAATGTTCAATTAGTTTACACAAAGTAAAAATTTCCCTCATCCCCCAACCCCTTCTCCCAAAGAGGGAGAAGGGGAGCAAGATTAGTTTTCTGGTTCCCCTCTCCCTCCATGGGAGCTACCGTGTACACACAAGTCCTACCTGTCTTCGTTTCAGTCTATTCCGCCCCCTAAATCCCCCAATTCTGGGGGACTTTGAAAGATTTAAATTTTCTTGTCCCCCCAGAATTGGGGGCTAGGGGGCGGATTGGCATTGACTTGGCTAGGTTTGAGACTTGTGTGTACACGGTAGCTTCATGGGAGAGGGGCTAGGGGTGAGGGTCTTTGCAATGTACCATCGAAAATATAACTTTTAAAACACCTTTAAAAAAATAGATTATGAAATGGATTTATATAATTGCAGGAATTGCTTTTTTTGTAAAAATGCTATTTTTACCCAACCCTGCCCCTACCTTACCTTTCTCGATTGTGGAGGCGATCGCCCAAGATAGCGGTGTCAGTAATGTGGTTTCAGGAATCATTTTCCGCAACCGCCTCTATGACACCATTTTTGAAGTGATTGTCTTCACGATCGCAATCATGGGCGCAAATTTTTTACTTGCCAATGAGAAACCATTTACCAAAATTTATCAATTTACCGATCAGACTTCGATTGTACTTGCTCAACTAGGAGCGACTATTGCCGCTTTAGTTGCGATCGAGTTGGCAATTCGTGGACATCTTAGCCCTGGCGGAGGCTTTGCGGCGGGTGTGGCAGGTGGCACTGCGATCGGTTTAATTGCGATTACATCTCCTCCAGAGCGGCTTCAAAAACTATATAAGCGCTGGCACGCTGCAACTTGGGAAAAGATATCCGTGCTGATTTTTATTGTTTTATCGGTGATCACGCTCTCAGGGATAGAACTGCCTCACGGTAAGTTAGGAGAACTAATTAGTGGTGGCATGATCCCAATTCTGAATATTCTAGTTGCGATTAAGGTTGCCCTAGGTTCATGGTCTGTGGTGTTAGGTTTTATTCGCTATCGTGGTTTGTTATAGAACCCATTTGGTCTCTTAAGTCGCCTAGTTGTTAATCCCTCATAAGTTTCGCTTTTCCCTTCTGCGATTGTATTCCGATTGCATCCAAATAGCTCTGACATATACTTTATTCCTCCATGTCCTAGCTTTTTTGCTTCAATCCCTGCGTATCTTCGTTTGTCTTTCTCGTTCAGGGATTGGTAAAATTT
>JBDNJN010000137.1:0-2500 GCA_041687725.1 Pseudanabaena sp.
GAATACCAGTAGGAAAGTTCTCATCAAAAATTTGTTCGACAGAATAAAGACATTCTTTCGGTAAATCCTTGGGTTTAAGGCGAGTCTCTTTTTCTGCCAAAACTAGAGCCAACTCGAAGCCATCAGCGATCGCTTCCGATAGATAAGATTTTAGGCTAGGATTTTTTCGGATCAGCTTTTTTATTTGAATTCTTTGCTCCTTAATGGTCAGCCGCCAACCTTTACCGCGCAACCTTGGCTGCAAATCCCACTTAATCAAATGCCCCAACAAAATTGCTAAACGATTTTCCAACTCAGACCTTTTTTGGCTCCCCAAAGCTTCAACTTCCTCAGCTAAATTTTCTATATCTAACCCATCCCACTTACCTAAGCGTAAACGCTCTACCTGCTCAACCGTCCAACGATAAAAGTCCGAATCATATAGTAGTGTTGACATCATCAAAATTACCTCGTTAATCAAAATTAATATTGATCGTAATGACCGCCGATCGCAAAAATATAAACGTACCTGTCATGAAATCTATAAGTCATTTACTGCTCTATTCCATCAAGTCCTTTACTTGCATAGTTTCTGCCAACGATGAAATATATGGGTGATTATAGCAACTTTCAGATAATGGATAGGCGATTGATCGCAGCGAAGAGGGTTTTGCATTCGCAAATTGCGATCGTGGAGGTGAGTGAGGGATTTTCGCGCAAATGCAAAACCGCCTACGAGTGTTAACATCAAATGCATTTTTGCAAAGATTCACAACTTTTTCTAATGCGATCGCGGCGATTTAATGCATTCACAAAAAAATTAGAAATGTTGATCGCCTTTGGGTTTTGCTAAAATGGGACAAAGTTGAGCGTGAGAGGCAGATAGCCAAAATGACCACCCTAGAAATTGCCATTAACAAAATCAAAAAATTACCTGTTGAACAAAGAACCGAAGTTATTAAATTTATTGAATTTTTAGAATTCAAAGTACATAAAAGCACTCAAATCTCAGAGCCGATGGAGTCAAATCCAAAACAAGTTTCTTTTGCTGAAGCAGCGAAAGACTTCATTGGTTGCCTAGATAGTAATTTAGAAGACTTATCTCATAATCCTGAATACATGGAAGGGTTTGGCAGATAATGCAAAAAAGCATCATCCTTGATACAGGCGTTTTAGTAGCCTTCATGATGCCCAAAGATAAGTTTCATCATTGGGCTGTATCTGCAATGTCAAACATTCAATGTCCCATCTTAACCTGTGAACCTGTTCTAACAGAAGTCTGCTTCTTATTGCAGAAAGTATATGGAGGGCGCGAAAAAGCCTTACAGATGGTCAGACAAGAATATATCGAGATACCTTTTCAACTAAATGAAGAAATTGAATCCATAGAGAAACTAATGCGCCGCTATGATTCTGTACCAATGTCTCTAGCAGACGCTTGTTTAGTTAGGATGTCTGAACTATATCCAGATGCCTCAGTACTCACATTAGACAGTGATTTTCAGATTTATCGCAAACATCGCGATCGCGCAATTCCTATAGTTAGCCCCAATTGGCAGTAAAAACTGAAATATATGTCAGACCAAATCACGATCGCCGATATTTATAAATTATTCGAGCAAACCAACGTCGCGTTAGAGCGATCGCGTGTCGAGTTTGATCGCAGCATTGCCCAAGCCAGAGCCGAAAACGATCGCCGTGCCGCCGAGAACGATCGCACTATGAAACAGCTAGAACGCACCGTTGCTCAAACTAGCCGCGAAGTTGCCAATCTGACGACTCGTTGGGGTAGATTTGTCGAGGAGCTAGTGCGTCCTGCGGTAATTAGAATGTTTCGCGATCGCGGTATCGACATCAATCAAACCAGTCTGCGCGTCAAATCAGAAGCTGTCAAAATCGAAATCGATATCTTAGGGGTAAATGGAGATGTCGTCGTGGCGGTGGAATGCAAATCGCGACTCTCACAGGACGACGTGGATGAAATGTGCGATCGCTTACGGAAGTTTAAATCCGCTTTCCCACAATATGCTAACTATCAGATTTATGGAGCGGTAGCAGGCATAGAAATAGACGAGAGCGTTGATATTTATGCCTATCGTAAAGGGCTATATGTAATTCGCACTTCAGGCGATAGCGTTGAAATTGCTAATGATGAGAAATTTAAGGCGATCGCTTGGTAAAATCTCTCCATTCAGACTATTAACAATCAAAACTTATGCAAGCAACCGATCTCTTACGTCCTATTCATGGAGGAAATCGTCAATGGGCAGGGAGTCTTGCTGGTATTGCACCAGAAAGCATCTTAGATTTTTCGGCGAGCATTAATCCCCTTGGCCCACCAAAATCAGCGATCGCCGCAATTCACGCGCATTTAGCCGAACTAAATCATTATCCCGATCCCGAATATACATTGCTCAGGCAAGCATTAGGAAATTTTCATCAACTATCACCAGATTGGGTTTTAGCAGGAAATGGCGTAGCGGAGCTACTAACTTGGGTAGGGCGCGATCTTTCGCAATTA
>JBDNJN010000018.1:0-14525 GCA_041687725.1 Pseudanabaena sp.
GAAAATATCTTTGTAAAATCTTGATCAAGAATTTTAAATGGCTTGTTTTCTCTTGTCTGTCTCTCTAGCTGAAACTCTTGTCTAGCAAGCATTTAGGGGTTAGCGGCTAAAATGTTAAGAAACGTGTGCGGTTGCCCTAAGGGCTAGAAGATACGACCGCAGTTGCCGATCGCGCGATCGCCGAAACTAGAGGTTTAGTTCTCACCTATAACAATCGGGCGATCGATGCGCTCTATTCTTCGACAACAGGGGGGATCACCGCAAACTATAACGATATTTGGGATGGAACTCCGCGTCCTTATTTACAATCGGTGCTAGATCTGGCTAATCGCTCTGAAAGTCAGCGATCGGCGGATATCAGTGACGATAAAAATTTAAAAACATTTTTGGATCGCCAAGAGGGATTTAATGAAGTCGGCTGGAGAACTCTACGCTGGCGCAAAAGCGGCACATTGGATGAGTTACAAATATCCTTGAAAAAGTTTTTGAGATTCTCAGGAGATAGTGTTACTAACTTTAATGCCATCAAACAATTGCAAGTGTCGAAGCGATCGCGATCGGGTCGAGTATTAGAAATGGAAATAATTACCGATACTGGTAAAATCTTTGTCAAAAAAGATGAAATTATTGATGCTTTCGATCCCCCTGATAGCACTTTCTTTCGACTAGAGCCAATTTATAAAGATAAACTCTTAACTGGTTATGCTTTTATCGGCGGCGGTTTGGGGCATGGAGTGGGTATGAGTCAAACAGGTTCTTATAATCTCGCTCGTATGGGCTGGACTTACGATCGCATTCTCAACTTCTATTACACAAACGCGCAGTTACAAAAATTGCGTCCCGAATATTACACATCACGCCCATAAAAAAGGGATAGGACATAAAACGTCCTATCCCTTTTTTATGGCTGCCGCTAAATACGTCAGAACATAAAACCCAAAAAGTAGATGCGGCGCAGAGCGCCACATCTACTTTTTGTGTTTTAGTTTGTCTTAATACAAGTGGCGACAGATAGCTATATTGTCGATTTTTAAATTCAAAATTTAGAAAGGAAATGTCAGCGTGTCTGGGAATAAGACGTTAGCTTCGATCAGTACGGCAGCCGTGATGGTCATCCAGACAAAAGCTAAAACGGGAGCAGAAGATAAAAAACCTTTCAATGCAGTTCTCCTTTTAGATAGTTTTAATAATTATCTAGAGCATTAAAATACTCTAGAAAAGTTGATATACCGCGTCTGGAATGAAACCTGTGGTTCTTCCAGACGGTCGCAGGGCGAAGCCCCGCTTCGGTTTTTTCTTTTTATCCATGTCGAAAACTTCGGTTTTCCACATGGACGGGGTATATAGATAATTTTTTAAAAGTTTTGGTTTCCAAAACTTTTAAAAAATTATTTGAGTTTCTAGCGCGGTGAGACAGTAACTTCCTTTTCAGGAACTAGTAGTTCACCACTGGCGAACTCTTTAATAGCAGCAAGGGGCCATGCAAAGCCACCTAACATACACTTGATAGCAAGAGGAACATCAAGCAGGATTTCCTTTTGGGCTGCGGTTGCCCTGTCTTTACGAATAGCGATTAGGTAAGCACGACCAACCCAGCCGATCCAACCTGTGATGTATAAAAATATCAAGCCAGGAATGGTGAATTCGCTTGCATGATCCCAACGACCATCGCTGATCAAGTGAGGTAGACCGTCTTCACCACAAAGCAAGCTAGAGTCTGCATATTTTGCAAAGCGAGCTTCGGTTTGGGCAATTTTACCTGTGAGGTATTCCGCAGGAGCGCTACCAGCTTGGAAGGTAGCTAAACGGGCGGTGTAACCATCAACTTCAGATTGCAAGCGCTCTTGGAAAGCGGAGGAAGTTGCACAGGGTGTCAAAGAGTTGAAGGAAAATTCTGCGTAGGCGGCAGGAGTTGCGGCTAGGCTAATGCCAAACCACAAGCTAATCACGAGAATGAGAGCAAAAAGTCTTTTCATAAATAGACTGACCTTAATTTACCTTGGTTTAAGATAGGCAAAAATAACGAGATTTTAGTTTGAGAACTTAATTTCAGATCCTATATCAGCGATCGCCCCTTGGTAAAGCAATCTTCACATCCTGTAAACTAATTTATTAATTAGGGGTGATTTTGTTGGTTAGGTCTTGGAGCTTGGAGCTTGGGAGAACATTTAATTTGTTAGGTATTTTGGCAAATTAATCCTTATTTTTTGCTAAAACGCCAATTTTTATAAACTATAGACTTAAATATCGTTAAGACTATAGTTTTTTTTCTTGTGCAGCCTGTTAAGGCTTTAAGGGGTACGGAGAAATTTTTGAAAGTGCCGCGAAGCGGCACTTTCAAAAATTTCTCTGGATTTTATAACAGCGCGTCACTACTACTACTTATTAGTCGTGGAGCCAAGCTTCTGTGGCAATACCTAATTTGCTAGCTGTACCAATTAACTGATGTAGCTCCAAATTAGAAATACTTTCACAGAGATTTACCTCAACGTGAATTGGCTGTTTCTCGGTGGTTTCTAAATCGAGAATCTGTCTAGCAAGGACACATTGGGGGGCAATGCGTTTAAACAAATAGTTTAAAAAAGCCTCCTGTGAGAGATTTAGATTGAGTTTTAAGTTTAGGCGATCGCTGATTACTAAAGACTGCTCAATTTGATTGAGATAATTAAATAGCGACTTTTCATCGATATCTTGAAGTTGAGCAAGCTGTTGAATTTGATTCAAGATATAATTTTCGAGAATTTTCGCATCTTCTGCATGGGTGAACTTACAGCCCAAATTAATCGCCTCGATCGCCACAGCATCTAACCCGACATTCGGAAGTGATTCGCCTGTTTCTAAGCGTTTTAATTCTTCGGTGAGACGATTGTTTAAAACAATATCTGCGGCGACTTGTAGTTCGGGCGGTACGGGTAGATCGTCACGACGGAACGAGATTAAAATCCCATAATTATCGCGATAGACTTGTTCATATAATTGATCGAGTCTAGTCAGTGTTTCATCAGCAAGCATTCGCAAAATCCGATGACGCTCTTCCGCAAAGAGATGATGCAGATTGAACTGTTCACCGCTAAAATTGCTTGCCATTGACAGAATTACCGCAGCAGTGTTCGCGTGTTTGAGAACCTTAAACAAAGTTGACTTGATTTCTTCATATTCGCGCCGCCCTGTAAAGGGTTGGATGCAGCAATGGAAGTCATCGCCGCCAAGATGCAGCACTGCAAAAATATAATTGACGGACTCTTGGGTAATCCTCGAAGTCAAATTAATTTGCCCGATCGCTAAGGCCATCGAACCAATCCGTTGCAGTTGATAATCCTGTTGTTGAATGGTGTAGCAATAGATTTGTTGCGATCGCGCATAATTCCCCAAAGTGGAACTGAGGGCATATTGGGCGGCAACCTGCTCGAGACTAATGCGATTGGTGATTACCTGCTTACGGTAAACTCCCTTGCCATCTTTAAATTCAGCGAGGTTACTGGGCGAGGTTTCCATCCGTTTGATAAATTCGTCCTCTAGCAATACACCCGCCACATCCGCCGCTAGTTCGATCGCTCTGGCGGCATAGCGCAAAATCTGCACAGTTTCAGGTCGCGATAATTCTTCAAAGAACCAGCCGCAACTGGTAAACATCAATAAGGCATGACGCTGCATTTCCAAGAGCCGCAGAGCATCAACCCTTTGTGCCGATGTGGATACCTTATTGCCACATTGCTGCTCAAAAAATTCTTCTAAAACTGGTGAATGTTCAGCAATGCCATCGCGCAAAGAATATTCCAACACGTCAATATAGCGATCGCGAGCTTCCCAAGGATCGTTAAAATATTTGCGCCCAATATCGACATATACCGTAGCAAGGCGATCGCGCAACCAGTTGAGACTATCGCGCAATGGTCGCCGCCATATAAGTTGATATCCCGAACCTTCACCGCCACAAGTACAGCCACCTTGCCAGCGATCAACACCGTGGGCGCAACTCCATGCAGTTATAGATTTTAGTTCGGCTTCCCATGATGGTGGGAATAAGCTCAAATAATGGGCGTAATTGGTCACAGTCCAGCCGCGTTGGGGAAATTCTTCGACAAAGGCATAGGAAAGAGTTTTTTCGGTAAAATGCTTGTGATGCCCAAAGGTTTCGCCATCAGTCGCTACGGAAATCATTTGATGTTGACGATCATCGTTGCGGACGGCTTGGTTAAGACGCTTAGAAAAATTGTGAGAACTACCTAAAAGATCGCCAAATCCCATATCGCGAGAAATGGGACCATCGTAGAAAAATACATCAATATAAGCATCACTATCCGCAGGCAAATGGAACTGTCCGAGTTCCGATATATTGCTTTTAGTATTGTCATGGCGGCGTAAATAGCAACGATAGGGACGAGTGGGATCGATCTGTGCTTCGCCAACCTCTTGCCATGCAGGATTGGAATTGTCCTTGGTGGGCATAGGGCGACAGCGTTGCGCCTGTGATGGGGCAAGCACAATAAACTTGATCTCCTCTAAGACCAAAGCCTCAAGGGTTTCGTAGTCAACAGCCGTCTCCGCCAACCACATCCCTTCAGGTTCGCGCCCAAATCTTGACTTAAAATCTTCTTTCCCCCAACGAATTTGCGTCAATTTGTCGCGCCAATTCGCTAAGGGCATGATGATGTGGTTATACACTTGTGCGATCGCATTGCCATGACCATTAAGGCGATCGGCGCTGCGTTTATCGGCATCCAAAATTGCTTGATAGGTATCGCGGTCGTGAAATTCCATCCATGAGAGCAGTGTTGGCCCCATGTTAAAACTCATGTACTCGTAGTTATTCACGATTTTGACGATCTTGCCATCATGACGTTCGATCCGCGAGAATGCGTTGGGACGGTAGCATTCATGATGAATCCGCGCATTCCAGTCATGAAAAGGCGCAGCGCTTTCTTGGCGCTCGATCGCATTTAGATAAGGGTTTTCACGTGGAGGCTGATAAAAGTGACCGTGAATCGTAATGTAGATCCCTGAATCGGTGGGAATCTTGACATCAGGTGAAGAAACAGAAGCAGCAACAGTCACGCGGGTCTTCCCTTACTAGGCAAACGAAATATGTAAACTATATTGGCAGATATTTCGCTTGGTTAGCAAGTTTTTCACAGATCATCCAAGAATTGATAGTGCGGCGCTCCGCGCCACACTATTAATTCTTGGATGATCGTAGTCACTATTTCTGACGACAAATTTCTAAGCGGTAGAAAACAGGATCGACTAAGTTAAATCCTTCCCAAAATAACAAGCTTGGTAAATGTCCACGCGGCGCAGCGATCGCAAAGGTCAAATTCTCATGTTTTCGCCATATTTTTGGAGAAAAACCCAGATTTAACCAACGTGGTTTGCGCCATCCCACGCGATCGGCAAATTTCTCATAGATTTTGGCAAATTCCCAATAGTTATTTTCTTCATAAATCAATCTACCGCCGAGATTTTTCCAGATTTTCTGCTGAGCGCTCCAACCAAAGCGATTATTCGTAGCGTCCATCCATGCTTGATCGATCGCTTGCCAAACATCGCAAGAAATGCGATCAACATCATCGGCAGTTAATTGAGCAATTCTATTTTTATTGGCAAGTTCTAAAATAATTTGATTGGTTATGCGATCACCTTCTTGCCATTGTCCTAAATTTAGTGCTTTTATTAATTTTTCTATTTGAGAACTATAACTAACTTCTAAATTAATATTTGAACTGATAGTTAAATCTTGTAAATCATGCAAGACTTCATCAGCAGAACGATAACGATTTGCGATCGCCCTTTCTAAAAGTCGATTGAGAATCATGGCTAAATGATCAGAGATAGAAGTTTGCAACTTTTCTCGCCAAATCCAGCGATCGCTCTCGTCATCGTATAAATCAAAGGGCGAAATTCCTGTTAATAAATAAACACAAGTTATGCCCAAACTATAAAGATCGCTTTGAGGGACAGACTTTCCCCTTGCTTGTTCAGGTGCGATATATTCAGCACTACCGATTAATGTGCCTGTGCGATTGGCAGTATTGGTTGTAAAAGATTTGGCTGCTCCAAAATCGACGAGAACAAGATTTCCCTCACCCCCAACCCCTCTCCCGCAGCAGAGGGGAGTAAGAGAAGAACGGCGGATAATATTTTCGGGCTTGATGTCGCGATGGATGACTTGGCGATCGTGGATGAATTGGAGGACGGGGAGAAGATTTTCGAGTAATTGATAGATTTGCGCTTCGTTGAATATGCCATGACCCTGTAATTCCACATACAGATTCTCACCTTCGATTAGCTCCTGCACTAAATACAAACATCCATCTTCTTCAAAATAGGCAATCAATTCAGGAATCTGTGGATGAGAACCTAGTGCTTTAAGTTGGGCGGCTTCGCTTTCAAATAGCGCGATCGCCTTTTGCATTAGCTCAGAGCCTGAAAACTGTGGCAAAAATTGCTTGATCGCGCAGGGTTGCCCCAAGCGTCCTAAATCTCTTGCCCGAAAAGTGCGCCCCATGCCTCCCTGTCCAATTAAGGCGATCGGCTCATACAGCCCCTTAAGCTGCAAACTTTTGCCGCAACTCATGCAAAATCTTGTCCCATCGGGATTGTTCGGTTTCTGACAACTAGGGTTGAGGCAGTAAGGCATATTTCTGATGACAGATTTACATTTGTCTACGTTAAATGTAAAGTTCGATTAACTGATATAAAGTTTCTGTAGGAAAGCAATTAATCATGGTATCAACAAAATCTCAATCAAGCGACAGCAATGCTCCCAAATCGAGCAAAACCGTTGGTCTTAATGTAAATCCTACAGGGGCAGGCGTATTCGGTTTTAGCAACTTTGCCGAAACTTGGAATGGTCGCATGGCAATGATCGGTCTAGTTGCGGGCTTCGCAAATGAAGTCTTGACTGGCAAAGGCATTCTTGCTCAAGTTGGCATTACTGGCGGCATCAGTGTCTTGTTTACCCTTTTCTTCACTGGCTTCACTGTAGCCACTTTGCTCGGTTATTACGCTGTTAAAGCGACTAAAGACGCAGAATAAGGCGATAGTCGCTTTAAGATATGTAGTACAGCGCTTTGCGATTTCATAAATTTCTCTGTACTACTTAAAGCCTCAATAGGCTGTAATATTAAAAAATTGAACTGGTGCAATTGATAAGTAGCCATTTTTAGCCTAATCACTTTGAAGGCTATCATTCTATTGCTTGTGGCGCTTTTAGGTAAATACTGTTTTCGCGGTCTTTCCACAACTATTCACAAATATGCCATCAAAAGCGCCTCCAATAACACCTCCAACTAGGGGCAACATTTTCACAAGATTTATCACACCTCTCTCTCCTGCTTTCGTAATCAGTCGGAAACCGATCTTCTTATTAATTTCAATTAAAACCTTACTAGGTATTCGCTTGATAAGATTTTGACAAACCTTAGTGCCGATTGCAATTCCTGCGGTTTTGAGAATCTTTTCACCTGCTTCTCCAATCAGACATAACAGAACCATTGTTCTTACTTGTTCAGAATGAATGTCATATCCCCGAAGATAAGCAACTGCGGCGGCTGTATTTGCTCCCAATGCATATGAAGCTGCTAAACCTGCTGGAATTGTAATAGGCATTGCAGCAATACCACCCAATCCTGTAATAAATCCTGAACCCACTGCATGAGTTGTTCTCCAAGCTATAAGAGAATTGATAGCATCATTAACACTTCCCGACTCGGACAAATATTTTTCCGCAACTTGTTCAGCAGAAGGCAAAATCCCTAACCCATTAATTCCTACATCGGCAATCCATTCAAGAGTTGCTTGTACTGGATTGCTCTTATCCTTGCTTTCGGTAGAAGAAATCATATTAGAAATGATATACTAAAATCGAATTGTATCACGACTTACGGCTACTACTCAAACTGCTTAAGCTGGCAGCTTTCTTTCGGAAGAGTAACTTAAACTAAAATTTTGATGTGTTATTATGATTTTCAAAAGTTGACATCATTAAAAAATTATGCCTAAAAGCCACTCTGTTGAATTCTCTTTATATCCTCCATCTCCAGAGATTAAAACAATTGTACATTTGCTTAGAAAATCACTAAATTTATTAAATGATTTACTAAATGATTTACACCGTATAAATCCTTGGGATGATCGAAGGATGAACAGGATGCTTTCTGAAATTGTCTATTTAGTTTGTTATCAAAGAGAACAAATTGAAGGTGTCCTCTGTATTGCATCAAGCAATTTATATCTTTATCCTTCAGCATTTGTGATTTCTAGAACAGTTCTAGAAACAAATATTTTAATTGAGTACCTTCTTCAACCTGAAGATGAATCTGAACGTATAATACGCTACATTAAATATTTAAATTCACAGTTTTGCAATAGAGGAACATTTGATGAAAACATCTTAAATTCAGGGCTTTCTCAACTGGAAAAAGACAAATCAATTAAGGAAAAAGATGATATAACGAATGATATAAGTGACATGAAAGAATCAGCTATAAAGTATGGGATCTCTTCTGAAAGAATCTCTAAAGTTAAAAAAACACTTAGTGTAGCAAGTATGATGGATGATATTTCTCCCCCTCAAAAACAGAATAAATTTAAAATAGCGTACTACATGCTATCAAAATATTCTCATAGTATGCGCCAGTCAATTCGTAGATATTCTCAACCCAATTTTGAAAATGAAGATCCAGTGTATTATTGGCATTATCCACTACAGAGCTGCCAGTATATTTTATTAAGCGCTGAGAAATTAATAAGCAGGTTTGCTGATGATAGATTGGATCCGTTTCATGATGATTTACCTCCTATTTTGTCGGAACTTGATGCAACAATGAACGCGGTATTTAAAGAGAACTAAGCTAATCTAGCAAAACGATCTAGGGCATTTAGAAATTATTCCTTAAACTGCCAGTAATCTTCCGCCTCATTTCTAAGAATCCACCTTAATCTTTAATCCTGTCAATATATCTTTGCCGATCGCAATGCCTTGCTCAAACACTAAAAAAGTGAAAAACTTTTTGACCGACCCATTGGCTTGACTTTCACTGTCGCCAGTATTGCTGCAATACGACTGCCAAAAGCGACTACAAACTATGCCCCGACGAATATCTAAAAAGCTACTAACATTCCAATCCCAGCATATAACATCAATAAAATGACTAATCACAACTGCATGGTTATAAACAGTTCTTGGTTTGAGCTTTTGCTTAAGAAATATCTCAAACTTAGCCAAGTGTGATTTTAGCTCTTCTTAAAAAACTTCATTTGCATCAAGCATTTTGAGACACCATTGCTAATAAAATGCCAATAATTTTATCAGGATTTTCAATTGGATAATCGTCTAAATCGATATATACATCCATGACATCCATTTTGAGAAACTTCCATGTAGTTCCTGTAGTTACGACCCCATAGATCCTCTTTACGCTTTCGTCATTTTCCAGTTCATTAAAGATTTTTGCGGCAACCATTTCAGCAATACACTGACCTAACCCGCCGATAATATTTTCATTTTTTGCTTCAACAACAGCAACAATCGGACTGCATAACATTAGTTGTTCACTGGATGCACTAATTATAAAATCACAAAATCCATTTAGCCCTTTTTCCTTGTCAACGTTAAATTCAACACCAGAAAACAAACTTATCTTATGCTCTAGGACTTTTCTCAATTCCACTAAAACGTTAGCAATTATCAACTCTGAACGCGCTTTTTCAGTGTTAATTGCACGGGCTAGCGGAATATTTTCTGCTAGCGTTTCTTGAAGATATGCAGTAATGCCAACAGGTTTAATAGAAGCGAAAAGTTTCTCTTTTTCAATTAAATTAATTCCAAGATTTTGTTTAACTTTTCTTAGATCAAAATCGCTGTATGACATTATGAATCCTCTAATTTATAAAAAACTTATTCCTCAAACTGCCAACGGTCTTTCGATGCTTCTTCATCAAAGAAGCGTTTCGGGCGCAAAGTTAAAGTGACTTTACCCAATATTTTTACATCTGGCTTAGTCTCAAACCATGCAAACTTGAGATTTCCTGCTTCATCCGCGATCGCGAAATAGCTATTTTCATCCCAATCGCGTTGAGAGCGATCGACCAGTACCAAAACATCCTCAGCGCGATCGCGAATCGAACTCACAACTTCCTGATTAATCGCAGCTTGCAAAGTGTCGGTATTGCAAGAAACAATCACGCCATCCTCAGCTTCATGCACCACAAACCAACCTGGAAGCGTTGCCCATGTGGAGTCACCAGTAGAATGGACAATTCCAAAAGGAGCGATTTCATCGGCAAAGGGAACTGATTTAAACTGAGCGATCGTCATCGGTAAAGTCCCGACTACAGGCAAGATTCGAGGAATACTATCTTCAGCATCGTAACGGAAGTTGGGAAGATTAGGAGCTTTTTTCTTAGTAGGATTTGCCATGTCAGTCAGCAGACGCTCAATCGCTGCTCTTGCCCTTTCACCATGAGCGAATCTCAAACCACGCGCAATCAATCTAGTGCGTTCCTGCGGATCGATTTTGCCCTGAGCAGCTTTGAGGATTTGCAACACGACTGCATCCCCAGGATGGCGCGTAAATCCTTCTGGCAAATTGGCAACAGAAGAAGCTTCCTTAATTGCCTTAACGACATCTTTAGCTTCCAAAACATCAAGATTTTTCTCAAGCGCAAAGGTTGCCATAGCAACTCGTTCCGATTGATTGAGTACGCGCAACTCATTGAGAATGTCGCTTCCTTTTTGTTCAAAATGTGCCAACACAATATCCGCCGCATTACCAGCTTGCAGACTCGCATAGACCTGTGCGGCCACCACAATTTGATTTTGTTGAATCGGCTCAAAGCCCGTATTCTCAAAAATCGCAAGAGAATTCTCTCCCAGTTTTTGCAGCATTTGGCAAGCTATACCCCACTGCACCCAAGTTCCTTCCTTATGGCGTAAGAGTCTTAAAAGTCCTTCAGAATCAGTGGGAAGTGTTGGTACTGGAATGGGCATAGTTGTAATAGAAATTTTATTTAAAGTCTTAGTCTTAGCCCCTCTCCCCTAGGGAGAGGGGTTTGGGGTGAGGGCTTAAGCCGCAACCTGTTTAGTATTCTTATGTTCGCGCATCGAATTCACAAAGCGCTCGAATAAGTAATCAGCATCGTGAGGACCTGGACTAGCTTCAGGGTGATATTGCACCGAGAAGATCGGCAAAGTCTTATGCTCTAAACCTGCAACGGTCTTATCATTAAGATTGATATGGGTCAACATGGCAGGGGATGCATCAAAGGATTCACCTGTGAGCGCAAAGCCATGATTTTGACTAGTGATCTCGACGCGGCGATCAGCGTTTTCGGCTTGGTTTTGGGCAGGCTGATTAAGTCCACGATGCCCAAACTTGAGTTTGAAGGTGTCGCCACCCATCGATAAGCCCAAAATTTGATGTCCTAAGCAAATCCCAAACATTGGTTTGTTAGAGCTTAGCAAAGTCTTTGCAGTTTCGATTCCTTGTGTAACGGCGGCGGGATCACCAGGACCGTTAGATAGAAAGATGCCATCAGGATTGTAAGAGAGAATCTTTTCGGCGGAGGTATCAGAGGGGACGACAATCACGCGGCAACCGTAGCTGGCGAGACGGCGCAAAATATTACGTTTCACCCCAAAGTCGATCGCTACAACTGTCATCGCGTCACCTGTTAACTGCGATGGCTCAATAAATTCCCATTCAGGTAAGGTTTTGTCTGACCATTCATAAATGCGATCGGTCGAGGCTGCTTGAGCGAGGTTTTGACCTTGCATCGAAGGAGCCGCGTTTACTTGAGCAAGTAAGACTTCAGGATCGAGGATTTCCGTAGAAATGCCGCCATTCATTGCGCCAAGCGATCGCAATTTACGGGTAAGCGCACGAGTATCAATTCCCGCAATCCCAACGACATTATTAGCTTTGAGGTAGTCGGGCAGAGACTGACGCGATCGCCAGTTACTAGGCACAGCCGTAATGTTACGGGCGATTACGCCGCGCACTTGTGGGCGATCGGACTCGTCATCTTCGGGAGTTACGCCTGTATTGCCAAGTTCGGGGCAGGTAAAAGTCACAATTTGACCACGATAGCTGGGGTCGGTCATTACCTCTTGGTATCCAGTCATACCTGTATTAAATACCACTTCACCGATCGCAGTTCCCGATGCGCCAAACGCATAGCCACGGTAACAAGTACCATCCGCCAAGACCAAAATCGCTGCTTGCTTTGTTGCCATATCTTCTAAATACTCGTTCGCTACTGTCCAACGTCAAGTAACTATTGTGGACACTAGCGATCATTCTAAACGTTATCTATGTCACAAGACTGGATCTTAATTGGTTTGCTTCTGAATATTTGAATATAAAATCTACGCTTCCCAAAATTTCTCGCCTTGGCTAGCAATAAATCTCTGTAAAAAATCTGGTAATGAGTATGCTAGGTAATACCAGTCTGCTCGATGATCGATGGGAAGAGCAATGATAATTTGTCCAAAATCAGTAGCATTTGGGTTGCACCTCACAACCAGCAAATCAGAATCACCGAGAAACTCGCCAATAATTAGATCTTCAGATTCAAATTCATTGGAATTTCGTTTCAGAGTTTGATGTTTTTCTAAAACTTCTTGAGGTGACCAAATGATTAGTCCTGATTGTCCATAAGTCTTGTCTTCAAATAGGTGCAATCCATTACATTTTTGCCATAGTTCTTGAAGATCTTCTGGCAAAGAGATATTTAGTCTAGTCTCTAGTGCTTGTGTTGATCGTGGAATAGGCGGTGCAATTTCTGAATTAAGGGGCATGGCGATCGCCATATTAGCTATTTCAATTGTTCCTAGTTGTTCGATCTTGCTTAAGATTGCGTCAATTTTAGATTTAGCTTGTGTCTGCATAATAAACTTCTACCAATTACTACTAGCTAAAAGTATCCTTAATAATCGCCTATATTCTGCTAGTTCATGAAAAATGTCAGCCAAGTTTTATTTCTTAGTGAATAGTAAATTGGGGGCGATCGCATTTTTTGCGATAGTTTTTGCAATTTCTAAAATGAGTTTAAAAACGCGATCGCCATGATCATTAATTTAGTTATTGGCTAGTTGCTCCCATACTTCAGAGATGGGGATGGTTTGACCTGTCATGGCTTCATGCCAAGATTGTCGAAAGCCATCGATAATTTCTTGTTTGGATGGTTCTTCGATTGCTTCTGTTTCAGAGATAAGAACGATCAATTCAACGCGGCTATTAGTTTTTAGCTGAAGTGGATAATCTAAGGTGAGTTCGCCTTTTTCGTTGACGCTTGCCATTACTTTGAGTGCTTGCATGGTTTGTTTCTCCTAATTTATACAAATATCTAGCTTTTGAACTTATAACTGCCCCTTCTACAATGCATTTTTATTACATGTCGTACCCAAGTGTAAATAGCACAATTTTTTCTAAATTAGCGATCGCATCTGCACCCAATATTCCCAATCTTTTAATCAATCGAGTTTTGTCAAGTACACGAAGTTGATGACATAGTGCGACTGAATCTTGGTTTAAGCCGCCTTGACCGCTAGAAATCAGCAAACAGGTTGGCAAAGCGGCACGTCGTAAGTTGGTTGTAAGGGGAATTGTGATAACGGTGCTGGTGAATTTAGAGAGTGTATTTTCTTGGAAAATGATAATGGGACGAGTCCCTGCTTGTTCTGAACCTTTGGTGGGATCGAGATTGGCAAGCCAAATTTCACCACGTTCTACTTTCATCTCTGTCCTCACTATTTAAGAGTTCCGCATATTCAGAGATACCTATTTCAGCTAGTTCTCGATCTTCTTTTTCAAATTCTTGATAGAGATTCGCAAATTGGCTGATATCAGTTTTTTGTCGGCTTAGTTTTGTCTGGAATTTGATAAACGCGAAAAAGTCTGCAATCTGTTTTAGTTGCTCGTCACTAAAAAGCTCGATATCTCTCTTGAGTAATTCTTTGGTTGTTTCTAGCATTGATTTCCTCCTTTTTAAAGTTGAATATTCAAGGTTTTAAGTTGTTTATCTCCCCAATTTATCGCAATCTCTTCATCGGTTTCTATCGCCTTTTCTACAATAGTTTTAGCAATTTCTAACAGTTGTTTGGATTGCAAACGCAATTTGCAAGATTTTTCAATGAGAGATAAAACTCTATTTTGAATTTCAAAGTCAAATAATGGAATAATTAAATTTGAGAAATTTGGAATGTTAACATAAGGTTGAACATTACCTGTTTGCTGTCTAACAAGTAATTTTTTACCAATTGCCTTGATATATAGAGATAAGATGTAAGGATTAATAATTTTTTCGTTACAAGTTAGTTTTACAACATTTTGATTAATGATTGCAGGAGAATCGATTGAATAGACTGCAACACTTCCAATAGTACTAGGGCAACCGCACACGTTTCTTAACATTTTAGCCGCTAACCCCTAAATGCTTGCTAGACAAGAGTTTCAGCTAGAGAGACAGACAAGAGAAAACAAGCCATTTAAAATTCTTGATCAAGATTTTACAAAGATATTTTC
>JBDNJN010000138.1:0-13284 GCA_041687725.1 Pseudanabaena sp.
AAAATATCTTTGTAAAATCTTGATCAAGAATTTTAAATGGCTTGTTTTCTCTTGTCTGTCTCTCTAGCTGAAACTCTTGTCTAGCAAGCATTTAGGGGTTAGCGGCTAAAATGTTAAGAAACGTGTGCGGTTGCCCTAGATACTACGTCTATATTGTTGACAAAGTTGTAACTATCCAAAGACATTTGGATTAGCTCAACATCATTAGGATCGTCTTCGACAAGCAAAATTTTGGTTGGTTCCATATATTTAGATCGTATAAACTGCTTGAAATATCAAGATTTAGATAGTGAGCGCAAAGCGCTCACTATCTAAATCTTGAGAAAGAAAGTTGCACCTTGTTCGGGATATCCTTCCGCCCAAATCGAACCGCCATGTCGCTGGACAATCCTTTGTACGATCGCTAGTCCAATACCAGTACCTTCAAATTCTTTTTCATTATGCAATCGTTGAAAAGCGCCAAAAAGTTTGTCAGCATATTCCATTTGAAAACCTACGCCATTATCTTTGATTCTAATAGTATTATCTGGCAAGCTATCGATCGCAATATATGGTCTAGGCTGGTTGCGGCTAAATTTGACGGCATTGCCAATCAGGTTACTAAAAACTTGTTGTAAAAGTATGCGATCGCCAACCGTAGTTGGCAAATCACCGATCGCAAATTCGGCGATCGGGTTATGGTGAGGATCGGTACTAATGATCTCGATCGCTTCATCTACTAGTTCTCGAATTGAGATCTGCTTTGACTCTAATGGTTTGCGTCCGTAGCGTGAAAGTGTGAGGAGTCCATCGATTAATCCCCCCATTTTTTGGCTACTGCTCTCAATCACTTGCAAATAGTGAATTACTTTAGGGTCGTTCAGGGCTTCATGATTTTTCAATCGTTGTTGTAAAGCATTCACAAATCCATTCATGTGACGTAATGGCGCTCGTAGATCGTGGGAGACAGAATAACTAAAGGTTTCTAATTCGCGATTGGTATTTTCTAGCTGACGGGCAGTTTTCAAGATTTCGGCTTCAGCAAGCTTGCGATCGCTAATGTCCGTTACGCGCACTAGATTAATTGCGCTTCCCGCAACTGTGATTTGCTTGGCGGCAAGATTACCCCAAAAGTATCGACCTTGGCGGCTAATATATTCAACTTCCCGACTCCAGAAACCTTGACTTTCAAGATCTAAATTAATCGCGATAATTTCTTCGTTAGTAAACTGATGGCGTTGTAGTACATGCCCCTCAATACCGATAAGTTGCTCTCTGTTAGAGGCTTCAAAAAGTTTTACTGCTAGACGATTACAGTCTATGGTAAGTAATGTT
The DNA here is from genome assembly GCA_041687725.1 of Pseudanabaena sp. Lineage (GTDB taxonomy): Bacteria > Cyanobacteriota > Cyanobacteriia > Pseudanabaenales > Pseudanabaenaceae > Pseudanabaena. Next base: position 1,315 of record JBDNJN010000138.1, read on the forward strand.
TGAGGGTCAACCAAAAACAGTGCATCAGTGGATTCATTAAAAATTGCTTGTCGTAAATCACGACTGCGATTTAATTCGGCTTCAGCAAGTTTGCGATCGGTAATATCAAAGTTAATGCCAATCAAGCGTTGAGGTTCCCCCGCATTGTTGCGCTGTACCAAAGCATAGGCTTGGAGGTAGCGAATCTTGCCATCTGGTAACACAATCCGAAATTCGGGTTCGTAGTCTTCTTCGCCGTTTAGAGCTAGCTGAACTGCTGTTTCGGCGCTTGCGCGATCGCTCGGATGGATGCGGCTTACCCAAGCTGTGTAGGCATCTAGATCTGGATCGGGAATAACTTCATAAAGCTCGTAAGTACGCTCATCCCAGACGAGACAATTGTGAGCAATATCCCATTCCCAAACACCGATCGCAGCAGATTTTAAAGCTAAAGTGAGGCGATCGCTGAGATTTTGGAGTTGCTGCTCAGTTTTTTTGCGATCGGTGATGTCCATCGCTGTGCCGACAAGTTGAATTGGTTTCCCTTCCAGATCGCAAATAATTTCACCTTTTGCCAAGACATCAACCAATGTGCCATCAGCCCAATAGACACGATACTCAATATCGTAGGATTGTGTCTTAGCGATCGCATTCTGGACTGTGCGATCAAAGTTTTCCCAATCATCTGGATGCAAAGAGTTTTGTAATTCGGCATAGGTGGGCGTGTCGATGGCAGGATCGCGTCCAAAAATGCGAAACACCTCTTCTGACCAGACGACATTACCTGTTTGCAGATCTAATTCCCAACTCCCCAGTTTGCCAATTCTTTGGGCTGTCTTGAGATGAGTATCACTCTTGACTAGACGTTCTTCGGCTACTTTGCGATCGGTGATATCCCGCACAATTACTAATAGCTCGTCTTCACAGTAGGGCGTGATCCGTACCTCTTCATATACAGTTTTGCCGAACTTCGATAGTTGATGTTCATAGATCTGCACTTCTCCTGTCGCGATCGCCTTCTCGTATAGTTTTAGTTCAGTTGCCAAACCTTCTGGAGATAAAACTTCAGAAATATGATGTTGGACTGGCAAATATTTGGACTGGTTATCGGTCGATGGAATGATGCACTGCACACAAGTTCCATCAGGCTTGAGCAGCAATAAGAGATCGGGGAGAGCATGAAGGATCGCAAGATTACGGGCTTCACTTTGAGCTAATGCTTGAGTACGCTGCTCGACGATCTGGCGATAGTTCTGCTCGCTTTCTAAGACAACTTTTTCTATGTAAATGTTTTGAAGCTGATGGCGATCGCTAATCTCATGGGCGATCGCATCTAGGCGAATGGGAATTCCTGAAGCATCTTTAAAAATTTTTAAACGCGCCGAAAAACAACGCTTTTGGATGTGATAAATAATTTTTGATGTGCCTGTTTCTTGGGCTTGAGCGATCGCCTGTTCCATCCCTAAGCGATCGTCAACAGCGATCATATCTAGCCATAAATAACCATTGTCGATTAGCTCATCACAGGACACTTGATAAATTTCGGCAGTCGCCGCACTGAAATATAGCGGCGTAAGATTGGGTAAAGCTAACGACCAAATCATCTCGTCAAGATTATCCATAATCTGTTCGCGCAAGGTGTCTTCAGGATCATGAACGAATGCTTGGACATGACTCATCGGGCTAGCCTTCCATTAAGAAATTTGAAAAAAAGTAAATAGATATTTATTATACATATGCAAAAAAGAGGGCGCGACGCGCCCTCTTTTTTACACTTTGACAAACTGCTTCTCGATCAGTCCCGACAAGCTATCTGTCCAATGCTGGGCAAGATCCAAAGTTTCCGCTTCGACCATCACCCGCATCAGTGGTTCAGTGCCAGACGCACGCACCAATATGCGACCGCGATCGCCTAAATCTTGTTCTGCTAAGGCGATCGCTTGGACTAATACATCGCAAGACTGCCAATTGCGGCGTAGTTCCCGATCTTCTACGCGCACATTTTTGAGCAACTGGGGATAGGGCTGAAAACTTTGATCCATTAATTCGGCAAGGGGTGCTTTTTGCTTTGCAAGTGCGGCAAGATGCAATGCAGCTAATAAACCATCGCCACTGACGGCATAGTGACGACAAAGTACATGACCTGACTGTTCGCCTCCGAGCATTGCGCCCGATCGCACCATTTCTGCATGAACATATTGATCGCCGACGGCCGTGCGGACAAAATTACCGCCGAGTTTTTGCCATGCGCGTTCAAAACCAAGATTTGCCATTACCGTCGTGACGATCGCACTGTCGGGCAGTTGATTTTTTTCTAATAACTCTTGTCCCCATAGATACAAGATGTAGTCACCATCAACAATGCGTCCATTACTATCGACCGCCAATACGCGATCGGCATCGCCATCAAAAGCAAATCCCAGATCGGCTTTATGTTCTTTTACGGCGGCGCGTAATGGTTCGAGATAGGTAGAGCCACAATTAACATTAATGCGATCGCCGTCTGGCTCTTGATGCAAACAAATTACTTCTGCGCCCAAATTACGAAATACTTCCAGCGAGACACGAGTTGCTGAACCATGTGCAAGATCTAGGACTACTTTCAATCCGTTTAAATCTGTAGCGATCGATGATTGCAAAGACTCTTGATAATCGCTAATCAAATGAGATTTTTCGTGATACTTGCCCCAATTTGTCGAAGAGTTTGCCAGATCAACATGAAGTCGAGATTCCAGTAGTGACTCGATCGCCTGTTGAGTTTCTCCACAGAGTTTTGTACCATTGTCGCCAAAAAACTTAATCCCATTATCTTCAGGAGGATTATGGCTGGCGGAAATCATTACGCCGCCAAAGATTTGAGGATTACTTGCCGTCAGATGCGCCACCGCAGGCGTAGGACATAGCCCAATATGCCAAACATCCCAGCCCGCCGCCGTCAAACCTGCGGAAATCGCGGACGAGAGCATATCACCTGATGTGCGAGAGTCTTGCCCGATCGCAATCACGTTCGCTTTATTTGCGCGATCTAGCTCAACCCGATCTTTTAAAATTTTACCCGCGCTAATCCCAACTTCTAAAGCTAGGTTCGCGGTCAAAAAGCTCCCAACATGTCCACGAATACCATCTGTACCAAATAATTTCATAAACTAAACTCCACACACACCTTAATTTTGCAATTTGCCTTAGGCAGTTGCAAACTATAGACCAATAAAAAAAATAAAATGGCTCACTTTGTGAGCCATTTTATTAAAACATTATGCTGCAACTGCAAACTTAGGGCGCTGACTGACAACTTGATCAATCAATCCGTAATTCTTTGCCTCATCAGGAGCCATAAAGAAATCGCGATCGGTATCGTCGGCGATACGCTCAATCGGCTGTCCTGTATGAAAAGCCATCAACTCATTAAGACGATTCTTGTGATAAAGAATTTCCTTGGCTTGGATTTCAATATCAGTTGCTTGCCCCTGTGCGCCGCCAAGAGGTTGATGGATCATAATGCGGGTGTGGGGCAGAGATAGTCTCTTACCCTTTGCGCCACCAGTGAGCAAGAAAGCCCCCATACTTGCCGCTAAGCCCACACAAATCGTCGAAACATCAGGGCGAATGTGTTGCATGGTGTCATAAATTGCCATACCTGCGGTCACCGATCCACCAGGTGAGTTGATATACAAGAAAATATCTTTTTCGGGATCATCAGCTTCAAGAAAAAGCAATTGAGCAACGACAATATTAGAAATACTGTCATCAACCTGTTGTCCCAAAAACACGATTCGCTCTCGTAGCAGACGCGAAAAAATATCAAAGGCTCTTTCGCCACGACCAGATTGTTCGATTACGGTTGGGATCATAGTTTATTTTTACGATTTACTCTAATCATATTGTACTGATATAGCTGTCGTCACTTGTGTGATGACAAATCAAAACCCAAAAGAGGTTAGCGGCGCTCCGCGCCGCTAACCTCTTTTGGGTTCTGTAAGTAGGCATAATAAAACCCAGAAAGCTGTGGCGCACGCGCAGCGATCGCTACAGCTTTTTGGGTTATTTGATGATTACAACTTCACCGCGATCGCTGGCTGCTTTAAATTCTTCGCCAAAATCACAAGCTGACAGTTCACCTAGTTGAATATTGCGCTCAAAGTCTGACAAAGATGAATTTAGTTCGAGCGATCGCAAGCAAAGCGAAAGGCGCGTTATCTCTACAGCTTCTTCAGCAGCATCACACCCAAATAAATTGTGTTGCAAAATATGCGCTATTACTTCCATTGGTGTTTTGTGCGCGATCGCTTCTGCATCATTCGAGAACTTAGTTAACAGATAATGAATGCGCTCATGTTCGGAAAGTAAAAATTCTAGAGCCGTGATTAGAAATACCCCAGCCCCACATTTGGGATGCAGGATTTTGATTTTTAATAAACGTTGTTGATATTCTTGGCAATAGACCAAGGTGTCTTGAATAGAATCGCCCTCTTGATGCTCTTTTGGGATAGATAGATGCTGCTGTAATATCTGAATTACCGACTCACTTTGTAAAATCGCTTTACAAGGTAATTTCGGAATACGGCGTTTACTAAGGTTACTAAGGTCTTTACGATATTGGGATAACTCTTTAATCGATTCATCAAAGAGACAGATGAGAATATGGCGCGTGATATCTTCGCAAAAATCAAAACGCGCAATTTCTTTAATCTGACGACATAACTCATCGCCAACAAATAGACCCTTATCTAAAATGCGATCGCTTGCAAATAGACTAAATGGATAAGCATTAATCGGACTGCGATAATTAGCATTACCATTTTGCACCCAACTAAATATGGCTTTATAGTTATCCCAAATCGGTTGCTCAACATAGGGATTTACAAATTCGTAAGCATCTTTAATTAAGTTTTCAGGTAGTAGCTGCCGATCTTCGCAATAAGCAACAAATAAGATCCGATTTAAGAGTTTTTGAGATTGATAAATGGCGATCGCGATCGCATCTTCTGCTTTTATTTCGAGACTGCTTTGCGTGGATTGCACAGGATGAGCTAGTAGTTGCAGTCGATAGCGAAAATCTTTGATGAGTTGACTACGGATTTTATAATAGTGACTATAAAAGTTTTTGAGAACTTCAGATTCTAATTGATGCGACTCTTCGAGCAGATGGGTTGTCCGCGATCGCTCTTCACTATTGGCAATTCCTCTTAAAAGAGTTCGCCGCGATAATAAAAAATAAAAAGCTTTGAATTGCTCTAAATCCGCCAACGAATCCCAAGTAAATCTCTGGCAAAACAAACTCGATCCATCACGATGATAAAGACATATTTCACGATAATCTAAGACGATCAGCCACTCAGTTGTCTCATGTTCTGGTTCTGGCTTCACGATCGCCCCTTCTTCGGCGGTATTAACTCGAATTTCGGCGATCACATTTGCTGAGGTTTCGGTAAAAAAGCCAAGCGCAGGATGTGGGTGTAATTCTAATTCCCACGTGCCGCTATCAGTCTCAAAAGGGGATTTATACCCCAAAATATCAACAAAAATATCATGCAAAAACTGGGCTTCGGCAATTAGATTTGAAGCTTTGCCATCATTGGCAAGATGTAACCACTTCTGGACTATTTGAAAGCGATCGCCCAAATCCCTCGGAAAGCCAAAGGAGCTAATCCGCTTTGCGAGCGGTTTAGGATGAAATAGAGAATAGTAAGGCGATCGCTGATTCATTCATCTTTGACGGCGTTTGGAGATAGTTCTTGCTCTAAAGCCAGTTGATTTTCTGCCGCTACTTCTGCAAGCAATCTTTCGCGATCTTCGGGCGACATTTCTTCTAATTGCTTGGTCAGAACTGCTTTTTTGTAATCATCTAGCTGTTGATTGTAGGTCATGGTCTGGGTGACGGCACGGAATACGTAAGTAGAAATCCAAGCGATTAGTACGCCCACCAAGACCACTTGGCTCCAAACACCCGCATTAGTTGCATCAAAGCCAAATGTCCGAAACACCCAAAACGCAACTCCACCAAATCCGAAAAAAGCAGCCACAATTGCTATGGCATCAATGCGGCGCATAGTTTTAATCTCAAATTTAATCTCGAATTTAATCTAAAAAACTTCTTACATTAAATTTGTCGCGCTTCAGGACGAAAGTTAAAGAAGGGAGAGACTACTAACAATCCTGGAAAGAAGAAAAAGGCTAAAAGACAGAGAAACACTCTTTCGATAGAGCCAGTTTTGTACCAACGCGCTTTGAAATAAAACAGCACCAGCAAAGGGATCACCAGTAAATATGTACCTGCGATCGCGGCATAAAAAATTGGGGCAGAAAGTAGCAAAGACATATTTCTAAATCTAGATAAAATTGCATGATTGTGTGGTAACGCAATTGTAACAGGATTAACAATCTCTACACGCAAAAAAGTAAAGGAGATATAACAGCAACACCTTTACGATCGCAAATCAAATAACTTATGCACTTCAAAACCCAAGAATTAGCGGTATAGCGCTTCGCGCCGTATCGTCAATCTTTCGGACAGAAATATGATTCGGCGGGCAAAGCTCGCCGAATCATATTTGGATTTTATTTGATTTTGAGTTACTTGAGTGGTAATATAAGAAACGCTGAAAATTTTACCCGAATAAATCCCAAAGAACTGTGGCACCTCAACAACAAAAGATTCGGATTCGTCTCAAAGCTTTCGATCATCGCCTGCTAGACGCATCTTGTGAAAAAATAGTCGAAACTGCTAATCGTACAAACGCGGCTGCCGTTGGCCCCATCCCCCTGCCGACCCGTCGTCGTATCTATTGCGTACTTAGATCTCCCCACGTAGATAAAGACTCACGCGAACATTTTGAAACACGCACCCATAGTCGGATCATCGACATTTATCAACCTTCTGCCAAAACTATCGATGCGCTCATGAAGCTAGATCTAGCGGCTGGCGTGGATATCGAAGTCAAGCTTTAAAGCTCAACTTTAAAGTTCAACAAATTCAATACTTAAGTTTTAATAAGAGCCAGAAAGTCTCAGGAGTGCAAATTACTCCCTAGACTTTCTGGCTTTTAATTTGGTTTACACTAGGCTTGAATCTGCTACTCCCTTCTCAGTGAAAGGTTAGACATTGCGGCGCTCCGCGCCGCAATATTAATTCTTTGACTGGGAAGGGAGTAAGCTTCAAACTCTAGCCATTTTAAGGAATGAAGATGCTAAAAAAGTTTAAGATTAAATACCTTTTGGCATTTTTGTTGGCGGCGATCGCCACAATAATGTCGATAATGCTCGGACATAGTTGGAGCATTGCTGATGCTCAGAATCAAACTCAGATACAGGCTCAGAATAAACCTGCGGAAACAGCGATTAAAACTGTGAGCTTACAAAACGCAGGCTTACAACTGCAAGAGGTTGGTCAAGGAATTTATGCCCTAGTTGCTAGCACCGATTTTCCACCTGTGAGTCCGATGGTGGCAATTTGCAACGGTGGTTTTGTGATTGGTAGTGATGGGGTGTTAGTGATCGATCCCTTCCAAACATCTGAACTGGCCGAACTCATGATTGCTACGGTCAAATCATTGACAGATAAGCCGATTAGGTATGTTTTAAACACGCATTATCATTTCGATCATACGGGTGGGAATGTTGCTTTCGTCAAGCGTGAAGTGCCTGTAATCGGTCGTGGCGTGATTCGTGAATATATTCAAAGTGGTCGAAATAATACTGGCGGTGTTACGCCGCCGACAATGATTATTAATAGCCAGACCGATATTTGGTTAGGCGATCGCCAAGTCCGAATTGAGCGGGTTGATGGACATTCATCTGGAACAGATTTGGTTGCCTATGTGCCTGATGCCAAGGTGTTATTTACGGGCGATATGGTTTTCAATAAGCGCATTCCCTTCACAGCAGATGGTGATCTTCGTCAGTGGCAAGCAAGTTTATATCGATTGATTGCTACTTTCCCTGAAGCGAAGGTTGTTCCGGGTCATGGCGATGTCACCGATGTGACGGGTTTACAGGCGCAGCAAGCTTATTTCAGTGCGTTAGAACGGACTGCTTTGGAATGGAAAGCCCAAATTTTGACTAAGGAGCAAGTTCTTCAGAAGTTTGCTCAAGTACCTAATGCTTACAAAGAATACAAATTTAAAGGGCTATATTCTACTAATTTAGAGTCAGCCTATGAGCAGTTTACTCGTAGTGCAACGATTCCTTTAATTCCGTAAAAAAAGGGGGCGTTGTCCCCTTTTTTCTATGGAATTAAAGGAATCGTCTTTTTGCCGCGATGAATATCTTTAAAAAAGAATGAATTATGAACGGCGATCTTTATCCTTCTCTTTATCAAGTTAATACTCGTGTTTGGCTCAATAAAATCTCTCGCCAAATCGGTCGCTCAGCGACACTGGATGACATTTCCGATGTTGAACTAGATGAACTGGCAAATTTAGGGTTCGACTGGGTTTACTTTCTCACTGTGTGGCAGACGGGACAAGCAGCACGCCAAGTCTCTCGTTCTTATCCCGAATGGTTGACCGAATACCAAGAACTTTTACCAGACTTACAAGAAGAAGATATCTGTGGCTCTGGGTTTGCGATCACCAGTTATACCCTCAATACCAGCTTTGGCGAACCAGAGGCATTGATGCGTTTGCGCGATCGCCTGCATCAACGCGGACTCAAGTTGATGTTAGATTTTGTCCCTAACCATACAGCCCCAGATCATCCTTGGGTGCAGGAGCATCCAGAATACTATGTCACTGGTACGGAATCTCTGCTGACCGAACAACCGCACAACTATCTCAAAATCGATTTGCCAGAAGGCTCGACGGTTCTGGCTTATGGTCGCGATCCTTACTTTGGCGGATGGCCAGATACTCTGCAACTCAATTATGGTAGCTCGGCTTTACAAATTGCCATGAGTGACGAGCTATTGAAAATATCGCAGTGTTGTGATGGATTGCGCTGTGATGTGGCGATGCTGATTTTACCAGAAATCTTTGAACGGACTTGGGGGATTGCGATTGAACCATTTTGGTCGAAGGCGATCGCGCAAGTGCGAGAACAGCATCCAGATTTTGTCTTCATGGCAGAAGTGTATTGGAATCTAGAGTGGACTCTTCAACAACAAGGATTTGACTACACCTATGACAAGCCATTGTACGATCTCTTAAGAGAACAGAATGCTGGTTTAGTGCGATCGCATTTCTGCGCTGATTTGGATTATCAAAAAAAGTCTGTCCATTTTTTAGAAAATCACGATGAAGCCCGTGTCGCGTCAACTTTCGCTCTAGACATACATAAAGCGGCCGCAGTTTTAGCCTACTTTTGTACTGGATTGAGGTTCTTTCATCAAGGGCAGTTGCAAGGATTGACTCAGAAAATTTCTGTTCACCTTGGTCGAAGTCCAGAACAGCCAACCGATCTAGGCTTACAGAAATTTTATCGTCAGCTTCTGGATGTTTTGCGTTTAAGTGCAGTTCGTAATGGAGATTGGCAATTACTCGAATCTAAATCCGCTTGGGGAGGCAATTTGACATGGGATTGCTTTGTTGCTTTTGGTTGGCAAGGAAGGGATGGAGAGCGTTTTGTCATTGTGGTTAATTACAGTGCAACCCAAGCACAGTGTTACCTGAAGCTGCCCTTCTCAGAAATGAGTCAAAAACATTATCTCCTTCGCGATCGCTTGAGCGCGGTCGTTTACGAGCGAGACGGAGATAAATTGCTCGAACGAGGATTATATCTAGATCTGCCTCCTTGGGGCTACCATGTTTTTGAATTTACGGCGCTCTTCTTATCTGAAAAATAGATAGTAAAATCCCAGAATTAGTGGGGTAGCCGTTGTCAATAGGATTATATTGGGTAGCTCACGCTTTATAATGTGATCTTGAAATTAATAAACTTGAGGTTTTAAATTTATGACTGAAACAAAACCAAATTTACTCCCAATCATTGGTGGTGTGGCGGTAGTAGTCGCTGCGGGCGTAGGTGCTTATTTTTTCTTCAATAAGTCAATTGTTTTGCCTACAAGTAGTGCGGGAACGCTTACGATTGTGCCTAAACAGTCATTGATGGCGATGTCTATATCAACTGATGGTGAAGCTCTATCCAAGCTTGAGCAGTTCCTATCCCCAGAAACCAAAAAACTTTATGATAAAGGGATGGCTGAGGTAAGAAAAAATCTTTCTTCAGGTGACTTTGACTATGAAAAAGATGTGAAACCTTGGATTGGTAAAAATGTATCGATCGCAATTTTACCTTCTGTTAAAACTGCTAGCCTTGTCCCTAACAAATCACAAGCAACACTTCAAAATCGCTATGTGCCAATGAGCGACACAGGTTCAATTCAGTTTGTTCAAGAAAAAGCTGTTCCCGAAGCACAGACCGCACCGAATATTCTGGTTGTGGTTGAGGTCAAAGACAAGGCTGGGGCTGAGAAATTTTTGTTAGAGAAGGTTAAGACTAAGGCGGGTGGCAAAGAGAAACAATCTGAGTATAAAGGCGTAAAAATCACCCAATATGGCGAAGGAGCGAACGCCAGCACAACTGCCATGGTGGGAGATTACTTGATTGTCACACCCCAAGAACAGACGATTCAGAAGGCGATCGATACCTTTAAAGGGGACGCTTCTTTGTCAAGCTTGGCTAGTGCCGACGATCTCAAAATCCAAAATCCTGTTGCTCAGATTTATATTCCCAACTTTGGCGAATCGATTGTGGAGCTATCAGCCCTAAATCCCGAAGCCCAGACAATTCCACCAGAATCACTGGAGCAATTGAAGAACGTGAAATCCATGAATATGGGTTTTGGCATTGATGATGCAGGTATTCGCTTTAAAGCCATTGGCAAGTTGGAGCCTGCTGCGATTGCTGCCCTAAAGAACTCTCCTAACAAGGTTATGGGTCAGCTTCCTTCTCAAGCATTTTCGGTAATCACTGGCTTTAATATTAAGAATTCATGGGAGCAGTTTGTCAAATCGACAGAGAAGAATCCTGAAATCAAAAAGAGTATCGATGAGACGCGATCGCAACTGAAGTCTTCTCCATTGGCTATCGATCTCGACAAAGATATTTTTGGATGGATGGATGGTGAATTTGCGATCGCCTCCGTATCTAGTAAACCAGAAGGAATTTTGGCTCAAACACAAGGGCTTGCACCTTTACTGCTGTTCCAAACGACAAACCGCGCTGCTGGTGAGTCTTTACTCGCCAAGTTTGATGATTTTATTGCCAAGAATGGTGGCAAAGTCAGCAAAAAAGATGTTGGCGGTGTGGCTGTTACTGAATGGTCAGCACCAGGTTCGCCAGGGGGGATTCTTTCTCACGGCTGGAGCCAAAAAGATACACTCTTTGTCACAGCTTCGCCGATCGTGTCGCTATTTGTGCCGAAACCTGCAACAGCGATCGATGCTGATCCGAACTTTAAGGCAGTAGTTAGCACTCTTTCAACTAACAACGTTGGCTACTTCTATATTGATGCCGATAAAACTTGGGCGATTTTCCAAAATTTGATACCTGCGGCTGAGAAGGCAAAAATCAAACCTGAAGATAAGGCTTTGATTGAATCTATTCGTGGTTTGGCTGTAACTGCTACTTATCCCAATCAAGAAACTGCTGAAGTCGAAGCAATTCTTGCACTCAAAAAAGGCGGTAAGTAAACCTCTGCATGTTACGCAGGCATAAAAGCTGCTCTCACCCCCCAGCCCCTCTCCCAAAGGGAGAGGGGCTGGGGGTGAGGGTCTTGAAAATTTCTACGTAACATCAGATCTATCTCGAAAATATTAATTGGCACGTTCCCATAAACGTTTGATTTCTGATAGAACTTCATTGGTAGGAGAAGCGATCGCTTGCACATTCGGCTTAACTTCTTGATAAGCCGCACAGAAATCGGTATAACAGACAGCACATTGACGATAAACAGGAGGCAGAGATTGCCATAATTTCTCGGCTGACGCGCCAGAGCGATCGCCAATAAAACAACCAACAATTTCGCGAGTCTCAATATCAAGAGCTAGCCATACC
>JBDNJN010000139.1:0-3687 GCA_041687725.1 Pseudanabaena sp.
GAAACTGGTGCAGTGAGTCCAAAAGACGATGACCTGTATCTTCGGACGTAAAGCTCAAAGTACGAGTCTCCTGTAAAAGAGCTTTCTTCGGGAAGCCCGCGCTCTAACTGTACTCAGTTGAGCGTCGGGAGGATGTCACCAGCCCAAACTCAGTTAGGATCAAGTTAGGATTTAAAAATATTCTTAAGATTTAATTAATTAGCTAATGACCTTGCAAACTGACATTGACAGCGCCGCCGCCCAACTGAAGGGTCGGACTCCTCAAGAAGTTCTCACATGGGCGCTCGGTAACTATGAAAAGATCTCGCTTGCATCTAGCTTTGGCGCGGAAGATGTCGCGTTGATCGATATGATTGCCAAAATCAAGCCCGAGGCCCATGTATTCACTCTCGATACAGGTCGATTGAATGCGGAAACCTATGAGGTAATCGCGAAAGTCCAGCAAAAATATCCCCAGATCCAGTTGCGAATCATGTTTCCTCAAGCGGAAGCAGTGGAGCAGATGGTTAGTGATAAGGGCATTAATCTGTTTTATGACAGTGTGGAAAATCGTAAGCAATGTTGTTACATTCGTAAAGTTGAGCCGCTTGGTCGTGCCACGAAGGGGCTTGATGCTTGGATTACAGGTTTGCGGCGCGATCAGACTGCTAACCGCTCGGCGATGGCAACGGTTGAACTAGATGGCGATCGCAATATTGCTAAGATTAATCCTCTGATCGATTGGTCAAATGAGGATGTTTGGGCATACATTCATCAAAATGATGTTCCATATAATGCGCTCCATGATCAAAACTTTCCTAGTATTGGCTGTGCGCCTTGTACGAGAGCCGTCCAAGCAGGTGAAGATCTCCGTGCTGGTCGCTGGTGGTGGGAGATGAGTAATCAGGAATGTGGATTACATGTTAATAGTGATGGTGACTTGGTACGCGCTAAAGGATAAATAGTAAAAGTTATGAGCAAGGCTACTGGGCTGCAATATCGTGATTGGTATTTTCGAGGATGGCGATCGCATTATGGCTTTGTCCGATCGCATAATGGTGAAAATACTAAGCCGCCGATTTTGTTAATTCATGGATTTGGCGCGGCGATCGATCATTGGCGTGGCAATATTCCTGAGTTAGCAAAAAATCATACGGTATATGCAATTGACTTGTTAGGATTTGGGGGATCTGAGAAGCCACCAACGCGCTACTCGATTTATTTGTGGGTAGAGCAGGTTTTTCAGTTTTGGCGCAAATTTGTGAAAGTACCGATGGTGATCATTGGTAACTCAATTGGTTCATTGGTGGCGGCGATCGCGGCCAGTCATCATCCCGAAATGGCTGCGGGAGTCGTGACCATCAGCTTGCCCGATATTGATGCTTTTAACGCGCTGGTTCCTAAAGCTTTGCAACCAATTGAGCGCACGGTTAAGGCGATCGTTTCCGCAGTGCTAGTAAAGCCGTTATTTAATTTAGTGCGTCAACCATTCATTATTCGCCTAGTGCTTAAAGGAATTGTCTATGGCGATCTCCGTCGTGTAGATGCTCAATTGGTGGAAATTATTGCGAAACCAGCCCGCGATCGCCAAGCAGCCGAAGCATTTCTGAGACTAAATCGTAGCCTTAATCAACCGAATTATTCGCCAAGCTTGACTCAAGCCCTTGAGCAATTGCAAGTTCCTTTGCTGATTTTGTGGGGGAGTGGCGATCGCTTAATTCCACCATCTGAGGGTAAGCGTTTGGTTAAATACGCTCCTAATACCACATTAATTTATTTAGAAGGATTGGGGCATTGCGCCCATGATGATCATCCTGAGCGCGTGAATCATGAAATTTTAAATTGGCTAGAAATTTAGATTGAATGCTGTAAGTTCTTGGAACATAGGAGCCAGACCCATGATTGCCACTAAGCCCCCCGTCGCCGAACTAATTCGACCAATAGCCGAGCAACGCATCCTGCTGCATCACGTTAGTTGGGAAACCTTTGAGTGCTTACTTACGGATATTGGCGATCACCGTAAAACCCTATTCCATTACATTAATAACACTTTAGAAATTATGTCTCCACTTTCACTGCATGAAGGTAGCATTCACTTTTTTGATAAGCTCTTGACGATTTATGTAGATGAATTAAATATTGATATGAGATGCTTGGGATCATTGCTGATGAAGATTCCCGAATTGAAAATAGGTGGTGAACCAGACTCTTGTTATTACATTAAAAATGAGCCAGTCATTCGTGAAAAAGAAGATGTGATTTTCGGACAAGAGCCGCCGCCTGACTTAGTTTTAGAAGTTGATATCACCAATCCTAGTGATCGCCGTTTACCAATTTATGCGTTGCTCGGCATTCCCGAAATTTGGCTTTATGATGGCTATGACCTAGCATTTTCTGCCCTAGAAAATAGTGGCTATGTCCCAACTGCAAAAAGCTTATCTTTTCCTCATTTACCTGCGGCGATCGTTGTGGAATATCTGCAAAGACGTTTACTGATTGGCGAAACTAAGACTCTAAAGGAATTTCGAGAATGGGTTAAGAATAATCACAAAAACCAAGATTAACTTAGCCCCAACGAAATACTGCCGAACCCCAACTTAAACCAGCGCCAAAACCTGCGATCGCAATTAAATGATCGGGTTGGATTTTTCCTGCTTGTACCCATTCATCAAGGGCGATCGGAATCGAGGCGGCAGAAGTATTGCCATATTTACCCATATTGCTGACAGCTTTGGCGGGATCGCAGCCCAAACGATGGACGACTGCATCGATAATGCGTTGATTGGCTTGATGCAAAATCAACCAATCAAGATCATGGACTTCGAGATTGGCATAATGCAAAGATTTTTCGATTACTTCAGGCACGCGCCGCACCGCAAAGCGATAGACTTCTTGACCATTCATGCTGATCGGTTCAAAAGTGCTGCGCCCCGAATAATTAATATTTAGTAAATTATTACCTTTACCATCACTCCGCATCTCGAAGCCTAATAGATTATTTTCAGGTTTAATTTCGCTGCTTGCTTGCAAAACTACCGCACCTGCACCATCACCAAACAAAATACAAGTGCGCCGATCTTCCCAATCTACCCAACGTGACAAGACATCTGCACCGATCAGCAAGATATTTTTGTAAGCGCCTGTACGAATATATTGGGATGCGGTGACTAACCCAAACACAAACCCCGAACAAGCGGCGACTAGATCGAAAGCTACGGCTCGTTCTGCGCCCAAAATTTGCTGAACTCGCCCTGCTGTTCCAAATAAATCATCACTGGTTGAGGTTGACAAAATAATTAGATCAATATCTTCAGGTGTCAACCCTGCGGAGGCGATCGCCTTTTGTCCTGCTTGAGCCGCCAAATTTGCGACTGAATCTTCGTCTCCATCGGCAATATGCCGCGCTCTGATGCCTGTACGTGAGGCAATCCACTCGTCAGTGGTGTCTACCATCTGCGCGAGATCGATATTAGTAAGTACGCGATCGGGAACGGCGGAACCGCTACCAACAAAACGTACTCCGAAGAGAGAAGATTCAGTATTAGTCATGGGCTGTATTTGATCTGGTGTGACATCCTCCCGACGCTCAACTGAGTACAGTTAGAGCGCGGGCTTCCCGAAGAAAGCTCTTTTACAGGAGACTCGTACTTTGAGCTTTACGTCCGAAGATACAGGTCATCGTCTTTTGGACTCACTGCACCAGTTTCA
>JBDNJN010000140.1:0-8187 GCA_041687725.1 Pseudanabaena sp.
AAAATATCTTTGTAAAATCTTGATCAAGAATTTTAAATGGCTTGTTTTCTCTTGTCTGTCTCTCTAGCTGAAACTCTTGTCTAGCAAGCATTTAGGGGTTAGCGGCTAAAATGTTAAGAAACGTGTGCGGTTGCCCTACTTTCTTGAAGGGACGACTTGACATGTTGACCTCTTTCCCTGTTCTTCTAACCTTATTTTATCCAGTTTTCACTCCTTAAGTTGACACCAATGGGCGATATGCCCATCTTGCCTGATTACAAAGGGTGAAGGATACCGCAAATACAACTTATCCGCATCATTACAAGAGCATGATCGAGGTGCTTATCACTGCCATCGTGGCTGCACTACCGAACAAATCAGAGAAGCTTGTGGATTCACCGAACCCATCGAAAAATCCTATATCCCCACAGCATCACCACCGAAGCCTATCGAATTTCTTTCTAGCAAGGAAGTCGAAAAAGCCCATAAAACCTTACTCGATCCTCTTTCGACGTACGGCGTGAAAGCGCTTCAGTATTTGGCAGAGCGCGGACTTGATTCCGCCACAATCAAGAATTTCAAGCTCGGTATAACTTTTAAGAAGTTTAAATTTGGCAACGACTGGCAAACCGCGCCATGCTTGTTCATTCCGTACCAATTTTTGGCGGACAATTTTTTAGGAAAATACTTTCCAAACAAATGGCTCCCAGAAGAAAATCGCCCCGATCAACAAATGGCCCAGCCGGGCGTGACTGCAAGGTGGTATTTCACTCACGAGCCTGAAGGGAAAGAGCTTTGGATTTGTGAAGGTGAATGGGACGCATTGTTGCTAGGTCAGTTGCTTTACAACAGCAAATCAGATATCAGTGTTTGCACCGCAACTTGTGGCTCGCAGGGTATCCCCAAAGATTTATCACAGCTAGAAAATTATGATCGTATCGTCATTTTTTACGACCTAGATGAATCAGGCGAATCAGGAGCAAGGAAGCTATGGTCTGCGATTGGCGATCGCGCCATGGTTCCCAAGATTCCTTCACCCAAAAACCCAAAAAAAGGCTGGGACATTACCGATGCCTACAAGCATTTTGGCGATCAACTTTTGCCCATGATGCTTGGTGAGGTTGATTACATCGTTAGACCGATCGCCGAAATTGCCGAAATTGCCAAAGTTGCCAAAGTTGCCAAAGTTGCCAAAGTTGCCAAAGTTGCCAAAGTTGCCAAAGTTGCCAAAGTTGCCAAGCCAGTGGCGGAAGTTGACAAGCCAGTGGCGGAAGAAATTACAGACAACGAGCTATTTCTGTCAAAAAAGCAGCGTGAAATGCGTAATCTTAGAGCGATCTACGCTCCAAGATTACGCAAGAACCTGCGAGGCAATTCCGTAGAACTTGACGGGCAACCTGTAAACCCTGATTACCTGTATTTGCAATGCTTAGAGCGTGATGGTGTAGAGGTAAAAAAGGATCAAATTATTGATGCTTTTTTATTTTTTGCATCTGAGGAAGAATACGATCCAGTAGCTGAATATTTGAATGCTTGCTATGACAAATATGGCGGCAGCACCGAACATTTACTAACCAATGCGAGCGATCGCTACATGGGTACAACCGAACCGATCTATAACACCTATATCCGTAAAACCATGATCGGGGCAGTGCGCCGCACATTTGAAGCAGGATGCCAATTTGAGACGGCTCTAGTTTTGTATGGCAAACAAGGCAGTTTTAAAAGTACATTTTGGCGCATACTTGGCGGCGACTGGTTCGACGATACAGTACAAGGCTTTGACAGAGACGAGCGCCAAAAGCTCCATCAATATTGGATCGAAGAGTTTGGCGAGATCGAGAAAGTTTCTAATAAGCATGATGTGAGCCAAATCAAAGCGTTTATGTCCGTTCGTAACGACGTTTTTCGCGTGCCATTTGGCAGATCATCAAAATCCTACGCAAGGAAATTTATCATCGTTGGCTCCACCAACAAGCCCGATATCCTGCAAGATGCCACAGGCGATCGCCGTTTTTGGATCATCCCACTGACTCAAGCGATCGACATCGAACAAGTCAAGATCGAGCGTGATCAACTATGGGCGGCGGCTGTCTCACTCTATAAAAAAGGTGAGAGCGCTTTCTTACCCAAAGATCAAGACGCAATCCGTGAAGAACTCAATAAGGAATATCGCGCCGACGATCCATGGGAAGAGCCTGTTACAAACTATGTGGAATTTCTGCACTCCATAAAAATGCTTGACGTACTCAAATCAGGGCTTGATATCCCCATTGAAAGGCATGATCGCCGCGCTCAAGATCGGGTAGCCAGTATTTTGCGTAATCTTGGTTGGAAAAAAGTTCACACCATGAATGGAAAAATGTGGAAAAAAGAGAATGCCGATGGGTCAACTGGGTCAGATGGGTCAACACTAATCACACAAACCACTCTACCAATGACCTATATAAATAAAGAAGAGTCATTAAATAATAATGGGTCATCTAATCCCCCTGACTCAATGACTCATGACTCATATGACCCAAACAAAAGTGACTTTTCTACAGAATCAAAACCTGTAAAAAAATCACCGTTGCAAGTTGGCGATCGCGTGACCGTTAAAGCAGGTGGATTATCTGGCAGATCAGGCACTATCCAAGATATCGCAGGTAAAATCGCCAACGTGACCAGTTCAACTTTTGGCATGGAACAGAAAATTCCGCTCGCACATTTGGAGCGTGCAGCATGAGTGAGCTTACGAAAATCGCCGCGATTTTATTCAAAAATCTCTCAGATGCATTGCTAGCAACCGCTTCACAGCTTAATAAACTTGATGTGCCATTATCGCAAACTGAATTTGAAGAAAATCCCAAAATCGCAAGCTTAAAAATCGGTGATTTTGTAATCTGCAACTACAAAAATCGCAGGATCGGCGGTGACATTATGGCGATCGCCCAAACTGGAGAAATCACAGTATTCAATCAGGCTATGAATAAAACCATCGTAGTTACCATTAACCAAGTCGTTTACAAGCGAGTTGATGCTTACGAAATTGGTTAGTTTGCGTAAATAACCATTATCGCAAACTACTCAATTTCGTAAGCTACTTGTAGGAGTATTATCTAGCTTGTAAACTCCTAAAATCATGGCTAGGAAGTCAGTTGAGAGGTTTTCAAATAGGATTGCCACGATTTTCATAATGAGATCTCTTGACGTATAGTTGACATATCGATAAGGAGTAAAAAATAAATGTTACAAGAAGAATTTCAAACACAAGTAATCTCAAAACTTGAACAGCTAACAAATGACGTGGAAAAGTCAAACGAGAAATTTGATGTTTACCGACAAGCAACTCAATCACTGGTTAACCTTGCCTTTGGACTGATAGCCAGCGCCACAATTATCACAGTGGTTTCATCAGTCTTCAAAAGATAAATTTTAATAGCGTTACGCTTTTACACGACATTTCACAAAAATCAGGATAATTTGTTAATCTAAATAGGAACTATTTGTAAGTAGCTAGACTTAATGGATCGGCAACGTAGAAAAATATTGGAGTTGGGGCTTGCTGGAATGGGGGTGATCGGCGGCGCGATCGCCTGTAGTCCGATAGCATTCTTGGATCGCAAAAATGAACCAAACAATACACCCAAAAAAATTGTCATTCCGCCGATGCAGCTTAATGATGCTTCACAGGAACGAATTAAGAGCAGTGGACTCGATCCGATCGCGGCTTTGCGAGAATTTGACTATGGCAAAGTTAGCCAAGAGAATGGGCGTACTGTACGCGAATTTCAACTGACTGCAAAAACTAAAACAGTTAAGTTAAATGCTGCGACTGACTTTATTACTTGGAATGTAAACGATCGCGTACCAGGTCCAACACTGAGAGCGACGGCAGGCGATCGGGTGCGAATTGCTTTTGCAAATCAAGCTGGTCATTCGCACTCGTTACACTTTCATGGTGAACATGCGGCGGCGATGGATGGGGTGAAACCAATTCGGAATGGGGCGGCGACTATTTATGAATTTGATGCGCTGCCCTATGGGGTACATCTCTATCATTGCCATGTGGAGCCAGTAGCACGACATATTGGTAAAGGCTTATATGGCATGTTTATCATCGATCCACCAACGCCTCGTCCTCCTGCGGATGAGATAGTTTTGATCATGGCGGGGTATGACACTAATGGGGATGGGCGTAATGAAATGTATGCCTTTAATGGTTTGCCGCACTTTTATATGCAGCAACCGATCGCAGTAAAGCAAAATCAGCTATTGCGTTTATATGTCCTTAATATGATTGAATTTGACCCTGTGGCAACATTTCATGTCCATGCCAATATGTTTCAGGTATATCGCACAGGGCGGAGTATGACTCCCAGTGAAGAAACAGATGTGATCACGATGGGGACTGCTGAGCGGCATATTTTAGAGTTGACATATCGGTTCACGGGCAAATATATGTTTCATCCGCATCAAGATACGATCGCGGAAGCTGGCTGTATGGGCTTATTTGATGTAGTTACTTAAAAGTCAAAAAAATTAGCGACACAAAGCACTACCTAGTTTTTTAATTTTATTGATAATAATTCGCAAGTTCATGTTCTAATAGGATTAAATCAGTTATTGCAACTTAGTTGCATTAATAGGCAGTTATTCATCTAGTTATATTTTATTCGTTTTTAATTTCATGCTTGCAATTTTCTCTCCCATTTTCAAATACTTTAAAGCTCTAGTTAAAACTAAAACCTTGTTGCTGCTGTTTGCTTTGTCTTTCGTCAGCGCGATCGCTATTTCCGCTTGTACCAATGAACCTAAAGTCACAAATTCACCAGTCTCAAGTGCGACAACCGAGTCTAAATCTGGGTCTAACCTTGAGACTCAAAAAGACTCAATGATGGCTGGTCATAGCAAAGCCAAGATTAACATTAATGAGGCAATCTTGTCAGAGCTAGACAAGCTTGAAGCGAAGTTAGGAGTTGCGGGTTTGTCTAACAAAATTCAGGCGGCGCGTCCCTATGCGAAGACTGAGGATTTAGTTACGAAGAAAGTGATAACTGCACCACAGTTTGAACAAATCAAAGATATGGTTGGCACGGAAACTGTCGAACTGACAGGAGAGGCTAAGGATGTTGATTATTTGACTAAGTTGGGGCTGATGAAAGGTCACATGATCGTAGCCAAAGAATTACTTGATGTTCAGAAACCCGAACAAGCGCTTCCTCACATCGGACATCCTGTTGAAGAAATTTATGCGGATGTAGAAGGACAACTGAAACAACGTAATGTCAAAGATTTTAAGCAGTCGCTGATGGATTTGCAGCAATTGCTCAAATCTAAGCCAAACGATCCGATGGTTACGACTAAATATAATGAGGCGATGACTGGTATCGATAAGGCGATCGCCGCCATTCCTGAATCCCAACGTCAATCACCCAAGTTGGCGCTACAAGTGATTAATACAATTCTCGATACTGCTAGCTCAGAATATACAGCCGCGATCGCAAATAATAAAATCAAAGAAATTATTGAGTACCAAGACTCACGAGGTTTCACGCTCTATGTCGAGCAGTTGTACAAAAATATTGCCCCAGCAATGCAAAAAGATCATCCCGACGCTCACAAACAATTTACCGCAAGTTTAGCAAAACTAAAATCAGCTTACCCTAGCCCACTTGCGCCTGAAAAACCTGTGCTGTCAGTTGCTGATATGTCAGAACTGATTAAAGGGAACGAAAAAGCCGCCGCCGCAGTTTACACAAAATCTTAAAAACATGGACTTTAGTTTAACTCTTCCCACCTTTGCGATTACTTTGCGCGAAGGAGTCGAAGCCGCCTTAGTAATTGGTATTGTCTTGGCTTATCTAAAGCGTGCCAAGCGATCGCATCTCAATCAATGGGTATTTGCAGGGATTGGCGCTGGTCTGGTGATTAGTGCGATCGTTGGCATTATTTTTAATTGGTTTATGCAAAGCGTTAGTGCTAGCAACCCAGAGCTAGCACCGATATTTGAGCCATTACTCGAAGGCGTGTTTAGTATCGCCGCGATCGCCATGTTGACATGGATGTTGATCTGGATGACAAAACAGAGCCGTGCGATTAAGGGAGAAATTGAAAGCTCTTTATCAAATGCAATCGGCAATGGCAAAAAAGCGGGATTAGGAATCTTTGGGCTAGTCTTATTTGCAATTTTGCGCGAAGGTTTTGAAGTCGTTTTATTTATTTCTTCTAAATTTCAAGAAGGATTTATGCCAGCCCTCGGAGCCATAAGTGGAATTGCCGCCGCCACCGCGATCGCTGTTGCTTTATTTAAATTTGGTATCCAGATTAATATTCGAGCCTTTTTTAAAATTATGGGCTTCATGCTACTGGCGATCGTTTCAGGCTTAGTCATTTCCGCCCTCGGACATTTTGACACTGCTTTGCAAATTCTTGCCCTAAGCGATCGCAAGTCCGAGGCAATTTGTTTCTATTACGAACATTTTGCCCGCGAGCATTCTTGCGTTCTCGGTAATCTGGTGTGGAATGGCAGCAAAATTTTACCCGCCGAAAAATTTCCAGGAGTGGTGCTAAGTTCACTATTTGGTTATACCGATAAGCTTTATCTGGTTCAGGCGATCGCCTATGTCCTATTTTTTGCGATCGTTGGCACAATTTATTACCGCAGCTTCAGCGATCGCCTCGCTTCAAAATCAGAATTAAAACCAGACCCAAAAGGTTAAATTCTAGCTATTGCTTTTTAGAACCAGAAAAACCTATGATCACCTGCAAGTAAACTCTAATCTAAGAGGAAATCCCTATGTCAACTATCCGTGAAGTAACTGGCGATCCTAATGAATTTTGGGGCGAACTGAGTTGGTCAGATTTAAGCAATGACGAGCAAAGCCTCTGGACTCAGTTGGGCTGGAATGAAGAAAATTGGGATGATGAATTAGATTTTCCTGAATGGGACGATCTTTCCAGTGAAGAGAAAAAGCTGTGGGGCATTCTTGGCTGGACACAATCTAGTTGGGAAGGCGATGACGATATCCCTGCATCGGCGGAAAAACTCTGGGAAGACCTGACCAGTGAAGAACAATCTGCTGCAACCAAGCTAGGCTACACCCAAGATAAATGGGATGACGAAGAAGTTTAATTATCAAAAACATAGTCAGCGCTTTGCGCTGACTATGTTTTTGGTGGATTTCTATGATTTTAAAATTTTTGTTCATAAATTTACACGTTTCGCGTTAGAATAGCAAAGCCCTGAGGGGGTATGGCGGAATGGTAGACGCTACGGACTTAAAATCCGTTGACTGTAAGGTCGTATGGGTTCAAGTCCCTTTACCCCCACTTAAATCAAAACCCAAGAAGCAGATGCGGCGCTGAGCGCCGCATCTGCTTCTTGGGTTTTATGTCCTAACATACTTGGCGATCGCTATACTTGAAAAGCTGATGGCGATCGCTGAAGGTGTAGGAAGTAAATAATGCCAGAAGAAACAGAGTAATTTGCACCAACCAACATAGTAGAGGATCCCCCCATGACTATGACCTTCGAGCAAATGCAAAGCCTGATGGAGCAAACGATACTCGGACTGGCAGAGATAAAAGAGATCGCCGCGCAAAATACTAGAGACATTCGAGAAACAAGGGCAGATTTACGAGAAACGAGAGCGATCTCTGAACAAAATACTAGAGAGCTAACTCGTATTGAAGTAATTGTTGAGTCCAACGCCAGAGCGATCGAAGCTACCAACAACTCACTCAATGCAAAATTCGATCAAATGGTCACTGCCACAATTAGAAGTCAAGACAGACTCGAAAGATTGGAGCGTAGGGACAAAAAATATGATCGAGAGATTAAAGGCTTGCGGATTGAGACAAGGCGAATGTTAGAGCGATGGCTTGGTGAACCTTTTACCGATGATCCAGATGATGATTCAGACGTTGATGAAACCTCATAGAGAAACGACCTAAGCCGCAGCTCATAATGAAATTGACGCAGTGGCGATCGCCAGTAGCGGCTATATTCTGTGAAGTCGCTACAATAGCGAAGTAACCAGTCATAGTTTCAGTAAATTTATGTCCATTAAAGTCTATGGCATCCCGTTAGTGTCATTAATTTTTCGCCACAGATTTACGGTCATGTTTAGCATGATCCCGCTCAACGACGAGGAAAAAGACAGTTAAGCAACTAGTCTCATAAGGGAAAGCACCAATTTCATCAGATTTAGTGCGAAACTCGCG
>JBDNJN010000141.1:0-11487 GCA_041687725.1 Pseudanabaena sp.
GAAACTGGTGCAGTGAGTCCAAAAGACGATGACCTGTATCTTCGGACGTAAAGCTCAAAGTACGAGTCTCCTGTAAAAGAGCTTTCTTCGGGAAGCCCGCGCTCTAACTGTACTCAGTTGAGCGTCGGGAGGATGTCACAATCTAAATTTGGCAATGATTCCAACATTTCACTTCAAGTTGACTCATCTCAGAATTTGCCAACATTCACGGGCAATTTCCCAGTCTTCTTGAGTGTGAATTACTAAAATCCTTACCGCCGAATCAGGGCTGGAAATATCACAATCGATCGCTCGTTGATTATTCTTATCTAAATCTAACTTCAGTCCTAAAAACTCAAAACCTGCACAAGCCGCCGCCCTAACATCGGGAGCATTTTCGCCTACGCCTGCGGTGAATACTAGGACATCTAATCCGCCGAGACTGGCTAACATTGCGCCAATATGCGATCGCAAACTATGCACATAGACATCAAAGGCTAATTGCGCTTGCTGATTGCCCTCAGCGATCTCCTGAAGGATCGGACGCAAATCCGCCGAAATTCCTGAAATGCCTAATAAACCAGATTCACGATTGAGAATGCGATCGAGTTTTTCCACATCCATATCAGGCTGACGTAATAAATGGATTAAAATCCCTGCATCAATAGAACCCGAACGACTTCCCATCACTAAACCTTCGAGAGGTGTAAATCCCATTGTCGTGTCAATGCTCTGACCATTGCGAATTGCGGCAAGAGAACATCCATTTCCTAGATGACAGGTAATCAGCCGTAAATCTTCGACTTTGCGGTTAAGGATTTTGGCAGTGCGATCGCGACAATATTGATGACTAATGCCATGAAATCCATAGCGGCGAATACCTTGCTCTGTATACTTAGTAGGAATTGCATAAGTATAGGCAGCAGGAACTAAATGAGCATGAAAAGCAGTATCAAATACGGCAACCTGTGGAATATTCCCAAACACTTTTTCGGCGGTGATAATTCCTTCTAAATTGGCAGGATTATGCACTGGTGCGAAGATGGCTAATTTTGCGATCGCATCTTTTACCTCAGGATTAATAATTACACTTTGGCGATATTTTTCACCACCATGCACGACTCGATGCCCGATAATATCTACTTCTGATGGACTTTTGAGAACTGGTGTTGCTCCACTCCATAGGGTTTTGAGCATATGTTCGATAACATCAGGGCGAGAAATTACCGCGATTTCTTCTTCTAAAACCTCACTATGTTGTGGTTTAACCTTGATTTCTGCAAATCCTTCATGATGCGTCCAGTCGATACTTGCTTCCCAAATTGGTTCGGGGGGTGTATCGGGTAATACTTCTTCTAGATCATATAGGCAACTTTTTTGACTGCTCGATCCCGCATTAAGAACTAATATCTTCATTTGTTTAGACCAACTCAAATCTGACACCCTCTAATTTTAGAACAAATTTTAGCTGGATTGCTGCTGTTCAGTTTGCAAAGCTAATTTGGGAAATAAGATTACAAAAAATCCCATCCATGCGGATATGGGAATTGCGACAAGAATGGATAACCATACTATTTTAAACAAGAGCCAACTGCCGCTAATAATCGAGAAGCCCGTCAAAATAATTGTCCAAGGCTGACACCACCAAGGCTTATGATTCCAAACGCTATCAGATTCTTTTAAAGTCATTTTTTTGAGTTCCTATAAATTATTACAACGTAGGGGCAATTCATGAATTGCCCCTACGTTAGTTTACATGCGTTCTAATACACGAATGCCAAGCAGATTCAAGCCAAGCTTGAGAGTTTTTGCGGTGATATCGCAGAGACTCAAGCGTGAAATTCTTTCTTCGGCTTGCAAGACAGGGCATTGCTCGAAGAATTGATTGAACTTTTGACTGAGTTCAAAGAGATATTGACAAAGACGGTTTGGGAATAGTTCTTCGGCAACCGCATCGATCGCTTCCGCAAATTGCAACAAATGCTTTGCCAAAACAATCTCTGGCTCAGTGGTAAGGCGCACTGCATCGACATTTAAGCTCGCAAAATCAATTTCACCTTTGCGCCCGATTCCCTTCACCCGCACATAGGCATAGAGCATATAGGGAGCCGTATTACCTTGTAGAGCCAGCATTTTATCGAAACTAAAAATGTAGTTGCTGGTGCGATTTTGCGAGAGGTCGGCATATTTGACTGCACCGAGTCCGACGGCTTCGGCGACATCTTGTTTAAATTCTTCTGATGCATCAGGATTACGAATCTCGATATCTGCACGCGCACGGGCGATCGCCTCTTCTAAAAGACTCTTCAACGCCACCGTATCACCCGATCGCGTTTTAAATTTCTTACCATCATCACCCATCACCAACCCAAAGGGAACGTGAGTGGTCTGCACGGTTTCAGGAATCCAATTCGCTCTCCGCGCCACTTGAAAAACTTGCGTAAAATGTCCTGATTGACCGATATCAGTTACATAAATGATCCGTGTGGCTCTGTCTTCGCGAATGCGATAACGCAGGGCAGCGAGATCGGTGGTGGCGTAGTTATAGCCGCCATCGGTTTTCTGGACGATCAGGGGCAATGGCTGACCATCTTTATTGGTGAATCCTTCCAAAAAGACACATAATGCGCCTTGATCTTCTTGCAATAAGCCTGTTTCGCGTAAATCTGTAATTACATTAGCTAAATAGGCGTTATAAAAAGATTCGCCACGCTCTTGCACTTGGATATTTAGAACGTCATAAATCTTTTGGAACTCACGACGCGATTGTTCACAAAGTAATAACCATGCTTGTTTTGCCAATGGCTCACCTGCTTGCAACTCGACTACCGCAGCGCGAGAAGTCTCCTTAAATGCTTCATCTTCATCGAAACGTTTTTTGGCTTTGCGATAGAGTTCTACTAAGTCACCGATCGCGATCGCATCAGCTTTAGTGAGTGCATCGGGATAAACTTCACGCAAATAAGTAATCAACATCCCAAACTGCGTTCCCCAATCGCCGACATGGTTGAGGCGTAAAACTTCATGTCCTTGAAATTCCAAGATTCGGGCAATGCTGTCACCGATAATCGTCGATCGCAAATGTCCGACATGCATTTCCTTAGCAATATTTGGGCTAGAAAAATCGACAATGATCCGATCGGGATGATCAACTGTGGCGATCGCGAGACGATCGCTTTTTTGCATTTTCGCTAATTGCGTTTCTAAATAACTTAGCTTCAACTTTAAGTTAATAAATCCTGCTCCTGCGATCGTTGGAATCTCGAATATCTCATTTATCGAGTCATCAGCCTGTAAATTGGCGATTATTTGCGTCGCTACATCTTGGGGCTTTTGTTTCAGCTTTTTAGTTAAGCCCAGCGCCGCATTACATTGATAATCACCAAACTTGGCATCCTTAGATGGCGCAACCGCAGGATCGTGTTTGGCATATTCTTCACCAAATGCAGCAACGATCGCCTGAGAGCAACGAATTTTTAAATCGGATAAAACAGAAGTAGTCATAGTTAATTTTTAGCCTATGGTTGATTAATATAGCGTTTTTTAACGCAGCAAGTGAAGGCTTTGCGAAGTAGCACCTTCACTTGCTGTCAGAAAGCAATTAAACTGGGTGCAAGCACGATACTAAAATTATATGAAAATATTTAAAGTCAGTTCTCTCAGGCAAGTTTTAAAGCAACTATTTTTGGGTTTTGGAACTGTGGCGATCGCACAATTAGCTCTATTCACAAATCCCAGTTTTGCCGCACCGAATACTCTGACCCTTAGCGTTTATCCTCTCGATTCCAGAGACACTTTCCCAATCTGTCCCACCGAATTTAGTCTCACCCAAACCTCACGCCCCTATTACGAAGGTGGTTATACAATCGATGGCTCAGCGTCTCTTAGTTGGTTTGCCAGACCTTTTAAGATGGAAGCAAGTGATGAATTTAGTGTTACTTGGATGGCCGAACTACAAACCAAATATCGCAACTGCCAAGCATCGGCAAAAATCACCAAAATTAATGATGAACCATTTGATGGTCATTCCTATTTAAGAATGCGCTTTATTAATGGGAAAGCCTATCTAATTTTGGACATGACGGGAATGCGTGATGCTAATAGTCTAACGACTGTGATTATTAAACAAGACATTAAAAATGGTAATCCGATTTGGTCATGGGGAGGTACAGATTAAGAAACCAAAGCTGTGGCGCACGATGCGCCACAGCTTTTTGGCTCTTATTTAGGTTTTTAGAACCAAGCCCGATCGCCGATCGCCTGTTGCATTTTGCTAATCACCTCATCAACCGCGATCGCGCCAAGTTCGCCATGCTTGCGACTGCGAATGCTGAGCGTACCAGCTTCAACTTCCTTCGCACCGATGATCGCCATGACAGGCACTTTCTCAAGCTCAGCTTTGCGAATTTGTTTTGCCATGCGATCGCCGCTATGGTCTAACTGCACGCGCAAACCTGCGGCTTTCATCTTAGTGACGACCTGTTCTGCATATTCCAATTGACTGTCGGATACGGCAATCAAACGCACTTGCATCGGTGCAAGCCAGAGCGGAAAATCACCTGCATAGTTTTCAATCAAAACACCGATGAAACGCTCGACAGAACCGAATAGGGCGCGGTGAATCATGATTGGTTGATGACGCGCACCATCTTCACCGACATATTCCATCTTGAAGCGATCGGGTAGATTGAAATCTAGTTGAATCGTGGAACATTGCCAACGCCGACCGATCGCATCTTCGATCTTGATATCGATTTTAGGGCCATAGAAAGCGCCACCGCCTTCATCGACCACATAATTCCAACCCTTGTGATCGAGAGCTTGTTTTAATGCTTCGGTGGACTTTTCCCAAATCTCATCCGAGCCGACATATTTTTCGGGACGGGTGGAGAGATTGATTTCGTAGTTCTCAAAACCAAAGGTAGAGAGAATCAATTCCGCGAGATTAAGAACACCGATAATTTCCTGCTCAATTTGGGCTTCAGTACAGAAAATGTGAGCATCATCTTGCGTAAAGCCGCGCACACGCATCAAGCCATGCATGGTTCCAGAACGCTCGTAACGATAGACAGTACCAAGTTCAGCATAGCGAATCGGGAACTCTTTATAGGAATGCAAAGTGTCTTTGTAAATCAAGACATGAAACGGACAATTCATCGGCTTAAGCTGATAAACCTGATGTTCTACTTCCATCGGCTGAAACATACTTTCGCGATAGAAGTCATTATGTCCTGAAATCTTCCACAGATCGAGATTCGCCATGTGCGGCGTAGTTACCGCCTCATAGCCATTCTGCGCGTGAGTATCTTTCCAGAAAGTCTCGATGATGTTGCGGATAATCGCGCCGCGTGGATGCCAAAACACCAAACCGCCGCCAGCTTCTTCTTGAATGCTGAACAGTTGTAAATCTTTACCAATCGTGCGGTGATCGCGACGTTTGGCTTCTTCGAGCATGGCGTGATAAGCAACAAGCTGCTCAGGATTTTCCCAAGCCGTGCCGTAAATACGCTGAAGCATGGGATTTTTTTCGTCGCCACGCCAATAAGCTCCCGCAATACTCTCCAACGCAAAAGCATCAGGATTAATATCGCCAGTAGCATTGAGGTGAGGGCCCGCGCACAAGTCCCACCAAGGCTGTTTCTCAAATTTGGCAGGATCACCGATGAAGTAGCGGCTAATATTTTGCCCTTCAGGAATGGCGGCTAGTAGCTCAATTT
Organism: Pseudanabaena sp.; assembly: GCA_041687725.1. Taxonomy (GTDB): domain Bacteria; phylum Cyanobacteriota; class Cyanobacteriia; order Pseudanabaenales; family Pseudanabaenaceae; genus Pseudanabaena. Next base: position 5,697 of record JBDNJN010000141.1, read on the forward strand.
TGTAAGGCTCATTCAGCTTTTCGATTTCTGATAGCATTTCAGGACGGGGTAATTCCTGACGCACGAGAGGCTGATTCCACTTGATGATCCGCTTCATTTCCTTGGCGATCGCCTTGAGATCACTGGGTGTAAAATGCTCAGCGCGATCAAAGTCATAATAAAAGCCATTCTCAGTTGCAGGGCCGATCGTCACCTTAGCATCAGGATATAACTTTTGGACGGCCATCGCCATCACATGAGAGCAAGTGTGGCGAATCCGCGCTAGTTTTTCGGTATCGGCTTGCCGCAGGATATCACTAGGTTTAACGTCGCTGGGCTTTACTGCAACTGCATCCATAACTTGATGTCGTGACCTTATTTATTACAAGAATTATCAAAAACTGTACTTACAGCTTACCATCTTAACTTTTTTTTCTTGGTACAGCGCTTTGCGCTGTCATAAAACCCAGAGAAATTTTTGAAAATGCCGCTTTGCGGCACTTTCAAAAATTTCTCTGTATCCCTTAAAGCCTCAATAGGCTGTATTGAGGTCAGTAATCCTAAATCAATGCATCATGAGGATTTCGTAATTGTGGGACATCGACTGTAACTGGTATACAGTTTGTTAAAAGTTCAAGGGCTATATTCAGTCCAGAATGCGATCGCTAGATCTAGCGATCGCATTCTGGACTGATATTTTGAACGAGCTAAGACTTCTGGGCACTGGTTCCATTGGATAGGAAAAATCGATAAAACATCCTTAGGGCAAGGATCTTAAGCATTTACCTGCAAAATGACTATAATCCTTACGTATCAAGCATTTATAGCCATTTATCTCATCAAGCGGAACCAGTGCCTTATGTCTGATTATCCTTAAATATAACGAAAGGGGCTTAAGCCCCTTTCGTTATATTTAATTAACTTCCACCGATACGGGCGACATCACGGGAGTTGGCTTCAAATGCGGCATTGAGCGCATCATCACCACTCAAACCATCGGCGATCGCCTTTTCGATCGCCTGTAATACCCGCTTGTAATCCTTCGGCATCACCTTCACGAATTTGGGGATCATCGCATTCCAATCAGCGAGAACTTTCTCACCCTTTGCGCTTTCTGTATAGTCAACGTGTTGCTGAATCAACTGGCGTAGATCCTTGATTTCTTCAGGCTCTTCGAGCTTTTCTAAGCCCACCATTGAAGTATTGCAACGGGCGGCGAAATCGCCTGACTCATCGAGAATGTAGGCAACACCGCCACTCATACCTGCCGCAAAGTTGCGTCCTGTTAAGCCGAGGACAACGACTTTACCGCCAGTCATGTATTCGCAACCGTGATCGCCGATTCCTTCCACAACTGTGTTCACACCAGAGTTACGCACTCCAAAGCGTTCGCCAGCGATACCGCGAATATAGACTTCGCCTTTGGTTGCGCCATAGAGAGCGACGTTACCCGCAATCACGTTTTCTTCAGCGATGAAAGTGGAAGCTTTGGATGGATAGAGAATGATCTTGCCACCGCTTAAACCTTTGCCCAGATAGTCATTCGTATCGCCTTCTAGTTCGAGAGTGACACCTGCTGGCACAAATGCGCCAAAGCTTTGACCCGCAGTACCTTGGAAATGCAGATGCACAGTATCATCAGGCAATCCTTCCCAATGGCGCTTGGTGATTTCGTTGCCGAGAATCGTACCGACAGCGCGGTTGATGTTGCGGATGGGGACTGTAGCTTCGACAGGTTCGCCATCCACGATCGCCGCTTGACACAAATCTAACAACAAGGTCATATCAAGGGATTTATCCAAGCCATGATCTTGAGGGATTTGGCAATAGCGACCGACATCTTCACCGACCTCAGGCTGGTAGAGGATCTCCGAGAAGTCTAAACCTTTCGCTTTCCAATGCTCGACCGCTTGCTTCGCTTCTAGGACTTCGGTACGACCGACCATTTCATTGAGAGTGCGGAAACCAAGTTTTGCCATCAGTTCGCGAACTTCCATAGCGATAAAGGTCATGAAGTTGACGGTGTGGGCGGGATCGCCTGTGAACTTGTCGCGCAGTTGCGGATCTTGGGTGGCGACACCGACGGGGCAGGTGTTGAGATGGCAGACGCGCATCATGATGCAGCCAAGAGTGACGAGGGGCGCGGTGGCAAAGCCGAACTCTTCCGCACCAAGGAGGGCGGCGATGACGACATCACGACCTGTCTTCATTTGTCCATCAGTTTCAACAACGATGCGACTGCGGAGATTGTTGAGAACGAGGGTCTGGTGGGTTTCGGCTAATCCAAGTTCCCAAGGTAAACCAGCGTGTTTGATGGAGGTTTGGGGTGATGCGCCCGTACCGCCGTCATAGCCAGAGATGAGAACCACATCGGCATGGGCTTTAGAAACCCCTGCGGCGATCGTGCCTACGCCTACTTCTGACACCAATTTGACGCTGATACGGGCGGCTCGATTGGCATTTTTAAGGTCATGAATGAGTTCTGCTAGATCCTCAATAGAGTAGATGTCATGGTGAGGAGGTGGTGAAATCAAGCCTACACCAGGAGTGGAGTGGCGCACTTTGGCGATCCAAGGATAGACTTTCTTGCCAGGTAACTGACCACCTTCCCCTGGTTTTGCGCCTTGAGCCATTTTGATTTGTAGTTCTTTGGCTTGGGAGAGATAGAGACTGGTGACACCGAAGCGACCTGAAGCAACCTGTTTGATCGCGCTATTTTTAGAATCGCCGAGATCGTTTGTCCATGTGTAGCGATCGCTATCTTCGCCGCCTTCACCTGTGTTGGACTTGCCGCCGACGCGATTCATGGCGATCGCCAGAGCTTCATGGGCTTCTTGCGAAATCGAACCATAGCTCATCGCACCAGTTTTGAAGCGGCGCAAAATCAACTCAATGGGTTCCACTTCATCGATAGAAATCGATTCGCGGGCTTTAAAATCAAGCAAGCCGCGTAGGGTGAAATGCTGCTGATTCTGTTCATTGACGAGGGCAGAATACTTTTTGAATTGTTCGTAGTTGCCATCGCGAGTTGCTTTTTGCAAAGCGTGAATGGTTTCAGGACTAAATAAGTGCGCTTCGCCATCTTTGCGCCATTGGTAATCACCGCCGACATCAAGAGTGTTGCCACTAGCGGGACGATCTGGGAAAGCGTGGCTATGACGGGCAATCGCTTCTTTGGCAATTACTTCCAAATCTGCGCCTTCAATGCGTGAGGCTGTCCGAGTAAAGTACTTGTTAATTAGGGAATGATTTAAGCCGACAGCTTCAAAAATCTGAGCGCCACGATAGCTCTGAATGGTAGAAATACCAATTTTAGAAGCAACTTTAGTTACGCCTTTAGTTGCAGATTTGATAAAATTCTTGCAAGCAGTTTTGAAATCAACATTCACTAATAGATGCTGATCGATCATGTCTTTGATCGTCTCAAAGGCAAGATAGGGATTGATTGCGCCGCAACCATAACCAATTAGCAATGCGAAGTGATGTACTTCTCTAGGTTCGCCTGATTCGAGAACAAGTCCGACTCTGGTTCTTGTGCCTGTGCGGATGAGATGGTGATGTAATCCTGATAGAGCCAGTAATGCAGGGATGGGAGCATTTTCGGGATTCACACCGCGATCGCTAAGAATCACGATACTCACACCATTTGAGATCGCTTGGTCAGCTTTAGCGCAAATTTCGGTAATCGCAGATTCTAATCCCGCAACGCCAGATTTAGGATCAAACAAAGTGGAAATCGTCACCGATTTAAAACCACCTTCATTGATGTGCTTCAGCTTCGCAAGTTCGGCGTTACTGAGAATCGGAGTTTTTAACTCAATTAAATGACAGCTTTCTGGCTCAGGTTTTAATAAATTCCGTTCTGCTCCAATTGTCGTTTCTGCCGAAGTAATAATCTCTTCACGAATAGAATCAATCGGTGGATTTGTCACCTGTGCGAATAGCTGTTGGAAATAATCATAGAGAAGTTTAGGACGATTGGAAAGAATTGCTAAAGGTGTATCCGTTCCCATTGCACCGATCGCTTCGACACCATCTCTCGCCATTGGGGTAAGCAACATCCGCAAATCTTCAAAGGAATAACCAAAAGCCATTTGACGCTGAGTGAGCGCTGGAGCTTCTAATTCTGCGACAACTTCTGCATCTTTAATATTCGCGATGTCTACCATGTGCTGATTAATCCATTCGCGATATGGATGCTCAGTTGCGATTTGATGCTTGACTTCTTCATCAGCAACAATGCGACCTTCTTCCATATTCACAAGGAACATCCGACCTGGTTGCAAACGACCTTTCGATTCAATGCGTTCGGGTTCAATTTCTAATACACCCGCTTCTGATGCGAAGATCACCAAATCATCCTTAGTGACGTAATAGCGCGAAGGACGCAAACCATTGCGATCAAGCACTGCGCCGATCATCGTGCCATCGGTAAAGGCGATCGAGGCAGGACCATCCCAAGGTTCCATTAAACAAGAGTGATATTCATAAAATGCTTTTTTCTCATCACTCATCGATTCATGGGCTGTCCAAGGCTCAGGAATCATCATCATCACGGCATGAGGCAGCGATCGCCCTGAAAGTACCAACAATTCCAAAGCATTATCAAAAATCGTGGAGTCACTACCATCAATATTAATGACGGGCTTGATTTTTGCCATGTCATCGCCAAATAGTTCCGATTCAAGCATCGACTGACGCGCCAGCATCCAGTTAATATTGCCGCGCAAAGTATTGATTTCGCCATTGTGGGCAATGTAGCGGTAAGGGTGCGATCGCTCCCAACTGGGGAAAGTATTCGTACTAAAGCGCGAGTGAACTAGAGCCAGAGCGCTCTCCATATCGGGATCGCGCAAATCAGGGTAATACATCCCCACCTGAGCCGTCATCAACATTCCCTTGTAAACAATCGTGCGACAGGAAAGGCTGGAAGGATACCAATATTCATCAATCTTGGAGACGCGAATTGCCATGTGGGCGAGTTTACGCAATACAAACAACTTGCGATCAAAGGCGAGATCGTCAACAAGATTAGGCGATCGCGCAATAAATACTTGCTGCATGAATGGCTCGCTCGCCTGCGCTGTCGCCCCCAATGATCCATTATCAGTCGGCACATCGCGCCAGCCTAGAACCTTCAAACCCTCCGATTCCACGAGCTTTTCAAAAGCTTGTCTGCCATTCTTACGAGTATCAGGATCGGGCGAACCATAAACCATGCCCACACCGTACTGACCCACTTCTGGCAAAGTAATATTTGCGATCGCCGCCACTTTTACCAAAAATTTATGAGGGAGCTGCATCAAAATCCCTGCACCATCACCCGTATTTGTCTCGCAACCGCACGCGCCGCGATGTTCGAGATTTTCTAAAATCTGCAAACCCTGCGCCACGATCGCATGGGATTTTTTACCTAATTTATGAACGATAAACCCGACCCCACAAGCATCGTGTTCAAATTGGGGATCGTACAAACCTTGTTTTACTGGCAATGCGTTGCTATTCATCATGGACTGAAAAGAATGGTATTTATAAGGATTATGTTAGTTAGGACGTAATTGAGAAGTTACAATCGCTACTTTAGATTCTACTAATAAATCTCTGTCTTAGGTTAGATGACTTGAGCAATTGCTCAGTTCAAGTGGCGATCTCATGAAATAATCACTCAAAAGGTAGGGCAACCGCACACGTTTCTTAACAAAACAGTAGACATTTCTTAACAAAGAAGAAATGGCAAAGACAAAACGGGAGAATTGAGCATATTTAGAATGGGAAGTCCAAAATGCTAGCAACAGTCAGTCCTGTAAGATTA
>JBDNJN010000142.1:0-11977 GCA_041687725.1 Pseudanabaena sp.
ATCAAGCTTTTGATATTCTCTCCTGCTCTTCCTGATTTCTCTCCATTCATTTCCTCTGGCGCAACCTGAAAGTTCTTACCCTCTAACCCTTTCCGAAAATGAAACCACCCTGCCTAGGGAGAGGGGGCTGGGGGGTGAGGGCAAACTCTTTATGAGTCAGATCATAAGGCTGAATCGAGCTAACAATTTGCGACAAAATCTCACTCGCATTCTCTCCTGCCCAAATCGTGATCCATTCCTTCTGATCGAGACTTACTTGCCAGTTAATTTGGGGATTAGCGATCGCCATTTGCTGAATTTGTAATTGCACCTTGCGAACCTGTTGCGAATTACTAGGCAAGGATTGTAAGCGATTGGGATAACGGGAAAAGAGATTGCGAACTGTGACGACTGTGCCTGTAGCGATCGCCACCACTTTCGGGCTAGTTTGCAAATTGCCATGCTGATCGTAATTAGCCTGATAGCCGACTGGCTCTAAGATTGGGCGGCTACAAATAGTCAGATCCGCAAGTTGAGCAAGACTATAAAGCGCCTCACCCCGAAAGCCTAAACTATCAATTTGGCGTAAATCTTCGGCATTGTTAATTTTGCTAGTCGTGTGCGGTGTTGCTGCTTGAGATAAATCCGCGATCGCCATGCCACAGCCATTGTCACTTACTTGCACCGAGAGCGTCTCTGTCCAAATCGAAATCACAATCCGCGTTGCCTTGGCATCGATCGCATTTTCCGCGAGTTCTCTTACCACCGCCGCCAACGAGTCAATCACTTCGCCTGCGGCGATGAGATGCACAACTTCTATCGGTAATGTATGAATAATAATATTTTGCATTGTTTACCCCAAGCGCTCTTTTAGCCAAAACTGCAAAGTTGGTAGCGCAATTCGATAACCATATTTTGCACCATAAACTAATCCTTTCTGTTCCAAACTATCGAGCGCTCCTTGCAAGCTTCCGCCCTTAGAAAGTTGATGCTTTTGAATATATTCACGACTATGAGGGCTAACCGTAGGATCGATCGCTAGACTCTCTAATACCCGCACCTGAGTTGGTGGTAATAGCATAATCAAGGACTCAAAGGTAGGCGCAAGGTCTTCGATTAAGGCAAGCATATTCTGATGAATATGGTGCGATTGAATCAAAAATTCTGATTTAGCATCTTTTTGAGTTAAAGAATCAATCCAAATGCGTCTGATTAAGGCGATCGCATCGCTAAGACTTCCTTGAATATATTCTGTAAATAGCGATAATGAATTAGTAATCGGATCGAACTTTAAGCCCTTTTCTTGCATTGTTGGTTCTAGCCATTCGCAAAGCTCCGTATTACTGAGCGGTGGAAGCTCAACCACATGTAGACTTAACTTGTGCATCCAAGGTTCGGGAACTGTAGCAATCAAGAGATAACTCACCCGACTTTGCAATTGAATTTCCCGCCGCAAATACTCTTCCCATTCACCTTTGCGATCCCATGAGCGAATATGGGTGAAGTTATGCAAAACGATCGCCACTCGACAATCGAGCCACTCTGCCATCTGTTGCGGAACACTCAGCAAATTCTCAAATAAATTCCAGATTCCCGCAGACGAGAGCTTCCAAAGCATCTGAGGTTTAGATTGTTCGGTTACATCAAAAGTAACGGGTTGATCTTTAAGTAAATTTTGCAGTTTACTCAGTTCATCGGGGGGATCGAAAGTATTCAGTAAACTTGCAGCTAATAATTTCAAAAAGCGATCGCCATCAGTTGCTCGCAAACAATCGACAGTAATCACCCTTGCACCAGCTTTGCGAGCCGCCCATTTCACCAAAGTTCTGCGCCCACTTCCAGCCACTCCAGCGATCAACAAATCGCCATCTTCTAATAAAATTTGACTAATTTGTTCTAATTGTGATTGCCTACCCACCAATCGCTGCGGCAAAAATGGATTGTTAATCATGTAATTTTGCCCATTCGTACATTGACATATAATTAAGTGAACAATTCCTAAATAATTTGAATTTATCGGAAAATGACTGATAAACAAGAGCTTTCAGAACAAGATATTTGCACATAGTATATTTTACCTGCTCTAGTTAGGGCGGGGTGGGATATTCGGTCGTATTGCACATTTGTTGAAAACCAATAGAAGTCAAAATACGGAAAATATAGCTGGTTTGAATTTACACCTTCTATGAAGTTTTATGATTCAACAAATGTGAAACACTACCATCAGACACAACTTCGTCAGTATTTTTAGATTTGGAGTAGTTAATAGCGATCGCCCAAGCCTTAAAATGTGAAAAGCGATCGGGCAGTGATCGAAGCTTGTCTCAGTAATGAAGGATAAATAGTTATGAAAGTGATTAAATTAGAATGCACGAAGCGTATTTCTATTGGCGCGATCGCCTCTACGGTTGGATTTTGGATCGCGTTAGGTACAGTATCAATTACTGATATCGCGATCGCGCAAACCGCCATTCCCAAAACACCAAATCGCGGCGAAGAATGCGAAATTTTGATTGTTGGTGGTGGTTTAGCAGGTACGTCGGCCGCCTATGAAGGGCTACTCGCAGGGCGCACCGTTTGCATGACCGAGATTACTGACTGGATGGGTGGACAACTCACTTCTCAAGGTACATCGGCGCTAGATGAAGCCAAAAAACAACGCAATCTTTGGTTCTTTCCGCAAGGATATATAGAATTTCGCAAGCGAATTGAGCAGGAATATGGAAGACTGAATGCTGGGGATTGTTGGGTAAGTGTTTCTTGTTTCATTCCCAATACCGCGCAACAAATACTTGTCAACATGTTGCAGGAAGCCGCTCAAAAGGGGAATGGCAAATTGAAATGGTTCCCAAATACGGTGATTAAAAAGCTGGAAATGAGTGCTGACGGTAAACAGATTGATCGCGTGATCGCCATCCAGCATCGTCCTGCACCGAATACGCCACCGCTAAATACTGAACTGCTCTCGCAAATTATTGATGAGGCCTATCGTTACGAAAATTCATCGCGATTGCAAAAAGAAGTAATTCACTTTATGCCCCTTGCCAGTCCAAAAAATCCTAGTGCAGCAAAGCAGCCGACCAATTGGTTTGTAATTGACTCCACTGAAACAGGTGAAATTATTGCTCTAGCTGACGTTCCCTATCGCTTGGGGCTCGATCCGCGATCGTATCTCAATCCATCTTCACCCGTAACCGAAAATGATGCTTACTGTACTCAAGGCTTTACCTATACTTTCGCAATGGAGCAAACTCCAGAACCACAACCACAAAAAAAACCTAGTTTTTACGATCGCTACCTGCCCTATTACGGCTCCGACCCGAAGCCAAATCTCGCTAACTTTGACACAATCTTCACCTATCGCCGCATTTTAAGCGCCGAATCAGAGAACTCTAAAAAAAATGCCTTTGGCGTTTCTCCAATGAAAGCGGGAGATATCTCCATGCAAAACTGGGTTTGGGGCAATGACTATCGCCCAGGAACATCGCAAGATAATCTCATCTATTCCAGAACACAATTGCAGCAATTGGGACAACTAGAGTCAAATGGATGGATGGGCGGATTACGTGCAGAAACTCTCAAAAGTGGTGAAGAAATCGCACTTGGTTTTTACTATTGGCTAGTCGCAGGAACAACGGATTCGCAACAAAAAACTGATTGGAAAAAGCCATTTCCCAATCATCGTTTATTAACAGGTTTTGACTCGCCCATGGGAACCTTGCATGGTCTATCCAAATATCCTTACATTCGTGAATCACGGCGAATTATTGGTCGTCCTTCCTATGGCTATCCTGAAGGTTTTAGTATGTCTGAGATTGATGTCTCACGAGTAGACTTTAGTACAGAAGTCTATCGCGAAAATCTCTCTCAAGAAGCCTATCGCAATTTATGGAATGCTCTAGCTGGTTTAGGATCGACTAGCGCGATTAAAAATAACACTGCTCCCAATCAAATTTCGCGCCGTACCCGTTCAACTATTTATCCTGATGCGATCGGCATTTCTCAATATCAGCTTGACTTTCATCCTTGCTTAACTGAATATCCAGTCGAAAAAGCTGGCAATACCGAACGGGCAGGAGTTCGCAATGGTCATGGAGCTGCTTTTCCTGGTCAGATCCCATTGCGATCGCTAATTCCTCAAAAAATCGATAACCTGATTGTGTCTGGCAAAAATATTGCCTTTAGCTACATTGTCGCCGCAGGTTATCGGGTTCATTCTTATGAGTGGTCAGTGGGAGCCGCCGCCGCGACAACGGCTTCTTTTGCTCTGGCTGAAGGGATTTTACCCTATCAATTAGTTGAAAGTTTACCGAGGATCAGTCCCGAACTTGCGCGATTACAGCAAAAGCTAGTCCAGAATAATAATGCGATCGCCTTTCCCGATACTTCCATTTTTAATCTCAAATGGGATGACTGGAAAATCTGGTAATTAAGAATTAGCGGTGCGGCGCATCGCGCCGCACCGCTAATTCTTAATTACAAACGGCGGGGAATTGGGCCGCGCCGTCCAGAGATCGTAATCGAATCCTGCATAAATTGTCGCAGATGCTGAACATGGGAGTTATCAGCAAAGGTGATTAGTTTCTCAAGGGCTTCAACTAGCGTGAGATCTTGATGATAAAGCAATCGAAACGCCCCCTTAAGTAGCTGCTGAGTTTGTGCGTCCAAACCAGCGCGATCGATCCCAACACGATTAAGAGTACGCACACGCGATGGATTGCCCTCAACCAAAGTGTAAGGAGGGACATCACGCTCAATTCGGCTCATTCCGCCCACCATTGACAGACGACCAATTCGCACAAACTGATGCACACCGAGAACACCACTAATTCGAGCGTGGGACTCAATATGTACATGCCCTGCGAGAGCCACACTATTGGCAATAATTACGCGATCTTCGATTTCGCAATTATGCCCGACATGGACATATGCCATCAATAGATTGCCATGACCAATTGAAGTAACTTCATGAGCTTCATTGGCGCGATTAATCGTGACATACTCACGAATGCGGTTGTCATTGCCGATGCGGACGAGGCTAGCGGCTCCCGAATATTTTAAGTCTTGAGAATCTAGCCCGATCGCCGCTCCTGCATAAATTTGGTTGCGATCGCCGATTTCGGTGCGTCCTTCGACAATAACATGATGTCCAATGACAGTATGAGCGCCAATTTTCACCTGCTCACCGATGACAGCATAAGCTCCAACTTTGACAGTCGGATGGAGTTGGGCATCAGGATGCACTATGGCTGTCGGGTGAATAAATTCAGACACAGGCGCATGAGACACAGGCATAAAAAGTTTGGCTCGCTTGATACTAAGATAGATCGCTGGATTTGCGATCGCGCTGGATCGCCAGATGAGAAATGGTGTTTTTGTAGAGCGTGAAGCACCCTATAAAAACTTAAAGACTAACTAATGAGAACATCAAGTCACCTTCGCAGGCTAATTGACCATCAACTTCTGCACGCCCATGCATCTTACCAAAGCGTTTGCGTGAAACTATCAATTCGGTCGTGATTGTTAAGCGATCGCCCGGAACTACAGGACGACGGAATCGGACTTTATCGATACCTGCAAATAGTGACAGTTGATTTTCCATGCCTGGTAAATGTCTCAGCACAATACCACCTACTTGCGCCATCGCCTCAACGATTAACACACCTGGCATGATTGGACGTTCAGGAAAATGCCCTTGAAAAAATGGTTCATTGAAAGTGACATTTTTAATCCCTGTAGCGGACTTATTCGGCACAAAATCAATGATGCGATCAACTAACAGAAATGGATAGCGATGGGGCAGTAATTTCTGAATATCTTCGATCATCAAAATTTTACTAGTGGTGACATTGATATCATCGGTATCATTATCTAGATCGGGGATATTTATGCTGGATTCTTCGGTCAAAGTTGACATATTTAAGATTTATTTCAATATTTTAGGACTGTCATTGACGGTACGCAGCGACGGCGATCGCAAACTCGGCATGAAGATGATGACTGGCTTTGTAGGCAAGAATATGCGCTCTTGGTAAAAATCCTAGCAAGCTTAGGTCACCAATGAGATCTAAAAGTTTATGACGACATGGTTCATTGTCAAAACGCAGGGGCGGATTGATCCAGCGATCGCCGTCACAAACAAGCGCATTTTCCAGACTACCGCCTTTGATTAGTCCTGCTGCACGAGCTTGGTCAATATATGCCGCGAGCGTAAAAGTTCTAGCAGGGGCAATTTCATCGGCAAATCTTTCACTAAAGTTAGCGATCGCGGGCGACCAGCTAAACCATTGCTCACCGATCGCCTTAGTTGGATATTCGATGCCATAGGTAAAGCGCAATGTATCCGCAGGAATTGCGGTTACAAAGCTATCACCTTTACGAACTGTAACTGGCTCGGTTAGAGGAATTAAGCGATCGCCTTCCACTTGAGTCTCGATACCAACTTTGGCGATCGCCTCAACCCAAGGCAAAGCCGAACCATCAAGAATCGGCAATTCGGGGCGATCGAGTTCGATACAGGCATTATGCACACCCATCCCAAACAAAGCTGATAGCAAATGCTCAACTGTGCGAACACCTGTGCCATTTTGGCGCAACTCTGTTGATAACTGCGAAGCCGCAACTACGCTCGTATCCGCAGGGATCTTTACGCCATCATAAACAAAGTAGCGCCCTGAGTTGATCGGCGCAGGACTCACAGTTACCGAAACCTGCTCCCCACTATGCAGCCCAATCCCGAAGAGCGAAAATGGCGCAGCGATCGTCTGTTGGTAGAGCATGACTAGAATTTCTCTCCTAGACCAAAGCTAAACTGCGTACCACCATTTGATGCTAAGCCATAGTCTACCCTGATCGAGCCAAGGGGCGATTGTACCCGCACGCCAATGCCATAACCTGCGCCACTGCCGGGTTTACCTCGTGCTCCTGAAGGATTGCCTGGTACAGATGAGTCAGATCCTAAAGTCGTACCATAGTCGAAGAACAGCACCCCACCGACGATACTAAACACAGGAAAGCGATATTCTGCCGAGAAAATACCAAAGGTGCGACCGCTACCAATTTTGCCTTCATCCCAACCGCGGACTGAGTTACTACCACCAAGTTGAAATGCTTCGTAAGGAGGCAAAGTACCAAGTACTGTTCCAGCTTGAAGGTTAAAGGCAAGAGCCTGTGTACCTTCGGAAAAATTTAAGAAACTAACAGGAATAAAGTAGCTGTAGCTAGCCCGAACTCGATTTAAGAAAATTGAGCCTAGACCAATGGGGATCGATTGCTCCATGGCAACCCGAAATACGGAGCCAGAGGATGGTTTAATCGGGTTGTCGCGTTGATCGGTGGCGTAGGCAAATTGCAGCAGCATCAAGTCATCGCGTCCAGTCCCACTAGCGGTTAGAGGATTGCCTTTGAAGTCATTAGCAACGACTTCATTTGAATTACTGTTAAGGGTGGTGACTCGTTCGTAGCGCAAGCCTAGTGAGGCAGTTGTCGCAGCGCCAAGAGGTCGAGAAAAACTGAAACCTGCGCCCAGTCGGTTAATCCGAATGTCACTGTTATCTGGTGGAGCGCCAACAGGAGTATCAAAAATATAGCTAAACAAATTGCGGTTAAAGATATTCGCCGTAAAGGAAGTGCGATAAGGATCACCAGCCAGCCAAGGATCGGTGAAGTTGAGATCAAATAGTAATTCGCGCTGACCAACTTGAATATCTAAACCGAGCTTTTGGTTGTTGCCGCCAAGGTTTTGCTGCTGGAAGCTGACCGTACCGAATAGACCTGTCGATGAACTTAAACCCGCACCTGCGGCGATCGAGCCTGTGTTGCGTTCCTTGACATTAACCGTCACGATTACTTTGCGTGGGTCAGTACCTGGGGCAAGACCAATGTTTAAATCTTCAAATAAACCAAGAGCGAAAACTTTTTGTAAATCACTCTGAATTGCATTTTTATTGAAAATTTCCCCCTCTTTAACGGTCAATTCGCGGGTAATAATAAAGTCGCGAGTAGAACCAGTGACAGGTTTACCGTCCTTGTCTACGGTTTTGCCATCTTCATTGATAAAAGCAACTTTAATGCCTTCGATCGCCCCTTCAGATACAACTAGATTGATGTTACCTTCAGGTGTCGCTTTGATGTCAACAACTTGGGCTAAAACATAGCCTTTATCTTGATAGTATTTTTCAAGTTCCTTAACTCCTGTTTGGATATCTTTGAGATTGGTGATCTTGCCAATTTGTGAGCCAAAAATGCGATTAATTACGCCTTCTTCGAGTACTTTTGTCCCGTCTGCATTGACAGCCTTGAGAACAGGATTTGGTAATACAAAGAAAGTTACCCGAACGCCAATGTCTGTATCTTCTGGCTCGGCTTGAACGTTTGAGAAAAAGCCTGTCGCAAATACCGCATTAATATCGGATTGGAGTTGAGTGCGCGTTACTGTCCGCCCTGGTTTTGTGGCGATCGCATCATAAATTCTTTGCTCAAGCTCAGGAGGCAGGGGTGGCTGTCCTTCTGGAGTTTTAATCGCAACTTCTCCCACTAATACTTGAGTTTCATTTGCGGCGGGTGGCGTGGGAGTAGTAGAGGGAAGGTTAAAGGTTGGTGGTGTATTTGGTGAGTCTGGTGTATTTGGTGAGACTGGTGTACTTGGAGTAATTGGCTGCGGGGATGGCGCTTGAGCAATCTCTTGTTTAGGAGCAGCCAGCAAAGGACTTGTCACTAATGTGCTGGCGGCAATGGCTGTGAATACGAGCAAGTTTATACGCATAAAGTCTTCCAAACACCTACAGAATATTTAAACAGCATACTTAACAGGAAACTTGACGAACAGATCTGGACAGAAAGTTTCTGGCAATAGCAATTTACTATCATAACTTTGAATATAACCATATCGCGATCAGTCATTGATTGAAGCTAAATTTAGCCGATCGCTGCCAAAACTCGCTGCATTACTTCTTGATAGGCTTCAGCGACATTGCCGAGATCTTGACGAAAACGATCTTTATCCATAATCCGATCGCTAGGATCAGCGATCGCTTTATCCCAGAGGCGACAGGTATCGGGGCTAATTTCATCGGCTAGCAATAAACGTCCGTTAATATCAGCGCCAATTTCCACCTTAAAGTCAACTAGAAGCAAATTGCAGCGATCAAAAAATGTCTGTAAATGCTGATTAATATCGAGAGCAAGTTGTTTGAGTTGAGCAACTTGTTTGGGCGTAGCGAGATCGAGCATGGCAACATGGGCATCGGTAATCAAAGGATCGCCCAAATCGTCATTTTTATAGAAAAATTCGACTAGGGGCTGTTTGATAGGTTGACCTTGCTCTAAACCAAGGCGTTTGCAAATACTACCTGCGGCAATATTGCGGACAACGACTTCGATCGGTAATATCTTGACCGCAGCAACTTGCATCTCATTAGGTGAGACTTGCTTAATGAAGTGAGTGGCAATACCTTGCGTCTCCAAATATTGAAAAATGTGCGAGGCGATCGCACAGTTCATTTCCCCTTTGTTAGAGATCGTCCCTTTTTTTAGAGCATTGAATGCGGTTGCATCGTCTTTGTATCGCGACAGCAAAATATGGGGATCTTCTGTAGTAAACAGGATTTTGGCTTTGCCTTCGTAGAGCTTGGTTCCACTCATGGATGTATTGCAATATTGCGATGTGTAGTGTTGTTGCTTAAGTATTCTATAGCAATTTTAAACCCAGAAAAACTGGCGATCGCTTCCTTCATATGTTACAATCGCGCCCAATTTTGTTTTTTCGATAACTCCGTCTGGCAAGCATATGAGACTCCACACACAGAAACATCTTCGTAGTTTTGCCCTAGGACTAGGCTCACTCTTGAGTGCTAGCACCAGTATTTTGATTGCTTTTAGCGCTCCTACTTCTGCACAGTTTTTCCCAAATGACTCTTTACCCACAGCTTCACCCTCGACTGCTAATCAGTACCTCGTATATTTACCCAATGTGGCAAATATCCAACAGGCCAAGATATTAGCTCCAGATGCATTTCTTAGCCGCCTAAATACGGGTGAGCGGATTGTGCAATTAGGTCGCTTTAATAACTTAAATCTTGCCCAACGTCGCGCCGCGCAATTTACTCAAGCAGGTTTGAATCCACAAATTCAAACTGTGCAGGGTAAATTTGCAACTTTCCCGCCTGCAAATTCAATACCTCCCAGTAATTTTCCAGCTTCATCTGCTCCATTTCCTGTGGAGTCGCTTCCTGTATCGCTTCCGAATGAGCCATTACCGAATGTGCCTAACTCAGGATTTCCCAATAGTAATGCGATCGAAATTGTGCGATCGCCTCAACCACTTCCACCACAAATTCAGCCATATCCCAATCAGGTGATGCCGCCGATCGCTGCTCAAAATCTGCCCGTTGGAGTGCAGTTACGCTATTTCGTAATTATTCCCACAGGCTTGGTATCTGAGTTGCAACGAGTCCAAGCGATCGCCCCAAATGCTCAGTTGCGATCTTCTTATCGCGGCACTTATATCGAAGTACAGGGCTATCCCGATCGCCCTAGTGCCGACACTTTAAACTCAACTATTCGCCGCCAAGGATTTGATAGTCGCGTTGCATTTTTCTAGATTGATCGCTGGGGCAATGGGCTTAAGCCCATTGTTCTGGATGGTTTTGTATGATTTTCTAGGTGTAAGTGCGTCCGCGCCAACTTTTAGGTTTGGTGAGTGCCGAAATCCAGATGCGAATTACGGCAAAAGGATCGGCGAGGGGGGATAGCCAAAACCAAAAGCCAACTTCGGTATAACTGGTGCGAATGCCAAATACTAGCAAGCATCGGATGAATACGAGAAAGGCATTGAGCCAAAATAGGCTATTCATCAATAGTGATGTTGTTGGTTGCCATATCGAAAGCGCGATTAACATTGGTAATGGCAAACCCTGAACGGCGGTGAGTAATAGGCCATCGGCAAAGGTTTGGCTCGGTGTCGCAGCATCTTTGAGATCGAGCGATCGCCCCCATTCGCGCCATGTTTCCGCCATTGATGTATACATCCGCACTTGCATCAGCGCTGCACCATCGAGAAATCCGACCTTTGCGCCACGCTGGGCGGCGGCTCTGGCGAGGGTGACATCATCACAAAATGATGATTTAGCCAGTTCATAGCCGTTTAGCTCGACCAGCTTGGCGCGTTTAGATAAAAAGCATTGACCATTTGCCATCACCCGATCTTCCGTAAATTGAGTGCGATCGCCTGTTGCGCCAAACCGAAAAATGAGGGTGATTAATAGCGCAGGTTGTAGCCATTGTTCGCCTGCGGTCTTGAGAATAAACTTCGGCGACAGTGACACAATATCAAAGTTATCGGTTTTAGCTTTTTCGACAAAACTCGCCACCAGTCCCTTCTGTGGCAATGTATCAGCATCGATACCCAACACCCATTCGCTAGTCGGATCGCTATTCAAAAATCCTGTATGCAACGCCCAAGGACGACCAACCCAACCAACTGGCAAAGGATCGTCGGTAATTAACCTTAAAGGAATCGGAAAATCTTTTTGTAATTTCTGCACATATTCAGGTGTGCCATCCTGCGATCGGCTATCCACAACAATAATTTCTTTGGCAGCCTGATCACGCAAGCCTTCTAAACAAGTTGGTAAGCGATCAATTTCATTGAGTGTAGGGATGACAATCGAGACTTGAGGATTTTGCTTGGCTAAGGCTTCGGCAGATGGCTCAAGTGGTAATAATGGCGGCGTGCGATCGCGGGCTGTGCTAAGACGTTTGAGCAGTACAAGTGTCGAGGGGACTTGTAGCAGCAAAAAAAATATCGGGAAACCTATTAAAAAAAGCGGATTATTCAACTTTGATGGAAATGCTTACGTTGTGACATCCTCCCGACGCTCAACTGAGTACAGTTAGAGCGCGGGCTTCCCGAAGAAAGCTCTTTTACAGGAGACTCGTACTTTGAGCTTTACGTCCGAAGATACAGGTCATCGTCTTTTGGACTCACTGCACCAGTTTC
>JBDNJN010000143.1:0-8208 GCA_041687725.1 Pseudanabaena sp.
AGATCTAATTCGGGCTAAAGCGGCTAAGAAGGTTCCCGCTCCCACCTAGCCTTTTTTGGGAAAATATCTTGATGCGTATATTCATTGACGGGCTTTGTCATAGCCATATTTTTTGCTCTCAGCGTTTATTGAGGTCTTACGTACAAAGTATATTTCGAGGCAAAGATAAAGTACCTTGAACTCAATAAAGAACTAGGAAAAAAGCTAGTCCAACTTAATGATACGAGTGGAATATGGAAATTATTAGAGGTGAATTTTTATAATAATTGGGCGCATATCTTGTCCATTGTTCTTTTTGTTTTATTAGCTTCTCCTTTGTCGAAAATATTGTGCTTTTTTGGAGTTGCTCGTTTTGCAGAGAAGGCTTCTCCTATTCAATTAACTGAGCCAACGAACTCTGGAGATATTCTCTATAAAAATGCAGAAAAAACAATCGCTATCAAGGTTGATTTTTCTAATCCTTTATGGATAAGGATGGATTACATGAATCAATATGATCGGAATCTGGCTAGGCGAACACGACTATTTTGGAAATGGTCTGCCCCATTTATTAGCTATGTATCAGGTTTAGTTGAGTTAACAGAATTTACGATCAAGAATACAGATGAAGATGGAACTGTTGTCTTATCTCCTAAGGTAGAGGGTAATTATATTACTGCGATCCAATTACAACAACATTCTGGAATTGTTATTCACCCAGCCTATATTGTGGGGATCTCTGGAAATATTCAATTAAGAACTCAATGGTCATGGAGTTTGCATAGCTGGTTAATAGGACAACATCGATACATTATTTTTTATGGGACGGGCCAACTCTATTTAGAAGGGAGAGGTGGCATATATGCAATGGAAACATCGCCAGCAAAAACCAGTGTTGAAAGTCGATTATTGGTGGGGTTTGACAGTCAATTAGCTTACTCAACTATTCGGACAGAAACATTTTGGCCGTATTTCCGTAATAAAATTTCGTTGATTGACAGTCAATTTTCTGGAAAAGGCATATTTTTACGACAAGCTATTGCTCCTGTAAAAAAACTCACGCCATTAGAAAGAAATTTCCAATTTATTGGTAATCTCGTTAGTATGATTGGAAAGTTTTTTGGTTTCTAAAAGTGGTTAGTACTAATTTTCTCTATGACGGCCCCTGTAGAAATCAAGAAGGCGATCGCCAGCTAGTTTGATGATAAAACATTGATATCATCGCGTTAGGGACGAGCGTGAAAATAAAGTACCAATTACTTGACAGTAGCAGATTCGTCTAGCCTTAGCTAGTTGGTACTTTATTTAGCGGCACGTCCCTTATGCCACTTTTGCTAAAATATATAAAACCAACCCCAAAACATAATGCGTGTCTTACTCCTCTACCCGTTATTTCCCAAGAGCTTTTGGTCATTTGAGAAAACACTAGAATTAGTTGGCTATAAAGCTCAGCTTCCGCCTCTAGGAATGGCTACAGTTGCCGCAATTTTGCCGCAAACTTGGGAATTTAAGCTGGTCGATCGCAATGTGCGTGATGTCACTGAAGCCGAATGGGAATGGGCGGAAGTGGTGATTCTCTCGGCGATGATCGTCCAAAAGGAAGATTTTTTGGCGCAAATCCAAGAAGCGAAAAAACGCGGTAAGTTAGTGGCGGTGGGTGGCCCTTACCCAACCGCTTTACCTGAAGAAGCGAAAGTTTCAGGTGCAGACTTTTTGATTCTCGATGAAGGCGAAATTACTTTGCCGATGTTTGTTGAGGCGATCGAAAGAGGCGATCGCGCAGGTATTTTGAGAGCAAATGGCGAGCGCCCTGCGGTCACAGATACACCAATCCCAAGATTTGATTTATTAGAAATGAACCGCTATGCCGAAATGTCGGTGCAGTTCTCACGCGGTTGCCCGTTCCAATGCGAGTTTTGCGACATCATTGTTTTGTATGGACGCAAGCCCCGCACCAAGACTCCTGCTCAAATTCTCGCTGAATTGCAATGTCTCTACGATCTCGGTTGGAGACGCAGTGTGTTCATGGTTGATGATAACTTCATTGGCAACAAGCGCAATGTAAAAGTAATGCTCCAAGAGTTAAAACCTTGGATGAAAGAACGGAATTATCCGTTCTCTTTCGCCACGGAAGCTTCTGTCGATTTGGCGCAAGATGCGGAAATGATGCAGATGATGGTGGAATGTAATTTCGGTTCGGTATTCCTTGGCATCGAAACTCCTGACACTGAAAGTTTAGCGCTCACCAAGAAATTCCAAAATAATCGCGATCCGCTTTCAGAATCGGTGATTAACATCGCTAAAGCAGGAATTCGGGTGATGGCTGGATTTATCATCGGCTTTGATGGTGAGAAGAAAGGCGCAGGCGATCGCATTGTCGAATTTGTGGAACTAACTGCCGTTCCTACAGCTCTATTTAGTATGCTGCAAGCCTTACCCGATACTGGGCTTTGGCATCGCCTAAACAAAGAAGGCAGGATGATTACGCAGAATAGTAATGGGCATCAAGCCACTTTGATGAATTTCATGCCTACTCGTCCCTTGGAAGATATTGCGACTGAGTATGTTCATGCATTCTGGACTCTTTACGATCCCTTGGTTTTTCTCAATCGTACCTACCGCCACTTCTTGATTTTGGGTGAGTCGCAATATAAGCGGATCAAGCGTGAACCAACTGGCGAGAAGAAAAAAACAGATTTAGTTGCCATCAAAGCATTGTTGATTTTGGCATGGCGACAAGGTGTTGTTCGCAAGACTCGTTTCCAATTTTGGGCTCATCTCTTTGACTTGATGAAGCGTTACCCTAATGTGGTGACGAGCTATCTGTCAGTTTGCGCTCAAGGCGAACATTTCCTCGAATATCGCTCCATTGTGCGCGAACAAATCGAAGCGCAACTTGCGGATTATCTCGCTAATCCTCCTGAGATGCCAGCGTTGAAAGTGGTAGAGAATAAGCAAGAATCAGGCGATCGCGCTCTTGAGCGCCAAGCCAGCTAAAGCTAAAGAAAAGGCGACATATCTGATCGCCTTTTCTTTACTATAAAACCCAAAAAGTAGATGCGTCGCTCCGCGCCGCGTCTGCTTTTTAGATCATAGTTGACGGCAGCTATAACAGCTAAAATTTTGGTTTGATATGATAGAGATTGCTGATTTTGATCACTTTCTCCAATATTTTCTAAGCTCATGGCAATGTTTGACATCCGCACCCCTTGGCAGCCAACCGCCGATCAACCGAAAGCGATCGCCCAATTATTCGACGGATTGCAAAAAGGACTGCGTTATCAAACTCTTTTGGGCGCAACGGGGACTGGCAAAACCATGACCGTCGCCAATGCGATCGCCAAATATCAAAAGCCAACTTTAGTTCTCGCCCACAATAAAACTTTGGCAGCACAGCTTTGCAATGAATTGCGCGAATTCTTTCCTAACAATGCCGTCGAATATTTCATTAGTTATTACGATTATTACCAGCCTGAAGCCTATATTCCTGTTACCGATACTTATATTGAGAAGACGGCTTCGATCAATGATGAAATCGATATGTTGCGCCACTCAGCCACGCGATCGCTATTTGAGCGTAAAGACGTGATTGTGGTCGCCTCGGTAAGCTGTATCTATGGTTTGGGTATTCCTGAACAATATCTCAAGGCTTCGATCCCCTTAGGTGTGGGTGTGGAATATGATCAAAGGGAATTGCTAAAAGCACTAACGAATGTACAGTATGAGCGTAATGATGTGGAAATGGGGCGCGGTAAGTTTCGGGTCAAGGGCGATATCTTAGAAATTGGTCCCGCTTATGAAGATCGCACGATTCGCGTCGAATTTTTTGGTGATCAGATTGAAGCAATTCGTTATGTCGATCCAGTTACTGGCGAAATTTTGCAAAGTTTAGAAGCTGTAAATATCTATCCTGCGCGGCATTTTGTCACGCCCGAAGATCGTTTAGAAATTGCTTGTGTGGAAATTAGAGAAGAGATGGAAGCACGACTGGAGGAGCTAACTAATGCAGGGAAATTACTTGAGGCTCAAAGGTTAGAACAGCGCACAAAATATGATTTGGAACTATTGAGCGAAGTTGGTTTTTGTAATGGTGTGGAGAACTATTCGCGGCATTTGGCAGGTCGAGAAGCAGGAGAATCTCCCGCTTGTTTGGTGGATTATTTCCCGAAGGATGATTGGTTACTGATTGTGGATGAGTCCCATGTTTCGATCCCGCAAATCCGCGGTATGTATAACGGCGATCGCGCCCGCAAGATGACATTAATCGATCACGGTTTTCGCCTTCCCAGTGCGGCGGATAATCGCCCGCTCAAGGCTGATGAGTTTTGGGATATGGTCAAGCAATGTATATTTGTGTCCGCAACTCCCGGCGATTGGGAAATGGAAGTTTCTGAACAGGTGGTCGAACAAATCATTAGACCAACAGGCGTTATCGATCCAGAAATATTTGTGCGTCCAACCGAAGGACAGGTTGATGATCTTTATCATGAAATCCAAGGACGGATTAAGGTCAAGGAACGGGTGCTAATTACGACACTGACTAAGAAAATGGCGGAGGATTTGACCACCTATTTTCAAGAACGAAATCTTTTAGTACGGTATTTACATTCGGACATCAAATCTATTGAACGGATTGAAATCCTTCAAGATTTACGGCGCGGTACGTTTGATGTGTTGATCGGTGTGAACTTGTTGCGTGAAGGTTTGGATTTACCTGAAGTGTCCTTAGTCGCAATTCTTGATGCAGATAAAGAAGGATTTTTGAGAGCAGAGCGATCGCTGATCCAAACGATCGGACGCGCCGCACGAAATATTGGTGGACAGGTGATTATGTATGCCGATCGCATGACTAAGAGCATGGAAAAAGCAATTTTTGAGACAGAACGCCGCCGCGACATTCAAACTAAGCATAATCAGGATAATGGGATTACACCGCGATCAATTGTGAAATCAATTGAAGGTAATTCGATTTTAGACTTTCTATCTGTATCTCGCCGCTTAAATGAGCGTCAACTTGAATATGTCGCAAATAATGCGAAAGATATTTCGCTAGATGAAATTCCTGCTTTGATCGGACAATTGGAAACTCAAATGAAAGAGGCTGCGAAAAAACAAGAGTTTGAGGAAGCTGCAACTTGTCGCGATCGCATTAAGTCTTTACGCGATCGCTTACTTGGGAAATAAAGCCAATTTAACTACGAGACAAATCATAAAGTAGCGATTCCTGCCTGTAGGGTTTTGAGTGCTGTTGGCATGTCTCCTGCCAGCAATGACGCTACATTTAGCCATAGCCCCGCAAACTCTCGACTACGAATAATTCCATTTTCATCAGGTTTGATTGTTTTATATACTCCATTTTCCCAAACAAAATAATCAATCTCGCGATCAAAGGTACGCCAGACGATATATTCCTTGATGCCATTGCGTTGATAGGCGCGTTTTTTGTCGTGCAAATCATAGGAGGTGGTGCTTGCCGAAATCTCGACAACTAATTCAGGCGCACCAGAAATATATCCATCTTCATCAATTTTTGCGTTGCCCCCTAATTTAAATAAAACTATGTCAGGCTGTGGCTCGTTGTCCCAGTCAAGTCTGACGGTTGGTTCATTGCCAAGTACCACATCAACAACAGCCATTTTATAAGTCCATAGCAGTCCGATTAAGTCGCTATGAGGTTCGGCATGGGGGACGAAACGTAAAGGTGAAGCCACGTAAACAGTTCCTTCAATTAGTTCAGCTTTTTTGATATGCGGATCGGCTGCATAACGGCGCTCGAATTCGTTGCGATTTAGGCGATCGCCGTTTTCGAGATGGGGTAACAATTCGCGGGAGTTAGTGACAACCATATTTAATCTCTATGCTTCAATCAACAAATATTTAACATAGTCATCATTAATTTTTAAAATTATTCGCTTGTTGCCAACTGGTGATGATGTGGTCTTTTTTGATACCTGCGGCGATGAGCGTATTGGTTAAGCCTTCTTCAAAGTTGTCTTCTTCAATGATGATTTTGCGATCGCTATCGTCTTCCTTGATTAGGCGAGCATGAAACAAAATACTATCGAACCAACTTTTTTTATTCCGACTTGTAGCTAGAACTAAAAAATGCCCTGATTCGGGATCGCAAACTGGGTAGAGTTTAATTGGTTGCAAGCTAGGTTGTTCACTTGCCGCATCCTGTACTATTTTTTTAAGGATTTCTTCATACTTTAGTGAGTTATCCATTTGATAATTACCTCCTGATTTGGTTCAAAAATCAATAAGTTAATTTTACTTCGCTGGATTACAAATTTGAAAATTAGCCTTTGAAACTGGGAAATATATGCAGCTTCACTTATAGCTAAGAACAATATTCGATCTGGCTCTTGGGTTTCTAAAGCCCATTGGTAAAGCTGAAGTTGTCCCATTGTTTTTTCCAGTTCGCTAATTGCTGAAGAGGCATCAAAATCTTTAACTTCAATAGCAATTTTACGTCCTTTTTTCTCGGCTGTGAAGATCTTTTCTGCTCCTAAATCAGCTTTTAAAATTGTTTGCTCCAGTTCTAATATCAAAGGATCACTAGTAATTATCCATCCATCTTTTTCAAGAGTTCGGCGTAGTACAAAATGTAAGGTGTCGCGTCTAGACATAATAAATATTTTTTATAATTTTTTCGTAGTTAATTAAAATAATTCAGCTTGAGAGACTATAACACTTTCTTTTTCGGCGCGTTTGAAGGTGAGATCGCCGAGGCTGAGATCAATATATCGCCACGATTAGCTCTAAATTTTTGACCTTGCAATGTATTATGGCGATCGCGTTTTGTAAATATCACGGATTAAATAACGATGCTGAATGCTGACAATAGACAAGATTAAGTCTTTGCGCGATCGCTTACTTGGGAAGTGAGGTGACTAAGATGGCGATTTTTGCTTAGATTTTAATGCTTGACAAACCTGTTTATATTCATTGTCAATATTCTGGATTGCGATCGCAATTTCTTGGCTATCCGTAACACTGGAGTCTTCTGAGTCCATACAAATTTTGCATAGACTCTCAAGCGATTGACAGAGTTTGAAAAGTTCTGAAGCTCCAAAACTTCCACTTGTCCCTTTTAATGCATGATTTTCCGCGTCAACGGTAGCAAAGTCGTTTTTGCTTAAAGCAGTCTGCATCTTGTCGATCGCAATGCTTACGTGTTGGATGTAGCGATCAATCAACCGAGCTAAATTCTCTGCACCAACCGAATCTTCTAATGACTTGAGTGTTTGCATATTCAGTCTTTCGCTTACTGGTTCAGACGCAACCGATTCAGTTAAGACTTCAGAGGCGATCGCTGTGGGCGCATATTTTTTGACCCTCTGTAGTGCCTCCAGTAAATCTTCTGTCCGAAACGGCTTGGTGAGATATTCATTCATCCCAGCCGATAAAGCGGCATCGCGGGACTCTGTGAAGGCATCAGCCGATAAACCGATAATCCAAGGCTGAATAATAGGCAGCTTACGAATATTTTGGGTGGCGCTTAATCCGTCCATTACAGGCATTTGCATATCCATAAAGACGACATCATAAGGTTTAAGCTGTGTGGCTTCCACAGCTTTACTTCCATTATTAACGGCTTCAGCGATATAACCGATTTGTTCTAGTATTAGCAATAAGATCTCTTGATTTACAGAATTGTCTTCTACAACTAAAATGTCCAGTGGAAAATTGCTCGCCAAGTTCAAGTCTTGAGGAGATTGTCTAAAGTCTTTACTTATCATTGTTTTGGTCGGGGTGCTGGAGAAGATTTCACAAAAGGTTTCGTAGAGCTTTGATGCGGTAATCGGCTTACTGATGTAATGATTGAAAACGTTAGCATTGCCCCTTTTGATTGTTTCGGCAAAAGCCAATAAAATTAAATCCAAATCAGGAAAACCTGATTGAATCTCCATCGCCAGATCCACAACATCGATCTCAACTAAACTTCCATCAATAATTACTGCGTCGAATACGCTTAATTCGAGGCTTTGTAAAGCTTCTACCGCCGAGAAAGCAACCTGTGTATTTACAGACCACCCTTGATTATACAACGCGATCGCTTGTCTGATTGTGGAACTGCTGCTCACCACTAGGGCAACCGCACACGTTTCTTAACATTTTAGCCGCTAACCCCTAAATGCTTGCTAGACAAGAGTTTCAGCTAGAGAGACAGACAAGAGAAAACAAGCCATTTAAAATTCTTGATCAAGATTTTACAAAGATATTTTC
>JBDNJN010000144.1:0-3482 GCA_041687725.1 Pseudanabaena sp.
AAAATATCTTTGTAAAATCTTGATCAAGAATTTTAAATGGCTTGTTTTCTCTTGTCTGTCTCTCTAGCTGAAACTCTTGTCTAGCAAGCATTTAGGGGTTAGCGGCTAAAATGTTAAGAAACGTGTGCGGTTGCCCTAAGCGTAGCAACCTTCTCTTTTGGCTTTGGTATCAATGTAAACTAGGCTAAGAAGCTTCTGGAATTTCTCAATGACTGATAATAACGATAGTTTAACTGATAGTTTAATCGTCAAGCCTAAAAAATCAGGACTAGCACCACTGATTCTCACATTAGTAGAATTATTACGGCAATTAATGGAGGCACAAGTAATTCGGCGAATGGATGCTGAGAAGTTAACTGAGTCTGAAATTGAGAGAGCTGCTAATAGTTTGCAAGCTTTAGAACAACAAATTTTCAATCTTTGCGAAGTTCTTGATATCGATCCTGAAGATCTTAATCTCGATTTGGGTGAATTTGGCAAACTTTTACCTAGACGCGGAGCATATTATCCCGACAAATCATCAAGTGAATCATCGATTTTGGAATTGCTCGATCGCTTAATCAGTACAGGAATAGTTTTAGAAGGCGATGTCCAAATCGGATTAGCTGATATTAATTTAATCGATCTCAAATTGAAGTTATTACTAACTTCAGGCGATAAATCTGCAACGTGAAGCCCAAAAGGTGTGGAGATCGCGCCGCGATCTCCACACCTTTTGGGCTTCTAGAATAATCATGCCGCTTATTCTGTAGATGTTTTACCAGTTAGCCAGTAGGTTTGCATTAGCCCCTTGCCTTTGACCTCGATCGCACCACGCTCTACTAAGTCAAACTTATGTTTGAGAAGTTCATAGGTGGTTTCCGTCACTTGGACTTTGCCAACTTCGCTATGGGACTCCATCCGACTCGCCACATTTACCGTATCGCCCCAGAGATCGTAAATAAATTTTTGCGTACCGATCACACCCGCAATTACCGCACCTGTATGAATGCCAACCCGAATTTGTAGTGGTCTACCTGTCAAGTCGCGAAGTTCCGCAACCTTGTTCACCATATCTAGCGCCATACAAGCGATCGCTTCGGCATGGTTTTCCGTGGCAATAGGAATGCCCCCTGCCACCATGTATGCATCACCAATCGTTTTGATTTTCTCTAATCCATAGGTTTCACAGAGCGTATCAAAGCTAGAAAAAATCAGATTCAGCAGATCGACTAAATCTTGGGGAGAGAGTTCTGAAGACATTCTCGTAAAGCTAACTAGATCAGCAAAGAGGACTGTGACTGACTCAAAGCTATCGGCAATTACCCCATGAAACTCTTTCAAGCGATCGGCGATCGCCTTAGGGAGAATGTTTAATAATAATTTCTCGGATTTCTCTTGCTCAGCATAGAGGGCTTCTTCAGCAAGTTTCCGTTCCGTAATGTCGTCAAGCACACCCAAAATTCCGATAGTCCTCCCTTCTGCATCGATAATCGGTAGTTTGCTGATATCTAGCCATATAGATTTTCCAGATTTATCTGGATTAAGTTTGCGCTGAATTACATGCATTTTAGGAACGTTCGATTCCATAATCTGCTGATCGTTCATCCGAAAAGAATTTGCCAACTCAGGATTGGCAATTAGATCGTAATCAGTTTTGCCTACCACACTTTCTGGAGTATCTAGTTGAGCATACGTTGCCCAATTTTTATTGCAACCCAGAAAGACCAGATTTGTGTCTTTCCAGAAAATTTGTTGAGGAATGCTGTCGATGATTAATCGCAAATAGGTTTTTTGTTCTTCAAGAGCTTGCTCTGCTCGGACGCGAGCCGTAATATCTTGAAAACTCCATACGCGCCCGATGATCTGCTCTCCGAGCTTCTGCGGACGCGAATAACGCTCCAACACTCGACCATCAAATAATTCTAGCAAGTCATAACTTTCACGCTCAGGATGGCTATAAAATTCTTGCGATCGCCGCATAAAGTCATGAGGATCGAGCATCTTTTCTGATAGAAATTCTAATTTAAGAGGATAATCCGACATCGATAGAACTTCTTGAGATAGAGAAAACATATCGGCAAACTGCGGATTGTAACTAGTGATATGACCGATCCGATCTACTGCCAAAATGCCATCAGCGATCGATTCAAAGGTAGCCCTTTGCAAGCTTTCACTAGCTTTGAGCGCTTCAGTTCGCTGTCCTACGCGAATTTCTAGTTCTTCTTTGCCTTGAGCAAGCGCCGCAAATGAAATTTGTAACTGTTGCGCCATTTGATTAAATGAATCTGCGAGAATCGATAACTCACGAACGTTAGCAGTTTCAATGGGGTGGTAGGGTTGACCACTAGCGAGATCGGCGGAAGCAGAGAGTGTCGCGAGCAAGTGCGAAGCTTTGATTAATTTTTCAACTGGTTGAGCAATCCATTTTGATGTATAAAAACCTGTCAAACTGGCAAAAATTAGAGCTAAAGCACATAAAATAATTGTGTTGCGAGTATTGATATTAATGCGATCGCGGAAATCTTGTTCAGGTACTGCCACAATCATCAGCCAGTCTAGCCCCTGAGCATTACGCAATCTTGTGATCTGCACATATTGGGTCGCACCTTCCCATTCTATTTGTATTTGCTGATAATTGGGAATGCTGGCAGAATTAGGATATTTTTGTTGAAGATTTTCAAAAATTAAACGCAGTAAAGGATTTTGGCTTTTAATTGCGTGGATGCGCTGTTGTTTTCCATCCGTAGAAATATATGGATCTTCGGAAGTAGATGTAGCAACAATTTCGCCTGATGGTTCAAGAATAAATGCTTGTCCTGTTTTGGCGATTTTTAGTTGCCGCAGGAAGTTCCCAATTTGAGAGAGAGTTAAGTCGATCGCGATGACTCCACGCAAATCACCAGATTCACTATAAATCGGCGAAGAAGCGGTCATCCCTAAAATTGGACGCGCCGCAAATAGATAAATCGGACTCCAGACTATTTGACGAGCTTTGACTGCGCTTTCATACCAAGGGCGATCGCGTGGGTCGTAAATATTAGCTTCAATCTGATTCAGGATTTTGCCCTTATTATCTAAGCGATAGATTAATTTTTGTAATGGTGAAGACAAATTTGGCAATGAAGATCGATGTAATACCAAAGCATTATCTTTCGTTCTCTCCACACCAATAAATCGTCCTTGAGGATTGGCGGCATAGAAAAAATATAAATTTTGAGCTTGGCGCATCTGTTGCCAAAATAGTTTGTCTAAACTATCTACATTCTCAAAATTTAAATAGCCCGCTCTTGCCATGACTCCATGAGCTTGCAAAATTTCTAGAGGCGCATCAAAGTAGCCGCGAACATTGGCTTCAATCGTACTAGTACACGCTGGCTGAAGTAACAAGACGCTAACCACGGAACTTCCATTTAAAAGGTTTGGATAAAAGCTCATTGAAATAGTTGATAAAAGCGATAATTTTCTGACGCAAATGGTCAACAGATAAAAAGCTACTGCGA
>JBDNJN010000145.1:0-4925 GCA_041687725.1 Pseudanabaena sp.
AGCGAATAAATTCGCTCGTCCGATTTTCATCTCAGGTCTGAAGACACTGAGCTTTCAATCTGTCGTATTATTCTGTAAGCTTTAAAGCACTATAGTCGTTTTTTAGCACTACAACCTTAATTTTCCTATAACAATAAGATCGTGTAACCGCTTAGGACAGTTTTAGGACAGATTAAAAAACATTTTTAGGCTTACAATCAACCGAGATTAATCAAAGCTTTATATAGAACGGGTTCGACGGGGCTCGAACCCGCAACTTCCGCCGTGACAGGGCGGTGCTCTAACCAATTGAACTACGAACCCAATTTTCGCTTTAGATGTCGCTTCCAACAAGTTTATCGGCTCGTTTTTTGCTTCTCTTTATTTAAGCGCTCCTTATTATGTAGATTTAAAAGCCATTTGTCAATACTCTACGCATATTTTTTTGTTTTTTTGATTCAGGTATCAAAACAGTAGATTTTTAGGCTGGGCTAATTGCCACAAAACATCGTAAAAAAGCTGAAAAAGTCGTTGCAATTACATCAGTCTGTGATATTCTGTCGCCTATTATTTGCCAGCTAAATTTGTCCGTCAGGATTTAATTGGTCTAGAGGACTCCCATGCATTGCTTTAAGAGCGCAAACATCAAAAGTACAAAGATAGCGATCGCCACAATACTTTTGACGCAAATAGCCAGTATTGCTTTACCAACAACATGGCAATCGGTCATGCCATCGGCGATCGCTTTACCAGGTCAAAGACCAGATCAAGTGCTGGATTGGATTAGAACTAATCCTG
The DNA here is from genome assembly GCA_041687725.1 of Pseudanabaena sp. Classification (GTDB taxonomy): domain Bacteria; phylum Cyanobacteriota; class Cyanobacteriia; order Pseudanabaenales; family Pseudanabaenaceae; genus Pseudanabaena. The sequence continues at coordinate 778 of JBDNJN010000145.1, forward strand.
TTTTGCGCCCCGAAAGCGGCGAACGTTTATTGGTACGCAAAAGTGATACGCCTGCAAGACGATTTCAGTTTCAGGCTAGTGTGCTGATTCCAGGGTTGTCAGAAGTGCGGGGGGAAGCGAATGTAATCCGCAGTGAACAAATCAGATTTTTTGACATCATCAATGGTGTGACCAAATCTCGCCTCGAAGAATCTTTGCGCTCTATTTATGGGCCAGAGATTATGCGCGATTATGCCACTGCTAAGATCGTCTATGCTTATCCAACGGCTGACATGTTGCAGCGATCGCAAGCTAAGAATGCTTCACCCATTCTCAGCGCCTTACAAGGTGAACTGCGCCAAGGTAAGAAGTATGGCTATTGGGTGGAGTTATTGCAAAATGGCAAGGGTAGCGCTAATTCTGGACAAATTACGGTATTTGAATTAGAGAGTCTTCCTAAACTAGAACAAGAGTTAAGCAAGCGCTAATCCCCACAAACAAAAAGCCTCGCTTAGCGAGGCTTTTGTGGATTTGGTAGCGTAAGCGTCTCGCTTGCGTTATGGTCATGCAGGCAGGATGCCTGCGCTACAGCAGGTAATTTTATTTCTAGAAATCACCTAAGTTTGCAGCGCCGTAGAAACTCGGTTTTTAACTAAAGGAACCAGCCGTAGCTGTGTAAACCCTTTCCGAGAAGGTTTACGCCTAGGTAGCAAGTCCAGACCACCACTAGCCCCATGCTTGCCAAAATCGCAGGTTTACGCCCTTGCCATCCTTTGGTGATGCGCGTATGTAAATAAGCCGCAAATACTAGCCATGTAATTAAAGACCATGTTTCTTTCGGGTCCCAACTCCAGTAAGAACCCCATGCTTCGTTTGCCCATACACCGCCAGCGATGATCCCAATCGTCAGCAAGGGAAATCCTAGCCCGATCGCTCGATAACTGAGATTATCTAAGGTTTCGCCAATGGTAAGACGGCGCAAAGATAGCGGCTTGGTTTGAGGGGCGATCGCGGCGGTGATAGTGGCCGTATTGCCTGAAGTTAAAACACTGCCCATGCCTTCTACAGCAAAAGCAGCGAAAGGAACAGATTCTAATTTTTCGGAATCATCATCGGCAACGCTGCGAAAATTTGTGCCGAAGGAACTGCCTTGTAACACCACATCTTGACCGCGTGTGACGATCAAAAAGGCGATCGCCAAAATACTACCCGTCATCAAAGCGGCGTAGCTAAGCAACATGACGCTAACATGCATCATCAACCAGTTAGACTTTAGCGCAGGTACAAGTGGCTCTGATACTTGCATTCCCGCAGGAAGGGCGATCGCCGCAAAAGCGGTGATCCCCATCGCGAGGGGAGAAGTAAAAGCGCCAACTAGACGCTTAGCGGTGTCGTTGGCGCTTTTGTTGCCAATGCGATTAACCACGATGTGCATGGTGGTGATGCCCCACGCTAAGAAAAATAGCGATTCGTAAAGATTGCTCAGTGGGAAATAGCCTGCATCAAGCCATCGCGCTCCCAATAATGTGGCAATACAGAGATTGGCGATCGCCATGCCTGCATTACCAAGCGATCGCAGATATGGCAAGTTTGGGAAAGCGACATGCACCCAAAAAATGAGCATGGTCGCAAAGAGGACGGCAAATGATGAGTTATCCAGCAGATTTTGAAGCGCGATGAGTTGCATTCAGGCAATTCTCCAGCAGTGTTTAGAAGATTTTATGATTTGATTTTTAAAATTGCATATCTTATGCGTTTTTATTGTATCGCAACCCAAAAGCCAAAAAAGCAAGTTGCTTTTTTGGCTTTTGGGTTGCGAGCGTGGCGACAGCTATATAATTTTGCTTATGACATTAAATTACCGATCGCTGCCTGAACAATTGCCCAACCCCGATGCACTTGGTGCGATCGTTGCACTGCATGGCTGGGGTTCAAATTGTGATGATTTGATCTCGCTTACGCCACTTGTGGGACTCCGTAATTATCAGTGGATTTGTCCTGAAGCTCCCTTCGATCATCCGATGCCCAATGGCAAGATGTGGTATGACCTGCAAAGCCTTGATACTGAGGGTTTAGCTAAAAGCTGCGAACTGCTCAGCCAATTTCTTGAAGATTTACCTGCAATGACGGGTATTCCTTTGGAGAAAACATTTTTGCTAGGGTTTTCGCAAGGTGCGGCGATGACCTTGGATGTCGGTTTGGTATTTCCTTTAGCAGGATTGATTGCCCTGAGTGGATATTTGCATGTTACTGAAGAAGAATTAAAAGAACTTGATGGGAATTCATTTCCGCCGATTTTAATTGCTCATGGTACGCAAGATGACGTTGTTCCTATTGGTGTAGCTCGTAACACGCGCGAAATGTTTGAGCGTTTGGGCGTGGCGGTGGAATATGCAGAGTATGAAATGTCCCATGAGATCCGTCCTGAAACCTGCGATCGCATTCAAACATTTGTCTTGGAACATTCAGGTAATTAAAACCAGAATGTGGTTGTGCCGCGCGAAGCGCGGCACAACCACGGTAAAATCTTTCCAAGAAATCGCCTAATGTCTCTTTTTGTTTTTATTTATTTAAAAAACTAGTCAGTTTTTAATGTGACGGTGTATTGTTAAGATCAAAATATGCACTTATATATTTAGGAGATATTGTATGAATCTTTCAGATACTCAAGTTTTCACGGCATTGGTAGTTGCACTATTCCCAGCAGTATTAGCAGCTTTGTTAGGTTCTGCTCTTTCTAATTCTTAGTTCAGTCCTAATTTATCTTTCTTTTACAACCTAGAGGTTGCTAATGGTTGCCAAACGAGACTTATCTCCACATTTCTCTCCGCAAGTACCAAGACAAACCATGCGATCGCGTGGTCAGTACGGGCGAAATGATGTTGTGAATATACATTCGCGTGGCAACCCTTTGCCAGCCTTCAATGGCGCAAATACTTACAGTGACGCGGTTGCTCACAATGTTCAGCGCAAAAGAGAACAGTTTTGCAGAACCAAGGCAACTGAGTCAATTATCGTTATTGCGGTCAATGTTGCTTTGTGCTTAGCCGCGATCGCGGCGATCGCTAAATTACTTCCCTATCAATCAGCCCAAAAAGATCGACTCGACGAGATTACAACAGAGGTAAACTCAGTCGATCAACGTGTAAATGGGATGCGTGAAAAATTGCCCCAAGCCTTTAACACTGGAAAGTCTCAAGAAATGTTATTAAGAAAACAAGGCTGGATCAAAAATAATCAAATGACGATTAAGCTACTCGACCCGTCTGAAGTTGCCTCACCTGACACTGATGGCATAATGCCAACCACCACCACTGCTCAAAAATTTAATAATCGTTAATAAGAATAAAAAATAACTCGCTTAAAAACAAAAAAATAAAGGTGGCGTGAAGCGCCACCTTTATTTTTAAAAGTAGAAAGGATCTTAAAGCAGACCTCTCTACTTTTAAGACATCCGACAAAACTGTCCTGAATGTAATTTAATTTCACCAAAATCAGGAATCCATGCAGCCCAATGACCATCAAGATATTGACACATTAACAAAGCTTCGTCGTAGCAATTAGGGGTGGGTGGCTCTGTCAAAGTTACCCAAGTAGAAGGCAAAGGAAGGAGGCATTGAGGGGAAGCCGTTTGTCTAATATTTTTAGTTTTAAATGCGTGCTGACGTGTAGTGGTTTTCATAGCTTTATCTTTTTTGAAGTGCTAATCGAGAAATCTAAAGACAAGTATGTCATAAGACTATTATATAAACTGATTTTAGTATCGAAAGATACAGAATTCTTATTAAAAATTGGATACTTACAAATAAAACCCAAAAAGTAGATGCGGCGCGGAGCGCCGCATCTACTTTTTGGGTTTTATTTTCTGACATACTTGGCGATCGCGTACTACAGCAATTTCCGATCAAACGAACCACAATAAAAATTTTGAAAGGGTTGCTTCGCAACCCTTTCAAAATTTTTATTGGTTCTGGTTTGAGCGCAAAGCGCTGTAAAAGAATTACCAACAAAAAAGCCCCTCTTTCGAGGGGCTTTTTTGTTTATTCAAGAATCAATCGTCAAGATTAACCGTTGATAGCAGGAGCCGCCATTGCGACAGGTGCTACATCAACAGCAGCCAAGTCGAGAGGGAAGTTGTGAGCGTTGCGCTCGTGCATTACTTCCATACC
>JBDNJN010000146.1:0-10334 GCA_041687725.1 Pseudanabaena sp.
TCAGTTTCTCTGCTGTCTTTTTATACAGCCTTTTCGCTTCGTCTCTTACTTCAATCATTCCTATTTCCTTTCTCTCGTTTCTGCAATTATATCCTAATTAACGGATCTATTATTTCTTGGTAGACTCTTACTAAAACAGCCGATACGGGTGTTACTTCGGTTTCTCAACTTAGCGATGTCCGCCCTACTGATTGGGCTTTTACTGCGTTGCAATCCTTGGTTGAACGCTATGGTTGTATTGCTGGTTATCCCGATCGCACTTTTCGCGGTAAACAAGCCACCAGTCGTTATGAGTTTGCGGCTGGCTTAAATGCTTGTCTCGACAAGATCAATGAAATCATTTCCGCAGGTTTAGCTGACAAGGTTGGCAAAGAAGACCTCGCCACATTGCAGAAACTTCAAGAAGAGTTTGCGGCGGAACTTGCCACTTTGCGAGGTCGGGTTGATGCTCTAGACGCGAAGACCGCTAAGCTCGAAGCCCAGCAATTTTCGACTACAACCAAGCTTTTTGGTCAAGCAATTTTTGGATTGCAAGGACGCTTTGGCAATACTGCACAAATCGGTGGAGCTACACCAGCTAATGCTGTCAAAGATCCTGCAACCAACATCACTTTTGGTCAGCAAGTACAGCTAAGTTTGGTTACGCAATTTAGCGATCGCAGCATATTGCTAACTGGCTTACAAGCTGGCAACCTGAACACTGGCTCAGATATCACTAGCCTCTATGCGCTTAACAATGGCTATACCCGCTTAGGTTACGAAGGTAATACCAACAACACCTTTGTTCTTAGCGATCTCACCTATCGCTTTTTGCCATTGAAAAATCTTTCGGTGATGGTGGGAGCGCGTGGCGTAAATCCAGTGAGCGTCTTCCGTGGTCCTAACCGTGTTGAAGGTGCAGGTAACGGTCCACTTTCGTTATTTGCTCAACGCAACCCAGTCATTAGCGCTAACTCAGGTCAAGCTGGTTTAGGTTTTGACTGGCAGATTTCCCAAGGTCTAAGTTTGCAAGCTGTTTACTCATCGGGTGACTCGGCAATAGCTTCGGGCGATGGCGGCTTGTTTGGCGGGAATACGGTGATCGGGGTACAACTTGCGGCTAATTTGTTTAACCGTCTTGATGTTGCTCTCTATTATCTAAACTCGTACACCAATAACGGTACGCTCAACAATCCAGTTGGTGACAACATTATTGGTTCTGTATTCCCCGCGTCTAAATTTAGTACGAATGCCTTTGGTTCAACCATTGCCTATAACTTCACCAACAGGTTTAATATGGGTGGATGGCTCGGTGTATCCAATTCCACAATCAAAAATGACGGTGTTTCGGGTTCGGTAGATACATTTAACTGGATGGTCTTCTCGAATTTCCTTGATATGTTCCGTGAAGGTGATTTATTGGGACTATATATCGGTCAACCCCCTAAAATCACCAGCAGTAACCTCAGTACCCCTATCAATTTCCCTAGCCTTTACAAGGGTACTTTCGGTGTAGCAGGTGGTCAGCCCGATTCAACGACTCATTTTGAGCTTTTCTATCGCTATCCTATCTCCAAGAATATCAGTATCACTCCTGGTTTGATTCTTGTTTACAAGCCTGGTCAAACTGCAAGCAGCGATACGGTCACGATTGGATCTCTACGAACTACGTTCTCTTTCTAGTGAATATAGTTTGTCAGCTTCATCTATCTACAACAAACCAAAAACCATGAAAAAAACAACTGTTCTTGCTTCTCTTGCTGCTGCCATCAGTACCGCAGTCTTCTCAGCACTTCCTAGCTTCGCTCAAACTGTTGTGCCAATAGTGGGGGGGGGTAGTATCTGTCAATGGATTATCTAACGGTGTAGTAACATTCAATAGTTCCACCGTTCTTACCCCCCTCGGTCCTCTGACGGTTACTAGTGCAGTAGGTACTGTCAGAAACAATACAACAGGGTTTTTGTCTTCCCCATCGCAAATCATTCCAGGTAGCCGACTTAGCCAAGTCAATGATAGTGTCACCGCGTCTGGAAATCTAGACGGATCAATTTCTGCTAATAGCTTCACCTCTGCGCCATTCAATGCCAATGGTACAATTACCCAGATTATACCAATACCTGTAGTTGGTGGTGCTCAAACAATTATCACTGGACTAACGGGTGGTAGTGTGACTTTACCTACGGCTCTCGTAAATAGCTTGTCTGGAATTACCCCACTTCCAACTCCATCAGCTTCTACTACTGCTGTTCCAGTCACAGGTGGTTTTCTATCGATCACTAATAATTTTCTTACTGGGGTTACGAGTTTTAATTCTGGCGGAAGTTTTCTGACACCAGTTGGTCCTATTTCTATTTCGAGCTTGACGACTATTAATGCGACAAGCGGAGCTGGCGCTGTAGTCAGAAATGGAGTGCTTACGTTTTTTCCATCTAGAGAGGATAGAGTTGGAGACAGCTTCGGTGCGAGTGGCACTGCTTCAGGAACATTGTCAGGCAATACCCTTAACAATTTTAATTATGCGGTAACAGGAACTATTTCTGGTCTTGTATTTAGTCCTTCTGGGAACGTTGTACCCACAAGTTCACAGGTTGCTTTTGCATTTAATGGCGGCAATGTTTCTTTGCCTACCTCTCTTGTAAATAGCTTGTCGGCTAGCAACAGTAGTTCTATATCTCCTATCTTGCAAAACTTTTTTGTTGTTAGAGGAAATCAGCCATTCACAGAGAGTGAAATTCAACGTTTCCGAGAAATTTTCAGTTCTCAACCAACTCCACCACAGTCTAACAGGGCTAGATCTAATAATATCGCACCACCTGGCGCTAGAGTCTCTAGTGATGTCATTTCAAGCCTTAGTAACAGCCGTATCGGTTTAGGTGCTTGGTAACAGACAAAAAATTTCCATTCCTCACGAACTAGGCAGAGTAGGCGATACGCTTGCTCTGCTTTTTTGTGCTTTGCTATAATTATTGCCTTAGCTAAATCGCGCCTTCGACCATCGCCCCAATTGATTAGTAAAACTGGTCAAAAACTATGACTAATACAATCGCCAAAATAGAGACTATTTATCCTAGTAGTGACGGACAACCAATGGCGGAGAGTACCGAACATTATCAATGGATTGTGACGATTACAGGTGGATTAGAAGCCTTGTTTAAGGATGATGAGAATGTATTTGTGGCAGGAGATTTATTGTGGTATCCCATCGAAGGTAAACCTGAAATACGGCGTGCGCCCGATACGATGGTGGTATTTGGTAGACCGAAGGGAGCTAGAAGTTCATATATTCAGCACCTAGAAAATGATATTGCGCCACAGGTGGTATTTGAGATTTTGTCAAGGGGAAATCGAATTTTAGAAATGTCGCGTAAGTTCGATTTTTATCAAGCCTATGGTGTAGAAGAGTATTATGTCTACGATCACTTGTCTAATGATTTGGCGATTTGGTTGCGAAGCGATGAGAATAACCGTCTAGAGGCAGTTGATAATGTCCAAAATTGGACAAGCCCAAGGTTAGGGATTCACTTTGAAATGACTGATGAAAGTTTAAATATTTTCAATCCTAATGGGACAAGGTTTTTGACCTATCTTGAACAGTCTGAACAAGCTGATGTTGAGCGTGTTGCTAAGGAAAAAGCTCTTGAGTCGATGACTAAGTATGCGGCTAAACTGCGCGAGATTGGCATCAACCCTGAAGCCCTTTAGTTTTTACAGCAATTTCTGATCAAATGAACCAATAAAATTTTGAAAGGGTTGCTTCGCAACCCTTTCAAAATTTTACTGGTTCTAGTCTGAGCGCCTTGCACTCAGGTCTAATGGATGTCGTAACCAAACAAATTCGGATCGACTCCATCCAGCTTAAGATCGGCTAAACCATATTCAGCCCAACGGCGCGTCACCATATCCGCCACATCAGGATCGCTCTCTAAAGGATCTCCCCAATCGCGATCGGTTTCAGGATAGATTTTGGTAGTTGCATCAATACCCATCCGTCCGCCTAGCCCTTCCTTCTCACAGGCAAAATCGAGGGAATCGAAAGGATTATCGGGCAGGATAAACACATCGCGAGTGGGGTCAACTTTGGAACTGAGCGCCCAAACCACCATTCGCGGATCGCGAATGTTGATCGTGTGGTCAACTACGATCACAAATTTGGTGTAAGTGAACTGAGGCAAAGCGCTCCAAAATGCGAGAGCAGCACGTCTGGCTTGACCAGGATAGGCTTTTTTAATAGAAATAATGGCGGCTTTGTAAGACAGCGCTTCCATTGGTAAAAAGAAATCAGTAATTTCGGAAACCTGTTGGCGAAGAATGGGCGTGTAGATGCGATTAAGAGCGATCGCCATCATCGCTTCTTCCTTAGGAGGCAAGCCGCTAAAGGTGGTGAGATAAATCGGATCTTTGCGATGGGTCATGCAATTGAATTTGATTAAAGGCGCTTGCTCATTAATGCCGCCGTAATAGCCCATGTGATCGCCAAAAGGTCCATCGGTTCCCACTTCATGCGGGGTAATCGTGCCTTCTAAAATATATTCCGCACAAGCAGGAACTTCCAAATCGAGGGTTTTGCATTTGGTAAGCTGTACGCCTTCATTGCCATAGAGTCCTGCAAAGATCCATTCTGACAAGTCAATAGGAATGGGCGTAGCGGCTGCCATAATTAAAACTGGATCGACACCGATCGCGATCGCAATTTCGAGTTTTTTACCTGCTTCTGTTGCTTTGCGTAGATGTCTCGCACCGCCTCGCACCGATAGCCATTGCACCGTCATCGTGTTTTTGGACTGTTGTTGCAAGCGATATACGCCCACATTAGGAATGCCATTTTCGACATCTTTAGTGATTACCAATGCAAGCGTCACGGCTCGACCACCATCTTTAGGATATGGCTTGAGAATTGGAATTTGATCAAGATCTACTTCATCACCTTGCAAAATCACATCTTGACAAGGAGCATTCCCAAAGAGAACTTTTTGCGGACGAGACTTGACCACATCAAAAAGAATTTTGCCGAACTCGATCGCTTGTGAGATCTTTTTCGGTGGTTTTGGGCTTTGCAGTTTTCCTAGTTTCGTTCCGAGAACTTCTAATTCCGACTGCTCCTTCATGCCCATCGCCCAGCAGACACGCTCTACTGTACCCAATAAATTTACAGCCACAGGTGTTTTATAACCCTTAACATTCTCAAATAGCAGTGCGGGTCCTGCCGATTGCAACAGGCGATTGCTGATCTCAGCAATTTCTAATTCAGGATCGACAAGGGCTTTGACACGATGGAGTTGTTTGCGCTCTTCGAGCAGCTTGAGAAACGATCGCAGGTCACGGGTCATAGGAATTTGGCGGCGCTAGGGCAATTAGTCAGTACCCTATTGTAACTAAATGTTACGATTGTTTTACAGCGCTTCGCGCTGTAATCAATAAATACAAGCATCTAAAATACTCAAAACTTCAGCAAGTAGAGTATCCGAGGCTGTTTCTATCAATTTCACCTTTCTCGATTTGTAATCAATGGATTTGACTTGTTCTACCATCACGTAGCCTGTTAATGTTTTGCTTCCAGATATTTCTACATGAAATGAGGAATCACGCTTAGTGTTTGCGATAGGACAAACAATTGTTAATCCAGTGTATTCGTTAAAAATGCTACTGCTTACCACTAAAGCAGGTCTTCTACCTTTCTGTTCGTGTCCTAATTGTGGATCGAAAGTGATGATCACGAAATCACCTTTTTTAGGAATGTAGTTAGACATTTACCAAACTTCCAAACCTACAGGTACTCCCCAATCCAACTCTTCAGTCTGATAGTCGTGAGGTAGTTTGGCAACCAAATCCTCGATCTTGTACTTTCCACGAATTTTACGACTTGGTTTAATGACGATATGATCCTGTGTAGTCAAGATTTCTAGCTCATCCCCAACCAAAATGTTTGCTTGGGCTAGTATCTCTTTGCTCAATCTAATCCCTTGGCTGTTGCCCCACTTTTGCACTTTAACAAGCATAATTGTTTACAGGATTGTATAGCCAAAGTATAGCCTAAAACTTCGCCTCTTCTTTACAGTCCTAAACCTTTAGCATATTCACAGTCAGTATTTGCCCCTTCTGGGTCACCGAGTTTAGCTTTCGCCAAACCGCGATTGAAATAGGCAGGTGCAGCATCGGGGGCGAGTTCAATAACTTTGTTATAGTCAGCGATCGCACCAGCATAATCTTCAATTTCAGAGCGATCGTAGGCGCGATTGTAATAAGCTTCAGCATAGTTAGGATCAAGGGCGATCGCAGCAGTATAGTCGGCGATCGCGCCAGCAAAGTCCTCAATTTCGGCACGTTCCATGCCGCGATCGTTATAGGCTGTTGCGGAATCTAATTTATCCGTCATTGCTTTAAAAAATAGTTACTGTCTGTGCTTTTCTTCTAAGATACAAGGTACTAGGTTTAATGCAAAAGAAACTAAAACCAAAAAGGTGTGGCGCACGCTGCGCGTGCGCCACACCTTTTTGGTTTTTAAGGTTTCTTTTGCATTAGACAGAAAACTTTGTTCTGTCCATATTAAGTTAACTTTCACTGTATGACTTCCAAGCTCAAACTAGCAATTTCCCTCATAAGTCAGCATTTGCAGTCATGGTGCGCCCGCATCCAAACTACATTTGTGCAGTTAGTTAGCCCATTACAGGCTTGGCGCGAAGGAAGTCGCTTAGTGAGTGCGAGATTTTTGGGGTGTTTGTTAGTGGTGATGCTAGCAACTTTACCTTTTTTAGAAAATGCTCAAACTGGCTTAATTGGCGCGGCGGTAGCGATCGCGTGGTTAATGCTTTGGCTAAGTGATCGCCATGATGCAGCAGATCAAACCGTACCAATTTGGACACCGATACATTTACCTTTAATTAGTTATTGGGCGATCGCCTTAGTTGCCACATTGCTATCACCTGTGCGCGTAGCCGCCGCCGATGGCATGGTGAAGTTGACTATATATATGCTGGCATTTGTGTCACTGAGCCGATTGATGCGTTTAGGTTGGCGATCAATTTTGATCGGAGCCTATTTAATTACAGCCTTAGTCGCCAGTGCCTATGGTGTGCAGCAATGGTATCTCGGCGCACCCGAACTAGCGACATGGACTGATCCCACTTCCGAGACCGCAGGCGTGACGCGAGTTTATAGCTTTTTGGGCAATCCCAATTTGTTTGCGGGATACTTAATGCCAGCATTGCCATTAGGAGTAATCGCGGCGATCCATTGGCGCAATTGGGGCATGAAGGCTTTGGGTATAATTACGGCGATATTGGGCGCATTTTGCATTACTCAATCTCAAAGTCGCGGTGGACTAATCGGGATCGCGGCTGAGAGTTTTACGTTAGTAATGCTATTAGTCTATTGGTGGGGCAAGCGCTTGCCGAGTTGGACTTTTCCCAGTGTTTTTGCTGGTACGGCAGGGGCGATCGCCTTGGGGACAATTCTCGTTCCGACATTGCGTAAACGAGTCGGCAGTATTTTTGGCACTGAAGATAGCAGCAATGCCTTTCGGGTCAATGTCTGGATGTCGGTATTGAATATGATTAAAGCCAAACCGATTTTGGGAATTGGACCTGGCAATAAAGCTTTTAACCAAGTCTATCCGCTCTATCAGCGATCGGGTTATAGCGCTTTAGGAACTTATTCAGTGCCATTAGAGCTAACTGTTGAAACAGGAATTATCGGCGTAATTTGCTATAGCTGGATGATTTTTACCATTTTTCGCCAAGCATGGATTGCGCTTAATCGATTGAGAAGCGATCGCGATTCTAGTGGTTTATGGATTATTGCGGCGATCGCTACACTCGTCGGCATGATCGTGCATGGCTTAGTCGATACAGTTTGGTATCGTCCGCAGGTACAGTTACTTTGGTGGCTAGCGATCGCGATTATTAGTAGTTTTTATATTGCTCCTGTCGAAGCTACAGTCGAAGAATGAATATGAAGCCCAAAAAGGTGTAGCGCACGCTGCGCGTGCGCTACACCTTTTTATTATGCTTACTTAACAACTTGGTTAAAGTACAAATCTTGCAAGGTGGGAATAAATGATGGATAAGAAATTGCGGCGGACTCAGCACGATTGATTGAAGTTTTGCCTTTGGCAACTAGAGCCGCGATCGCCAAACTCATCGCCACTCGATGATCGTCATAGCTTTCAACTTCTGCACCAGTCAGCGCTTTACCGCCCACAATCGCCATGCCATCAGGAAGCTCGGTCACATTTGCGCCCATTTTTGTCATTTCTTTAACCATCGCCACAATGCGATCGCTTTCTTTGACACGCAACTCAGCCGCATCTTCGATGATCGTTGTTCCTTCTGCACAAGTTGCCGCGATCGCCAAAATTGGAATCTCATCAATCAAACGGGGAATTACCGCACCACTGATTCTGCAAGCCTTGAGAGAAGCAGAACGCACTCGCAAATCGGCAACAGGTTCGCCTGTAACTTCGCGTTGATTCTCATAGGTGATATCGGCTCCCATTTCCGCGAGAACTTCCAAAATACCTGTACGAGTCGGATTAATGCCGACGTTCTCAATCAACAAATCAGAATTGGGAACGATGGAAGCGGCTACTAACCAAAAAGCTGCGGAACTGATGTCCCCGGGGACGGTTACTTCTTGACCAACTAATTTTGCGCCGCCCTTAACCGCGACCGTATTCGTATCAATATCGACAGTGATTTTTGCGCCGAAAGCAGCCAACATTCTTTCACTATGATCGCGCGATCGCTCTGGCTCAGTGATAATCGTTTCGCCATCAGTCATTAAACCTGCCAGCATAATGCAAGACTTAACCTGTGCCGAAGCCACGGGGGATTGATAATGAATCGCTTTCAGGTTTTGCCCTGAAATAGCGAGGGGTGCTCTAGAACCATTCTGTCTACCCCAAATATTTGCGCCCATTTGTCGCAAAGGATTGACGACGCGGGACATTGGGCGCGATCGCAACGAGCTATCACCCGTCACTGTAAAAAAGCGATCGGGATGACTTGCCAAAATCCCCAACATCAAGCGTAAAGTTGTCCCCGAATTGCCAGCATTCAGCACATCGACAGGCTCTTTCAGATTGCCTAGCCCAATTCCCTTGACCGTCACTAATTCCGAATTAAGTTCAGATATCTCCGCCCCCATCGCGGTAAAACAAGCCGCCGTACTTCGCGGATCTTCACCAAGCAATAAACCGCGAATTGTGGTCACGCCCTCAGCGAGTGAGCCAAGCATTAACGCCCGATGTGAAATTGATTTATCACCTGGGACTGTAATCCGTCCGCGTAAGCCTTGTGGTAATTGGCTTGCATCAATATTTAGGAGGTGATGGGCTTGAGTCGTATCGAGGTCAATCATGTTAGAGTCATTTAGCAATTAGTAATAGATTAAGACAAAATCACGGCAAATTTAGACTTATATCAAATCAACTTCATCACTAGCTTTTTATGAATCCCACTGAGCCAAATTCTGCTGATTTAAATATCGATCTAAATGCCGATCAAAATGCGATCGCCACAGATAGCACTACAAATACCCAACCGCCACAAAATCTGGGGACATTTCTCGATCGCCTTTATGGGACATTATTTTTACCACAAATAACTTTTGAGCAACTCAAAGCTAATCCGTCATTTGTGCAAGCGATCGTCGTGATTGCCTTGGTAAATATTCTGGAAACCCTGCGCCTCGATCAATTTTTTATTGTCAGAATTATTTGGTCAGTGATTAGCGGAATTATTGGCTGGTTATTTTTTACTTATCTGCTCAAGCAATTAGCTAGCGTTTTTCAAAAAAACGTCACCATGCCTGAATTGCTAACCCTCACAGGTTTTGCGAGTCTGCCTTGGCTATTCATGGCTCCCGCCCTCAGCCTACCGTCACAATTTCGAGTTCTTGCCGCGATCGCTGTCATCATCTGGTTTATCGTTTGGCAAATCCGCAGCGCATCGGTAGCTCTAGACATTAAAAGCTGGAAAACTTTAGCGATCGTGCCTTTAGCGATCGCTGGCGGCATAGTTGCCCTAATTTGGTTAGGTAATACCGTTAAATTGATCCTGAGCATTACCTTGTGATTGTCATACGAAGCTGTTAAATGCACCTCATCCCCCAACCCCTTCTCCTTGCAAGGAGAAGGGGAACCAGAGTTGTTTCTTGTTCCCCTCTCCTTTGCAAGGAGAGGGGGAGCCAGAGTTGTTTCTTATTCCCCTCTCCTTTACAAGGAGAAGGGGAGCCAGAGTTGTTTCTTGTTCCCCTCTCCTTTGCAAGGAGAGCAGGGTGGTTTCATTTTCGGAAAGGGTTAGAGGGTAAGAACTTTCAGGTTGCGCCAGAGGAAATGAATGGAGAGAAATCAGGAAGA
>JBDNJN010000147.1:0-4900 GCA_041687725.1 Pseudanabaena sp.
AAATTTATAGATTGGTTATTAATCAGGATAACGGACCAGAAAATAATTCCCATCGCACCCAGTTTATGAGTCGCATGGTTGATTTCGCTTCAAAATCTAAATTGGATTTGCAGTTAGCTTACTATCCTCCGTATCATAGCAAATACAACCAAGTGGAACGTACTTTTGGCTGGTTAGAGAAGCATTGGAATGGTAGTTTACTTGATAGCGTTGAAACTGTTTTACAATTTGCTCAAACTCTCTCTTTCAAAGGGAAAAATCCTGTAGTGACTTTAATCGAAAAGGTCTACAACACTGGTGTTAAGCTCACTATTGCAGCCATGGCAGAAATTGAAAAACAGCTTAGGAATGAAAAGTAAATAAGCTATGCAAAATAGGAGAGACAAACTATGCTAATCAGACTAGGCTCGATTAGGGCGATGTTCTCTATTGAAAACAAATGCATAAGTTAATTATTTTTCATTCCTTAAGCGTCTACCCGATCTTCAAAAATGGTTTGTTGAGATTTGCGGCAAATCAACCTAAGCTATGGGATCTATTATTTCTTGGTAGTCTCTTACTCAAGATATTACAGATATTTATCATAAAGCGCGATCACTCGTTACTCTAGCTATCCACTTTCCACAAGTCCGCAACGAAGCTCGAATCCAGATTAATCAAATTAAATACAAATCACCAGACGAAAATGAGACTAAAGACAAATACTTAATTCAACATATCGAACTCATGTGCCAATTCGCCACTATAGTTCCTGAACAAATTCCCCATCTCCTTAAAACTATTGAAAAATGGGAACAAGACAACCCATTCGAGTCCGAAGAAGTCCCAACTGACTCCGATCGCAAGAAATACAAACGCACTCGTATCCTCAAAGCCCTCAAACCTCACCTTCCCATTCGCCTCAGTCGAGAAATTGATCGCGAAACTAACATTGGCAAAGCCCCTCAAGATCTTTGGGAACGTAGCCTCTTTGTCCTCCGCCACGAATACCGCCAAGCCCTCAAAATCGGCAGCTTCCGCAACGATGCCGCCCAAGACGAAGACCTGCTCGACCTCAAAGACGAAATCAACGCCCTAAGGAATGAAAAATAATTAACTTATGCATTTGTTTTCAATAAAGAACATTGCCCTAATTGAGCCTAGTCTGATTTGTGTAATTTATTTTTCCTATTTTGCATAGCTTATTTATTTTTCATTCCTAACCGAAATGCTGCTCATGCGCGACCTCACCCCACCCGTTGCGGTTGGCATTCTCGGTGGCTGGGGCGGCGGCAAATCCTACATCATGCATCTCATGCAAAAACACATGATCGACATCCGCAGTCGCGGACTCGATCGCATTGAAGCATGGGGATTTGCTGAGGAAAGTGATACGCCGCCTGATAGCAATAGACTAAATCGCTATGTCGGACATATTTATCAAATCAAATTCGATGCATGGACTTATGCCAAATCGAATCTTTGGGCAAGTCTCATGCAGACCATCTTCTATGAACTAGATCGACAGATTAGTCTAGAACTACAAATTGACGAGGCTTTAAAAAAAGCATCTTCTAATGCCACTTCTTTAGATGCTCAAAATGGAGCTATTTGGGAAGTACTCTATGAAACTAATGATGAAGATCGCGAATTGTTTCTCAAAAACGTGCTGACTGGTGAGGCACTTAAGCAATGGGAAAATTTATCAAAGGATCAAAGTAAACCCGATCAACTCTGGCAGCTATTTAGCAACCAGCAGCAAGAGGCGATCGCCAATCTAGAACAACTTAAATCCGAGTTAGAAGAGAAGAAAAAACACCTACAACAAAAGCCAGCCGAACTTTTAAGCGATCAAACAAAACGAGAGGCTTTCTTTAGTACTGCTAGTCAAAAAGCGATCTCTATCCTCCAAAAACGTTTGGGCAAAAATTTTACCGATGAGATCCAAAATGAATTAACTGCAAAGCTCAAAGAGATTAAAGGCACAACAACAGATCTAAACCAGTTTTATGATTTAGTTAAAGATGATATTGAAAGTGTCTTTGAGAAAAAAGAGACACAAATCGATTTGCAGTTTATTAAGAAATTTGCCTCTAAAAACTATCCATTTATCCTAATCTGTCTAGCCCTCATTCTCACAGCCATATTCCTTCCTCTTGCCGTTGCAGAATGGGTAAGGAATGAAAAATAATTAACTTATGCATTTGTTTTCAATAAAGAACACTGTCCTAATGGAGCCTAGTCTGATTTGCGTAGTTTGCTTTTCCTGTTTTGCATAGCTTATTTATTTTTCATTCCTAACCAAAAACCTCACTGCTCAAATCATCACTGCGATCGCACCACTACTCGCCGCTATTCCCTTCGCCCAGTCAACCCTCAAAAAAGGGAAGCTTCTCTACAATCAACTCAAACTAGAAATTTCTGGATTCACACAGCAATTAGAACAAAATATTCAACATCGTATTGATACTGACTCAGACCTCTTACAACTCAACCAAGAGATCCAAGATCTTGAAAGCAAAGTCAAAGATAAATCCGCAGCAATTCTGACTAATACCTATGCCTCGATCGCTGACTTTGTGAAAGATCGAGTCCAAAAAGGCGGCTACCAAGAACATCTAGGCATGATGCACCAAGTCAAAGAAGACCTCACCATGCTCAGCAAAAGGCTACTGCCACCACCCGCAAACTCAAAAGAATACACCGTCAAAGTTAAGCAACTCCAAAAAGTCTTCCCTCGTGGCACAGCCCGTGTCGTCATCTATATTGACGACCTCGATCGCTGCCCACCCAAAACCGTCGTCGAAGTTCTCGAAGCCGTCCAACTCCTCGTTAAAAATCCTTTGTTTATCGCCATTCTCGCCATAGATGAACGCTATATCACCCGCGCCCTTGCCGACCATTACAAAGGCGTACTCCCCCTCAAAGGTAGCCCCTCCGCCTCCGACTACCTCGAAAAAATCATCCAAATCCCCTACCGCCTCCGTCCCATCTCTGAGCAAGCCCTCCGCCAATACCTCCGCGCCCAAGTCGTCGTCCAAGACAGCGAAACCAGTGGCACAAAATTCAACGAATTCTCACCCCAAGAATTTGAACTTCTCATCGAATGCTGCCAAGAAGCCGAACTATCACCCCGCAGCCTCAAACGCCTCACCAACGTCTATAAACTCTACAAAGTCCTCAGCCGCACACGCGGTCAAAAGCCCACAGCCAAAGAACAAAAAACTATTCTTACCCTTCTTGTCTTTTCCAATCGTTATCCCGATCTCATGCGTGATATCCTCCAAGAAATTGGCTCTTACTTTGAGGAAGGTCAAAATCAATCAACCCCTATTGAAAACACAACAACTCTGGGCAGCGTCTTCACCAATTATTTGGCAAAAGAAAAACACAACCCTAAGAGTGCCTACCTAGAAAATGATGCGATTAAACTTGCCAAAGATGCTACAAAACTAATAAATCCAAATACCTATCTCAATGAAATAAGAGGTATTTTCGACTTTGTGCGTACATTCTCATTTGTCGGAGATATTGGTATCGATCATACAGATACTCATTAGCGATCGCAAAAAACTTCCATCTATCATAAATCAACCTAACAAATTAGAATTGGAAGTAAGATAGATAGTTCAAAAGCCAATAGTTGAAATTAAATGTTCTATTCCATAATGAGGATAAGTGAATGAGAAAGCAGAAAGTAGAAAGTAAGAAGACTTCAAAAGTGATGCCAGATGTAACCGAATATATTAGGCTGTACACCGAGGAAAACTATCCGCTTCGAGAGATAGCCAAACACTTTAAAGTCTCAGTATCAACGATATACAATGCGATGACCACCGCAGGATTTAGCGGATTTAGGGCAAAAAGCTCGCGCTGTAGTAACAAGCGAATGTCGATGGAGCAACAGGCGATTGCACTTTTCATGTCGAAGCTTACGAGTGAAAAATTCGTAATTCCTAATTCGTAATTTATAATTAACAAAAGTCACCAATCAAAAAAATGTTGTCAATCAACCTAGATCAAGAAACAGAAAGCTACTTAGCAGAAATTATTGCTCAAGAAAATAGCACATCTGAAGAACTGCTCAAAATGCTAATCTATCAACATTGGCAGACTCTAAAACCTCGCCAAACCCTAGCTCAAAGAAGAGGTGGACATCCTAAAAACCTGTTGCAAGATGCTGCTCCTGATGCCTCACTACGAGAAAATCGCAAACAAATTATCCTAGAACACATTCAAAATCGTCATCAAAAATCCAATTAATGAAGAAATATCCGCCCATAATTCTCACTGATAGCAGTATTCTGTTTGCTTATTACAGCGCCAGAGACGACTATCATGCCTCCGTTTGTAAATTCTTTGATGAATGCTCAAGCGAACTCATTACCACCACAGCTTGCGTAACAGAAGTTATGTATCTATTGAGCAAAAACTATCGCACTCAAAATGAATTTCTCAATGACTTAGCACAACAACTTTATCGATGTATTCCACTCGTACCCGAAGACTTTATCCGCATTAGAGAACTCAACGAACAATATGCAGACTTACCAGCAGACTTTGCAGATCTATCTCTAATTTCAATTTCTGAAAGACTCAACATCTCGGCGATTATCACATTAGACAGTGATTTTGACATTTACCGCCGCTATCGCAAACAGCCCTTTGAACGCATATTTTTATCATAAATTCTCAATTCGTAATTCGTAATTCGTAAGTAAAAAGATAGAACTTCTTAATAAATGCGAACCAACTTAGAGCGTGTTTGAGAAGTTAGGCGAGTCGCCTAAGGAGGATATGAATCATGCCAACATAGAAAAAAGCCTTAGAAGTTTCAGGTAAAACTTCGTACTCTCTAGTCAAGCGGCGAAAACAAGCAAACCAAGCAAAAGTACGTTCAACCACCCAACGCTTTTGTTGA
>JBDNJN010000019.1:0-6810 GCA_041687725.1 Pseudanabaena sp.
AAGCGCAAGGGCATGAGTTGGAGACCGCAAGGCAGTCGAGCATTAGCCTTACTCAAAGTACTGGAACTCAATGAGGGCTGGCATGATTTCTGGTTCTCCAGTACTACTAATTAGTCAACAAATTATTTAGAGGTGGAAAAAGTTTACGCGATCGCGCCGATGAACGAAGAGAATCTCATCAAATAATCGGAGAACGTCGATCAATTGATCGCGAATTACTGGAAGCTGGTAAACAAGGATTAAAGAAAGCCTTGAGCCAGTTTAATCCTGAAATAGATACTAATTTTTCTGAATTTGCGCGATCGCATATTTATCAGCACCTAGAGAATTTTTTGCAAAGACAATATTTAGATAGTCGTAACGAGCCAAGCGAATCCGAAGAAGTCGATCCGCAAATTACGCTTACACGCAAACAAGAAACTCTGGAAATTTTGCAAGCCTATCGCGCTAACCCGTCTATTAAGTTGCGTAATCAACTTGCCAACCTAAATATTGGCTTAGTCCGCCGTGAAGCCTATCACTGGAAAAATCAATGTCAAGAAAGCTTTGAAGATCTTATGCAAGTTGGCTCGATTGGGTTAATCAATGCGATCGAGCGTTTTGATGTCAGCAAAGGCAATGCTTTTAGCTCTTTTGCCGTGCCATATATCAAAGGCGAAATTCAACATTATCTGCGTGACAAAAGCCCAACGGTGAGAATGCCTCGCGCATGGCTGACGACTTATAACCAAGGCTGCAAAATTATCCGCAATAGGCGGGCTGAAACTGGGCGCGATGCCTCGAATCAGGAAGTTGCTAACGAGTTAGGAATTACAATTGATGAATGGTATGACATCAAACTTGCCTGTCAAAACCGATCGCCTATTAGCCTCGACACACCCATCGATCAAAGCGAAGACAGCAGCACCTCAATCGGCGATCTCGTCACCGATCAAAAATATCAAAGTTTTCAACTTGCTCAAGAAGATAATCTTCGTTTACAACAAGCCCTCGACTTGCTAGAAGATCGCACTCGTGAAGTGGTCGAGTTTGTATTTTTAAAAGAATTTACCCATCGTGAAGTTGCCGAAACTTTAGGTATTAGTGCCGTCACTGTTTCGCGACAGCTTAAAAAAGGCTTAATTGCTCTCAAAAAGATTTTGGCTACGCCGATTGACTGATAATAGATCATTAAACTTAAATTCATAGTAATCTTAAGTTGTAATCTGAAAAAAATAATTGCTAACATGAAAATGAACAATTCACGAAAAATGGGGGGGGTAACTGCGCTCCTAGTCAGTACCCTAGCCCTTGCTAACCCTGCTGAAGCAATTAGTCTGATTGGTAACTATTCATTTACGAATGATGGGATTGGAATTGGTATAGAATCTGGTACTGGTATACAGCAGGCAGTTGGTTTCACATTACCCACTGGTTCAGGCTATCAGCTAGATAATATAGTCTTGCGACTCAATAACTACAACACTACTACTGGCGATGTCGCCTTGATCCAGATCTATGCTGATGCTGCTAAAAACAGTACGAGTCCTTTGGGCGCAACACTCCAGTCTGTACTATTCTCTAATCCTATATCTAGTAGTACTGCAGTTAACAACTTCACCTTTACGCCCACTTCCACCTTCACCTTTGCTGCTGATACCCGCTATTGGCTGCTAGTTGATGCTACGGCTGGTAATTTTGATTGGAGAGCTAACAATCCTAATATTACGCCAACAGGGGTTAGTGGTATTACTTTTAATGGTTCTCGGTTTAGTATGACTAATGGCACAAGCTATGTTACTGGCGCTGTTGTCAACTCTTTCGACATCAATGCTACGGCTGCTACGGCTGTACCCTTTGAGTTTGAGGCGACAGGTGGTTTAGCGATTTTGGGCGGAGCTTGGCTGTTGCGTAGGCATTTAAAAAAGGCTCTATAGGTGTTTCGGGGAGGTCGAGTATGATAATTGTCCCAAAGATCCTGATACCATGGGTTTCAGGATTTTAAAACCTCTTAGACTAAAACCCTTGCCTAGCCAGCATTTTAGAGGCTTTACTCGAAGTAACTCCCCGCAACGCCTATTGAGCCTTAAAAAATAAGAAATCATAAAACCCAGAAAAAATTTTGAAAGTGCCGCTTCGCGGCACTTTCAAAATTTTTCTGTACTACTCAAAGCCTCAACAGGCTGTATCATCTTCCTTGATTGCTGCTTGAGCCATTTGTTGAAGAGCGATATTTCATCTTGAAGGTTATTTGAGATCTTCTAAGCTTCTTGAATGTCTAGTTCAAGCAAGCATTTGAGATGGCGAATGAGGTAAATCTCACGCTTGAGCAGATTGAGGATATGGAGATGCAGGAAATGTTTATCCACGATCAACGGAATGCGATTAAGAAGGCTCTCAATCAAGGACGACAAGAGGGTCGAGAAGAGGGTCGAGAAGAGGGTAAATTGGCGGCAAAACTGGAAATGGCAAAACAATTGCTAGATGTCCTTGATGATGCGGCGATTAGTCAGGCTTCGGGGCTAAATATGACAGAAATCGCTCAGCTTAGAAAATATTCGTAAGTTGTCAGTGCTAGGCTATTGAGTAAGAACTTGTACAAAAAATCTAAAAAGTAAAGCAATTATGACTATTGCATTAGATAAAACTAGCGATCGCGCTATAACCAAAAAAATAACCCTTGAGGAGTTTTTGGTTAATGACGATGACACAGAGACACTGTATGAATTTGAGGATGGAGAAATAATACTGATGGCTTCGGAAAGTGAAACCAATCGACGGATTGCTATGTTTATCCTAATTTGCTTTTCCCAATTAGGGCTTCCATCCTATCGACTATCCATGAAAACTGAAATTATCACCACAGGTTCTCGGATGCGGATTCCTGACTTAGTAATATTTTCCGAAGAGTTAGCGTCGGTAATGAAAGGGGCAAATCGCTCGATCGTGATGCCTGAGATGCCTGCACCAGCTTTAGTAGTGGAAGTAGTGAGTCCCAATCAAAGCGATCGCGATTATCGTTACAAGCGATCGGAATATGCAGCAAGGGGAATAACTGAGTATTGGATTGTCGATCCACTTTTGTTGAAGGTGACTGTTTTAGAATGGGTTGAGGGATTTTATGAGGAGAAGGTCTATGAAGGTGAACAAGTGATTGCTTCAATTCTTTTCTCCGAATTAAAGCTAACTACTACCCAAGTTTTTCAAAGTTAGATCAAAAAAATAAAGCGATCGCTTTTCTTAGAGAAGACTGGACAATGCTGCCATCTATTTGCGATCGCAGAGTTGGCTCTTGCTGTAAAAGCGCCTCAACTTGCGATTGTAAATCCTGACATTGTGGAAAAAGACTTGGCAAAGTCATGAATATAGCCCTTTAATAATTTAGATTTGTTCTCGATTTGTTCTCGTACAGGCGATCGCTATATAGCTGTCGCCTGTCTTGTTAGGACATAAAGCCCAAAAAGAAGAGGCGGCGCTCCGCGCCGCTTCTTCCTTTTGGGCTTTGATTTATCCTGATACAAGTGGCGATCGCCATATTTTGCGGTTAACCATACCCAATGGCAGAAGGGCAACATTAGACAAGGGTGTTACGATCTCTAGATGCAAATACATGATAAACGCAGGAACTCACAATCATGAAGTACTACACATTTGGCAATAAATTTCCCAATGGCGGTGGCGATCGCTGGTCAGGTGTGCGCTTTTGGCTAACGACTTTGCTCGTATTTTGGACATTTAGTGCGATCGGGCTAGGCTGGTTAGTTAACTCCTTCTTCATTTTGATTGGTCTGCTTATACTTGTCCCTATAATTGGCTTTTTTGGTCTGCAATGGTGGGTTAAGCGCAGCATTGTCACCGCAGACTGTCCTATATGTAGTTCGACCTTTACCGCCACAAAGTCCAGCCAGTTCCAATGCCCTAGCTGTGGCGAACCTTTGCAAGAGCAGCAAAATAAGTTTGTACGGATTACCCCAGCAGGCACTATTGATATTGATGTTCAAGTTGTTGATTAATCCTAGAACAAGCGCTACAACCCAAATAATAAACGCATCGCAAGAATCATAATCCTGCAAACCACTCATAACCCTCATCAATCCAATATCCTCGACGTTGTGGCATAAGTTCATTGGTGAAGGTGACGCGAGTTACCCATTTTGATTGTTTGTAACCGAGCTTAATTGGTGAAGCCAAACGCAACAGCGCACCATTCTCGACAGGCAAATCTTGTCCATTTTTTTGGTAGGCAAGTAAGGTCTGGGGATGCAAAGCCGAAGCAATATCCCAACTCTCATAATAACCATCAGCAGATTCAAAATAGACATAACGCGCTCCCGCCTTGGGTTGAACTAACTTGGCAAGATCGTATAGACGAACTCCGCCCCACTGCACGATCGCCGCCCAACCTTCTACACACACATGACGAATCACCATTGAAATTAACGGAAGCGATCGCACGTCATTCATCGCTAATTGCATGGGATTATTCACCGCGCCATCAATTACCAATTTGACAGCAATTCTCATTATGAAAAAAGCTATACAAAAAAGTGTGTAGAGGCTAATGTATTTGTAAGCTAAAAGAGTAAAACAGTTGAAAGAGACAAATACTTTTGATGGGATCGTAAGTTTTTTTCGGCAGGTGCTGGAAAGATTGCCAGACAAACGAACAGGCAAGAATACACGGTATGAAATGATCGATGCAGGATTAAGTGCATTCAGTGTATTTTTCACGCAAAACCCGTCATTCCTGTCATATCAAAAGACAATGGCAAAAACAAAGGGAAGAAGCAAGGCCCAAAGCTTGTTTGGAGTGCATCAAATACCGAGTGACAATCACATTCGTGATTTACTGGACGAAGTAAAGCCAGAAGAGGTATTTTCAGTATTTCCCAAGATATTGCAGGAGTTAGAAGCATCGCAGCAATTGACGAGATTTCGGTCATTTGCAGGAAACCTACTGATGGCAATGGATGGGACAGAATATTTCAGGTCAAGCAAGATTCACTGTCCGCATTGTTCAAGTCGGAAATTGAGAAATGGGACAACAGAATATTTCCATGCCGTAGTTACCCCTGTAATTGTTTGTCCAACGATGACGCAGGTACTGCCTTTAGCGCCTGAATTCGTGCAACCGCAAGATGGACACGACAAGCAAGATTGCGAGAATGCGGCAGCAAAACGATGGTTGTTGCAGCATGGGAAAGAGTATCAAAAACTGCAAGTGACGGTACTAGGAGACGATTTATATTGTCATCAACCTCTGTGTGAAATGTTCTTGCAGCAGTCCTTCAACTTCATCTTGGTTTGTCGATCTGAATCTCACAAAGTCTTGTACGAGCACTTAGAAGGGATGCCTTTACCAAGGTTAATTCGCCAACGTTGGACGGGTAAAGTACTCGAAACCTATACCTATCGTTATCTTAACCAAGTACCTCTGCGTGATGGTGCTGATGCTCTTTTAGTAAACTGGTGCGAACTTACCGTCTCTCGTCCCGATGGCAAAGTTGTCTACAAAAATGCTTTTGCGACCAATCACATGATTACTGAGCAAAACGTGGAAGACATTGTGGTTGCGGGGCGCACTAGATGGAAGGTCGAAAATGAAAATAATAACACCCTTAAAACTAAGGGTTACAATCTTGAACACAATTTTGGGCATGGCAAGAAATACCTATCCTCGTTTTTAGCCTCTCTGAATATCCTGTCCCTTTTGTTTCATACCCTGCTTGAACTGCTGGATGACAAGTACCAGCTTATTCGTGCTCATTTGCCTACCCGTAAGACTTTTTTTGACGACCTTCGTGCCTTGACTCGTTACCTTTGCTTCGACTCTTGGGATCATTTGCTTTCTTTTATGCTCGAAGGGCTTGAGATTTATCCCCCTCCAAATACCTGTTGATTTTCCATAATGAGAATTGCTGCCAATTTGAAGGTATTCGGATCGATCAATGGCGTACTATCAAAAGAATTGATTAATAAAGCATTAGGCTCGATCGCACTGATGGGATATTCAGCACTAGGAGTTTTCGCTTGAAAAATCAACTCCTCAATACTTTGATTAAGTGGTTCAATCCACCGACTCTAAAGGATAGAAAAATATGGGCGATCGCAAAAATCAACACAATTGGAATCGTGAGAAAATGGGCAACACGCAGATTTTGCCAACTGCCGAATAATCCCGAAATCCATGCGAACTGGACGGGTTTATACATACATAAACCAGAAAGAATCGCTATCAATAAAATCGGAATGACTGCGGTATAGACAAGACGATGCCAAGCATAATTCTTGCGTTTAGGATTTTTAGCTTGCAGTGCTTGAATATCTTTGTCAGAGGCGAAGCGATGCTTCCATCGGCGGGTAATAAAAATGTAAATTCCGTAAATGAGCAAACTCATCGAGAATACCCACATTGATGCAAAATGCCAGTTTCTCCCAGCGCCTAACCAGCCGCCTAAGAGAATTTCTTTGGGGAAACGCCATCCTGCTCTACTACCAAACACGGGATTGGCATTATAAATTTGTAGCCCGCTAGCAGTCATGAAAATTAGGGCAATGAGATTAATCGAATGGAAAGCTTTGATAAATATGGCTTGCTTCGGAGCAGGTTTGTTAGCTACTAAGCGAAAGCCCCGCGCTCTACCTGTACTGGCTGTGAGCGACGGGATGTAAGCGTGTAAATAGGGCGGGGGGTTCGATACCATTGGTGTCAACTTAAGGGCTGAGGAATGCCCCAGATGGCTTCAGAGAGTAAATCTCGGTGTCGATGTCTGGGGCGTTCAGCCTTTAAAATACCAAGTCTTTTAAAGTTGTCAGTAAGGAAGGAAATCA
>JBDNJN010000001.1:0-49740 GCA_041687725.1 Pseudanabaena sp.
CACTTCCCTTCAGTTTCTCTGCTGTCTTTTTATACAGCCTTTTCGCTTCGTCTCTTACTTCAATCATTCCTATTTCCTTTCTCTCGTTTCTGCAATTATATCCTAATTAACGGATCTATTATTTCTTGGTAGACTCTTAGACTCTCGGTTGGTTTAGCCACAAACCAGAGACTAAATGGCAAAATCGGCTGTTGCCACTGTATCCAAGTTGTTAAGGCGATCGCGGGAAATCCTAATAAAAAAATCTCAAACCATGCGGGAAAAACAGGATCGCCCACTGCTAAACCCGCCATGCTCAAAGCCAATAACCAAGGTACACCAGCCATGAGAGCAATATTTCCCCAGATAAAAGGATTATTGTCTAGAGAAATCTTTTTGGTTGAGCGAGTCAGATCTGGTGATGTCGTCATAGAAAAACTATCCTAAACCTGTGGTTAAGCGCGTCCAGAAACCGTCATAAACTTGCAAAGCTGCGGGATCGAGTTTGGTAATGCGATCGCTTTTAGCAATCATTGCCTCCGATGGCTCCAAGGCTTTAATCTCTTTTAGATCATCAGGAATCATTGATTTTGCGAATTTATTGGTCGTGCCGAAGCTATTAGAATCGCTGATTTTGGCAGCAACTTCAGGCTTCATTACATAATTTATCCATGCATGAGCGCCTTCAATATTCGATGCGCCTCTAGGTATTGCCATAGTGTCTGTCCAAATCGATGTACCACTATTTGGCAAAATATATTTGATATTAGGGTTTTGTCTTGCTAGGCTAATTGCGTCGCCCGAAAATGCCATACACATCATCAGATCGCCTGAAGCCAATGGATCTCGCCATGCATCGGTGGTGAAACTGGCGATCGCAGGCATCAATTCTCGTAGTTTCTGAAAAGCTTGCTCAATCTGTGCAGGATCAGTGCTGTTGTAAGAGTGACCAAGAATATGTAGCGCCATTCCCATTACTTCGCGGGGATCATTAACAAGAGTAATCCGTAGCTTATTTTTATGTTCCCAGAGATAGCTCCAATCAGTTGGCTCTTCACCAATAATCGACTTAACTGCCTCGACATTGTAAGCAATTCCTGTTGTTCCCAAACTCACAGGAATGCTAAATATCGCGCCGCGATCGTGGGGCAGTTCTAAATAATTAGGAGCAATATTATTCAGATTTGGTAATAATTCTTTATTTAAAGGGTAAAGCAGCTTCAGATCTCGCATCTGCGATACCATGTAGTCACTAGGATAAATGATGCTATAGCCCGATCGCCCGCCCGACGCTTCTAATTTCGCCAACATTACTTCATTGGCATCATAGGCATCACCGACAACTTTAATCCCAGTTTCTTTAGTAAACTCATCTAAAACTTCTTGATTATTAACGTAGGTTGCCCAACCGTAAATATATAGAGTTTTCTTGTCTTGAGTAACTGGTCGAGGTACTTCATCCGCCCCAGCCTCAGGACTTTGAGAACTTTTGTCAAAAATGCCACAGGCAGCAAGAGAGGTCGCACCAGCAAGCGCAGATGTGGCATAGGCAGTTTGTCTAAGGAATTTGCGCCGTGAGATGCTCATAAATACTTGTTCTTTTAAATCAAATCATTTAGAGGCAAGGGGCTTAAGCCCCTTGTTCTTATTAACAAACTAACAAACTTAAGAGATTGCAACTGTGGTTTTAGGGAGGGCAACACAATCTTCAGGCATCCATGAGACATAAACCTGACTATCAAAAGGAGGCGTTTTCTCCCCTTGGTGATTAGAACGAACGAGCGTCACCCTTACAGGTGGCACATTTTCGCTCGCGTGTAAATCCACTACAAACTGTGAGTGATCTCCCAAATACAGCACATTATTGAGGATGCCGCGATAGGTGTTGTAAGGCTGGTTAGGATATTCGGTGGAAAGCTTGATTTTTTCGGGACGAACGCTCACCACAGCTTCAGGAATGGGTTGCCAGTTTTGAGGCTTAGCCGCAACGATCGCCAAACCAGTTGACGATCGCAACTCGACAAATGCGCCATCCTGCTCAATCACTCGACATTCAAACAAGTTTGTTTCACCAACAAAATCGGCGACAAATGCTGAAGAGGGGCGATCGTAAACTTCTGAAGGTGTGCCAATTTGCTCGATCCGACCTTGATTCATCACCGCAATTCTCGAAGAAATGGCAAGCGCTTCACTTTGATCGTGGGTAACCATAATGAAGGAAATACCCAGCTCATATTGCAAGTTAGACAACTCTACTTGCAGTTCTTTACGAAGCTTGAAGTCCAGTGCTGCCAATGGTTCATCTAGCAAAATTACTTTGGGGCGATTGACGAGGGCGCGAGCGAGAGCCACCCGTTGTTGTTGACCACCTGATATTTGACTAGGATAGCGATCGCTCATGTGATCGAGGCGTACTTGCTTAAGCGCATCCTTTGTCCGTTGTTGGATTTCTGGCTTAGCGACTCCTTTAACTGATAAGCCAAAGGCAACATTATCAAAAATAGTCATATGCCCAAATAGAGCATAGCTTTGAAAAACTGTATTTACAGGTCGCAGATAGGCAGGAATATAGGTCATCGGCTTGCCTTGAATCAGCACTTCGCCTGCTGATGGCTCCTCGAAGCCTGCAACCAGTCTGAGTAAAGTCGTTTTGCCACAACCTGACGGTCCTAAGATGCTGAAAAGTTCGCCTCTCTCGACTTGCAGATCGACACCTTGGACAACGGTATTTGCCCCAAACATTTTAAATACGCGCTGTAGCTCCACATCGGGGACTGTACCCGTTGCGGTGGCGAACTGTTTAGCAGTGGTTGACTGTGCCATGTTGTGATGCTCAAACGTCTACTAATGTGTCACTAGGTCTTTCGCATTTTAGCGCGTTGTAGCGGATAAATGAGTTGCAATGTGGGTGCAGTTATTATAGAAATATTTGCTGCGAACATCAAAATAATATCGGAAAGTTTGATGTTTGACAAAACTAATTAAGGAAATCCCCAAAATAGCCAACAACGATCGCCTGCCGCTTTGCCCCAATGTTCTGGATTACAGAAAACGCATCACGATACATTTTTGGCTCTGGTGGTTATTAATAACCACTGTCAGCGACACAAATACCTTGGCATTTAATGCCATTAGTTGCGGTACGTAGACAGTGAGGACAGAGGATTATTTCTTGCTTGGGTTTATCGCAAGGTTGATTATCGGGTTGAGTTTGAGATGTCATCTTCTTTAGACCTGCTGTAAGAGTATAAAGTCCTCTTTCTATTTTAGTAACGAATTTTGCCTTGCTTAGTGACGACTCCCGACGCTGAAGCTTAGGCTTAACAGCGTGGGCTTCCCATCAACACCACCTATTGGTTCGGTTACACGCTGAGCTTTAGTCATTGTCTGCCCGACAGTAATGTTTTTGATAGTCTGTACTCATATAAAAAGCTGTTTCAATCCCTAAAAGGGTTTCAGAGGCTTTGAAGCTGAAGTTGATACTTAACCGAGAGAGTAAGTAGTCTTGTTTCAATCCCTAAAAGGGTTTCAGAGGCTTTGAAGCTCATCGCTCTTTTCAGAAAGATCGACATCTTTGTTGTTTCAATCCCTAAAAGGGTTTCAGAGGCTTTGAAGCCTCGACTAGATCAGCGATCGCCTTTAGAATATCGAGTTTCAATCCCTAAAAGGGTTTCAGAGGCTTTGAAGCACATGTTCTTTGATCACGGTGTCTTTAGCTTCCAATATCTGTTTCAATCCCTAAAAGGGTTTCAGAGGCTTTGAAGCTGACAAGCGTGACATCTTCCAGATTTAAAAGCTTAGTTTCAATCCCTAAAAGGGTTTCAGAGACTTTGAAGCCTTACGGGTTGCAGTTGAGCGATATTTTAAAAGCGTTTCAATCCCTAAAAGGGTTTCAGAGGCTTTGAAGCGCGACCGATTATACCTATTCTGATGCTGATGTATTATTGTTTCAATCCCTAAAAGGGTTTCAGAGGCTTTGAAGCTCACGGCTTGTGATTCCGCAAACCCCAGAGAGGCGGCGTTTCAATCCATAAAAGGGTTTCAGAGGCTTTGAAGCAAAGCGCGATCGCTATGCGTTTAATCACGCTCAGGTTTCAATCCCTAAGAGGGTTTCAGAGGCTTTGAAGCATCCGCCGCAATTTCAGATATGCCTAGCGATTGCTGGTTTCAATCCCTAAGAGGGTTTCAGAGGCTTTGAAGCCTGAATATGGTGAATGTTATTAAGCTTCTATCCATTTGTTTCAATCCCTAAGAGGGTTTCAGAGGCTTTGAAGCACCAGTTGCAGGAAGATTTGCAGCTACTCCATTAAGTTTCAATCCCTAAGAGGGTTTCAGAGGCTTTGAAGCTCTGCTTTTGAACCTGCGATCGTCCATTGCATCAGTTTCAATCCCTAAGAGGGTTTCAGAGGCTTTGAAGCCGATGGATTGGTTGTTGAGCTTTGAGAGATTAGTTTCAATCCCTAAGAGGGTTTCAGAGGCTTTGAAGCGGTTACAAAATAGCAGACTTATCGCCTAGTAATGCGTTTCAATCCCTAAGAGGGTTTCAGAGGCTTTGAAGCATTACATATTGATAAAAGCCAATCCCTAAAAGCGAGTTTCAATCCCTAAGAGGGTTTCAGAGGCTTTGAAGCTCAATGGGTCAAATCCACTCGATTTGTTGCTTGCGTTTCAATCCCTAAAAGGGTTTCAGAGGCTTTGAAGCCTTAGCGCCGTATGCAGTCAGCGCGATCTCGTTAGGTTTCTGTTTCAATCCCTAAAAGGGTTTCAGAGGCTTTGAAGCTGCCGCCGAGTCATTTGGTGTTGCTGCTTATCTTGTTTCAATCCCTAAAAGGGTTTCAGAGGCTTTGAAGCTTCAGCGCTGCGGTGGGCAAAGTCTGCCAATGAGTGTAAAAGCTTATCTTGTTTCAATCCCTAAAAGGGTTTCAGAGGCTTTGAAGCTCCCATATTGTTGTTTTTGTCCTCTGAGGTTTTGTTTCAATCCCTAAAAGGGTTTCAGAGGCTTTGAAGCTTCGCGATCGCAAATATTGAAAGTATTATCTCGTAAGTTTCAATCCCTAAAAGGGTTTCAGAGGCTTTGAAGCCTTGCAAATATGGGAAGCAAAAAGCTTCCTAATCGTTTCAATCCCTAAAAGGGTTTCAGAGGCTTTGAAGCGTTAAAAACTCGATCCGCATCGTGTTAGAAACCTGTTTCAATCCCTAAAAGGGTTTCAGAGGCTTTGAAGCAGCTTGCCATCGCAACGCCAGCCCCTTTGCTAAATGTTTCAATCCCTAAAAGGGTTTCAGAGGCTTTGAAGCTCACTGCTAATGCTGACATATACTCAAAAGAATCGTTTCAATCCCTAAAAGGGTTTCAGAGGCTTTGAAGCATTAGGATCGCACTCTTCAATGCGATCGAGAATTGTTTCAATCCCTAAAAGGGTTTCAGAGGCTTTGAAGCATCAGAAACACAATCGCTTCCCCCTTTCCTGACGCGTTTCAATCCCTAAACGGGTTTCAGAGGCTTTGAAGCCACAAATTGCCCAACTCGCGGAAGTTCCTGCCCGTTTCAATCCCTAAAAGGGTTTCAGAGGCTTTGAAGCGCATCGGTTTGATAGGTATCCGAGCCATTTTTAAAGTTTCAATCCCTAAAAGGGTTTCAGAGGCTTTGAAGCGCGCCTTGATAGCAGGTGCGGCAGGAAGTTCAAATGTTTCAATCCCTAAAAGGGTTTCAGAGGCTTTGAAGCCTCAAAGCGATCGCGTAATATATACTTTATTAGAGTTTCAATCCCTAAAAGGGTTTCAGAGGCTTTGAAGCAGCGTTGTTTCCATCCGTGGAGTTGTGGCGCAAAGTGTTTCAATCCCTAAAAGGGTTTCAGAGGCTTTGAAGCCAGACGGGAAGGAAACCAGAACGCCTCCGCCAGAGGTTTCAATCCCTAAAAGGGTTTCAGAGGCTTTGAAGCAGTTGCCTGAAATGCAAGCTACTGTCGGCGAATGGTTTCAATCCCTAAAAGGGTTTCAGAGGCTTTGAAGCAGCGCAGCCAACAAACGACTGACCAGTAGACCGAGGTTTCAATCCCTAAAAGGGTTTCAGAGGCTTTGAAGCCGTTGTGGCTTACTTATCTATAGGCTAGATTTTGTTTCAATCCCTAAAAGGGTTTCAGAGGCTTTGAAGCTCAATAATGCCTTGGAGTTCCAGACATGATGCTGATGTTTCAATCCCTAAAAGGGTTTCAGAGGCTTTGAAGCGTTGAAGAAAATTGACTTGTAAATGCACGGATACTGTTTCAATCCCTAAAAGGGTTTCAGAGGCTTTGAAGCCTCTAAGCACTGTTTCAAAGTCGTCAGCATTGGCTCGTGTTTCAATCCCTAAAAGGGTTTCAGAGGCTTTGAAGCGATGAGGCTAATGCTCTTGCCACAACAAAAGCTAATGTTTCAATCCCTAAAAGGGTTTCAGAGGCTTTGAAGCATACTCAATCAATCCAAACTGCTCACCCTGTAACGTTTCAATCCCTAAAAGGGTTTCAGAGGCTTTGAAGCCTACAAGCGCCCCACATTACAACGACATGTATAAAGTTTCAATCCCTAAAAGGGTTTCAGAGGCTTTGAAGCTTTAAAGCAAAACTGGTTGCGATGCTTTGAGCTTGTTTCAATCCCTAAAAGGGTTTCAGAGGCTTTGAAGCTTTCAAGCTACATTCATAGCCATAAATCCTGTCGTTTCAATCCCTAAAAGGGTTTCAGAGGCTTTGAAGCCCTTCGGGTATCAATCCATGGCTGTCGCCAATTTCGTTTCAATCCCTAAAAGGGTTTCAGAGGCTTTGAAGCGACGCGCCTGACGTGGCGGCGGGTAGAGAATCGAGGTCTCAATCCCTAAAAGGGTTTCAGAGGCTTTGAAGCTTCAGCGTTCTAGCAACTGCGTCACTTACTTGGAGCAGGTTTCAATCCCTAAAAGGGTTTCAGAGGCTTTGAAGCGATAGTAATTGATTGCTATGAGTTGAATCCATACGTTTCAATCCCTAAAAGGGTTTCAGAGGCTTTGAAGCTCGGCGAACCCGTCATTTTCGGATGCATACTCTTCAGTTTCAATCCCTAAAAGGGTTTCAGAGGCTTTGAAGCTGCCAGATATCGCTGTGCAGAATGAGATCGCTTTTGTTTCAATCCCTAAAAGGGTTTCGGAGGCTTTGAAGCGGGCTTCGGCGGCGCGGACTCCGATGCATGTGGTAAGTTTAAGTTTCAATCCCTAAAAGGGTTTCAGAGGCTTTGAAGCTTTAGCCAATCCATGATAACTTTTGCGCCGTGATGTTTCAATCCCTAAAAGGGTTTCAGAGGCTTTGAAGCTCGATTCTCTACCCGCCGCCACGTCAGGCGCGTCGTTTCAATCCCTAAAAGGGTTTCAGAGGCTTTGAAGCTGCTTATTTTCGCTCGTTTCACTTGGCTTTTACTGCGTTTCAATCCCTAAAAGGGTTTCAGAGGCTTTGAAGCTGCCTGACTTGAAGTTTATCGAGGGCTTGAAATTATGTTTCAATCCCTAAAAGGGTTTCAGAGGCTTTGAAGCTAAAGAGCGCCCAAAAGCATTAACTCCAACTACTCTGTTTCAATCCCTAAAAGGGTTTCAGAGGCTTTGAAGCTACGCTGCTCCCACTGCGTAAGTTCTTTGTATACTGTTTCAATCCCTAAAAGGGTTTCAGAGGCTTTGAAGCAAAACAAAAACTGTAGAGGAGCCTACAAAGTTTTTGTTTCAATCCCTAAAAGGGTTTCAGAGGCTTTGAAGCCCAAAAATCTGCACAGCGCTTAGTCGAGATTGAGTTTCAATCCCTAAAAGGGTTTCAGAGGCTTTGAAGCGATGTGCGCTTCTAGCTCTTCGATTGAGTAATCAACAGTTTCAATCCCTAAAAGGGTTTCAGAGGCTTTGAAGCTTCTAATTCACGCCGTTTGTATTCCTTCAAAGGCGTTTCAATCCCTAAAAGGGTTTCAGAGGCTTTGAAGCCATTTACCATAGCGCGATCGCCTAAGTCTGTTTCGTTTCAATCCCTAAAAGGGTTTCAGAGGCTTTGAAGCTTTCTCGCGTTCAGTTATTTGGTATGTACCCATCTGTTTCAATCCCTAAAAGGGTTTCAGAGGCTTTGAAGCGTTGTGGCGATCGCAATATTCCTTTACTGTGGTTTCGTTTCAATCCCTAAAAGGGTTTCAGAGGCTTTGAAGCTTCCTTGATACTTACTCTGTTGAGTATCAAGAATTAAAAGGTTTCAATCCCTAAAAGGGTTTCAGAGGCTTTGAAGCTGTCGCCATCAAAACTAAAGGAGCTTAATGATCCTGTTTCAATCCCTAAAAGGGTTTCAGAGGCTTTGAAGCTTTACCGTGTAACTCGCTTACAGGTCTAGGCTTGTTTCAATCCCTAAAAGGGTTTCAGAGGCTTTGAAGCTAAAAGTCCGCCGTGCTTTGTAATAATCTCTAAAATGTTTCAATCCCTAAAAGGGTTTCAGAGGCTTTGAAGCCCCTTATATTTAGGGCGTGTGACTGCTGCTGAAGTGTTTCAATCCCTAAAAGGGTTTCAGAGGCTTTGAAGCAAAAGCGATCTTAAATTTCTGGAATATGCTTCGCGATGTTTCAATCCCTAAAAGGGTTTCAGAGGCTTTGAAGCGCTTGAGCATGAATGGCTGCGGTGTGGCATTTTGAGTTTCAATCCCTAAAAGGGTTTCAGAGGCTTTGAAGCGCCCGCGCTTGTAAATCCTATCATATTTGGTTTTCAAGGTACATTTGCGCGAACCATAAAAATTATAGCAGATTCGCCACTCTTGAAGCAGAAAAATCTCTACAACCAAACATGACAAACCTATATACATCAACAAATCCAAGCCCTGCGCGAACCAAAATGTCAGCGCGATCGCCTCCAAAAACATACCAGCTAACACTTCCAACACCAAAAAATGTAGACCCATAAAATAAACACCCTCACACTCGCGCAGACCGTGAACCAAACTAGGCAAAAAATATCGTCGTATCGAGAACTTGCTCACCGCCGATGCGCTCTACTTTAGGCTGACAACAACCACAAAGGAAATAAAAACGAATACTATCCTCACTTGGCTTAATCAACTTACTCAAACGCGATCGCAATTTGGTATATTGAGCATCAGTGAGATCGCACTCAAACACACTAAATTGCATCCATTGTCCATAGGATTTAAGCATCTTATGGATTTTAGTACGGCGATTATCTTCAGAAATATCGTAGGAAATGACAACAAACATAGCTTACTTCATCACCAAAGGTGGATACTTATCAGTCTCATCCATGAGATACTTCGCTAGCAACCTTGCTTGAAGCTCAAAAGCCTCCTGATAACTACACTTACGACCCATCACAGGATGTTTAAATTCTGATTGTTTCTTCTGCTCGTATAACGTCAAAAACTTCTTCCGCGCCTCAACAGAAAGAGAAATTGCCTTACTGAGTGGTTCAGACACAAAATCTTGCGGCACAATCTCCTTGCGATTAATTGCCGATAGCACCATCGCATCGACAATCAAAGGGCGAAACTCTTCCATGAGGTCAAGCGCTAGACTAGGACGACCATAGCGCTCTGTATGTAGGTAGCCAAGATAGGGGTCAAAACCGACAATATTGAGCGCACCTTGCACATCGTGACGCAATAGCGAATAGCCAAAACTCAACATCGCATTCACAGGATCAAGCGGTGGGCGGCGATTGCGAGTCTTAAAAGTGAATCCATCAGCGCGAATTAATTTGGGAAAAGAACCCCAATACACGGCGCTACCATGCCCCTCCACACCGCGTAAACTCGCGATCGCATTATGATTCACAAGCGAGGCGATCGCCATCTCCAAAGCATCAATCGCTTTTTGTAAATCATTGTCAGGATAATCGCGCATGTGTCGCATCAACGAAGCCCGATAATTCTTCAACTTACCGCGCACAAAGCCTTGCACGATATGGATCGCTTTCGGAGATTCGTCTGCTGCGGCCCATTGCGATCGCCGCACGAAAATATTTTTGGTCAACTCAGGTTCCAAACGACCAAGAAAGCGCCCTGTTCCTGTCATAAACGACATCGGGATTTTACGCTCTAGCAACTCAATCACCGCCGCAGGTGAAATCGTCGCCCGACCAAGAATAACCAAACCATCAATCTTGATTAGTGGAATATCTAAAATAGATTTTTTGTCAGCCTTCACCGTCAAGCGCTCATCAGTCTTGCCAATAAACGAATCATCCTGATTTACATAAACTGTTCCCATAACTTTTAAGCTCCTTCTTTATATTTACTAACTTTCTCTTTTGCCTGTGGTACACATTGTGTAAATAGGCTACAACCCTTACAGCGATTGCCATAGATTGCAGGAGGCATTTTACCAGTTTCCATCATCGTCGTAATATCGGCAATCATGGCGATCGCCTCTTTTCGCAAGTCATCTGTAATCTCAACATCTTGTCTCTGATGCGTTTGAGCATAATAAACAGAGCCTCTAGTAATAGTTTTACCCGTCATCTCCTCCAAACAAAGCGCTTGGGCAACTACCTGCATCGCATCATTATCCCATTCTCCTTTATGACCACGTTTGTATTCAATTGGAAAAAGACTGCCATCAATCTCTTCAATCAAATCCGATTTACCAATCAAGCCATACTTTTCAGACCGCAACCAGATCGCCCGAATCTGCCATGTCTCCTCTCGTTGGCTTTCACCAACCGTATGCACACGCTGATGTAAATCCGTTCCTTCAATCGTGTAATGATTTTCCACAAACTCCCCTGCACAAAACATTCGCCAGCAGCGATGAGGGCAGTAGGCATATTGATTTAAAGCGGCGATCGCAATTGGTTCATTCATAGTCTTTTCGCCATTCCCATTCCCATCGTGGTTTTACGCCCAATTCCTGCAAACATCGCAAAATCAGCCAACGCATTAATCTGTTTAATCACTTCTGGCTCTACATCACCAAGAATCCGATAACCAACTTCACCGATACAGCCGATAAAATGATGTTTGTCATAATTAGCAACTACTTCTGTCCTGATATCAAAGCGACTGGGAAAGATCGGTTCAATAATCTCATGATTAATCTGGATCTCGCTATAAGTATTCCAGCGATCGCATAAGCTCTTAAATACATTGTCGCGAGTCGGCAATGGCGAATCATACTTACCTTGACGGAAGGCGGTGGGCGTGGCTAGGTGAAAGGTAATATTGCGATCGCTGTCTGAGGCGCGATCGTAAATTTGTTGATAGGTGGCGAAATTTGTCCAAGGTTGGCTAGATTGCGGTGTGCCGAGAATACTGGTGATATATAAGTCGGCGGAACCAAGATGAAATAGGCGATCGGGATTGAGATTTAGCCATAATCCTGTCAGCTTGCTAAACAGAATTTCATCAAGCAAGGTGATGCGCCACCAGCAAGGGGTTGAGGATAGTATCTCGCGTTTGTAATCCCAAGATAGGCTTTTAACTTTTTGCTGTTGGCTATTAGCTCTTTTTAGTTGTGGTTTTTGGAAGCTATTCTCAGAGCTAAAAGCTAACTGCTGAATTGGACTCAAACCGAAACCTTTATTAGCTTTTTCACCGTGTAAGCGATCGCCCAACTCTTGATCGACCGAACTTACCAATGTTAAAAAAAGTGCGTGAATATGCCGCCCTGTCAGATATTCAGGATAAATCGGTGTTTTCGGTATAAAGTTAACAACAAGACTATGTGGCATAATTTAATCCTTAAATAATTAATCAACAAAAAACTATGGATGAAATGACTGAAAAAATGCTTGCCATCTCAACTATTGACGATCCAGTTGAGACTCGCCAACTTTATCTAGATATGGAAGCTAGTCTGCCGATCTCTGTTTGCGTTGCAGGAAGTAGCATCAAAGCTTTGCAGCAGCAGTTGTCCTATCTTGAAATAACTAAAAATAAA
The DNA here is from genome assembly GCA_041687725.1 of Pseudanabaena sp. GTDB lineage: Bacteria > Cyanobacteriota > Cyanobacteriia > Pseudanabaenales > Pseudanabaenaceae > Pseudanabaena. The sequence goes on from JBDNJN010000001.1 coordinate 11,884, forward strand.
TTTTTTGTAATTAAAAAGATTATTTATTTGGGAGATCAAGGAGGAATTCTTTGTAATATTTCCTCGCCTGAGGACAATCAACAAGCAATGATTTCTATTACTCATCTCAAGGTTGATTTGGATCATCCTCTTGCAGATAGAATTAATTTCTATCAGAAAAAGCGTACTTTAACTTTAGCGATCGCCAATATCGGCACAAGGCGTGCTGCGGCTAAACCAAAGCGTAAAAAACGAGGTTTTGGTAGTTAGCCTAGAAGTGGCGATCGCCTTAGTCTTCAGCAAGTTAACTGCTGAATCGGACTCAACTCAAACCCTTTATTAGCTTTTTCACCATGTCGGCGGCGATCGCCCAACTCTTGATCGACAGAACTCACTAATGTTAAAAACAATCCGTGAATATGCTGACCTGTCAGATATTCGGGATAAATGGATGTTTTTTGGGATAAAATTAACAACAAGACTATGTGGCATAATTTTTTATTCTGACAATTATGGATAAATCAACGATTGAGAAAATAAATGAAATGAAAGCTGAAACTGAGGGGTTGCTGAGATCGGCAACATTTGACAACCCAGTGGAAACTCGTGAGCTTTTACAGGATATGGCGGCGAATTTACCGATCGCTGTTCGACTTAATGAGCAGGGGATCAACAGTTTGCGAGAGCAGGGTAAATACATAGAAAATAGGGATAATGTTCTTTTAATTAAAGACGTTATATATACGGGAGATTTAGGTGGAATTCTTTGTGCTATTGAGTGTGAAATTGACAGTGGTCAGGGGGAAAAGTTGTTGATGAGTTCTATAACCCATCTCAAGATTGATCCATCACATCCTTTAGCAGAAAAAATTAAGCGATATCAGAAGAAGCGGATAGTGTCTATTGCGATCGCTGATATTGGTAAAAGTCGTAATAGGTTCAAACCGACAAAGAAGAAAAGAGGTTTTGGGCGTTAGGACTTGTTTTTTACAACTCTACGTCTTCATAGATTTCTGGAAAGGCGATCACTAAATCAAGTGACTGCAAATACAAATTGTCGCCAGTACCTAAAGACCGCACTAACCAAAGACCATCGATATCCCTGCGATAAGAGTTTACCAAAAAGTAAATGATCCCATTACTTAAGAAAATTGCTGCTATAGGAGTGGGCGATCCCAGTGATTTCTAAGGTAAATAAAGGATCGATTATTTTTTGACTGTCTCTAAAGTAGATAATTCCAAATTCTTGAGAAAAGTCCACCAACCAGCAAGTTATGATCTTCGCTAGCCCCTGCCATTGCAAAAGCCTCTCTATTTACAAACTCATGCTTGGTGGGGCTTGCTTGTTCGTAGGTTAGATATTCTGCGTAGGTTAGGTCTGGCTGTCTAGCAAACATTGTCAATACCTCCATTAGTAAATTGTTAAAAGCTCTTAATCTAAAAGCCCTGATCGCTCTAAAATTCGATCCGACCAAATCTTTGCTTGCTTAGCAACTTCCATCCGTTGCTCTGGATCTGCCCAGATTTGCACCCATCGCAATTGCCAAAGTGCTAGTTGAATTTGTAATTCCACCAATTCGCCAGCCGTGTCAACGTCAGCATCTAGAGCCGTCCATTCGATGAAGATTTTGCTCTCTTCAACTAGGCTGACAACTAGATCGGAGTGAGCAATGTTTTTAGAGAAAGACTTTACTCGTGCTAAATTTGCGGCGATTCCTCCTAAGCGAGTAGGAATGGCATCGAATAAGTAGCGTTCCTTAATAGCATTCCAGTTTTTCATACATTTCCTAGTAATTTGTGGGCGATTTGAGCAACTTGTTCGCGAATCTTGATGTCAGCAATTTCCATTGACCTGTTGTTTTGGCGAGGACGGATGTTGATCAAGGCTTCATAGGTTACTTCTTGGGTGGTTGGATTCCAGTCTGCACCCCAAATATTTTGCTGTTCGCTACCGTCTTCAAGTAAAACGGATTCACAATCAGCATGATAAACTCCTCCTCCTGCGAGAATTCCGCGATCAATGTCAACTGCAAGTTTGATATATGTTGCAAGGGTTTGCATCATTTCATTAATTTGCTCTTGAGTAGCGCGATCGCGAATTAAATAAATCATAATTTGCTCCTATATATTACTTGTATTGAGTTGATTTTCACCAACTAAAGCCTGTACCAAAATTCGCATCACAGTTTCAAAATCATTGGGAAAGCGATATAAATTCAGGTCTTGTTGAATCAATTTGGTTTGTCGATGCAATAATCCAAATTGCCAGACTGAGCCTGTGGTGACAGCACCAAATAGGCGATCGCTTGCTGGTGTGTTTTCCCATTGATCGAGGGCAATTAGTTGGGTAATTAGTTGGTTTGTGCCACCCTCTAGGTTTTCTCCTTTAGCAAAACTGATTATTGAGAAGTTGGGAGATTCGATGAAGTAGTTGATGATGCCTTGCAAGCGATCGCTGACTTTGATTTTGTATTCAATTCTGATTTGTGTATGGGTATAGCAAATCAAATCTCTGATAATGGGTGCAACTAAAAACTCACGCTTTGTGCGATCGCTGTCGAGACTCAGGCAGGGCAGAATCTCTTGAATTTGTTCTTGGGTTTGCTGAATATAATTTAGCTCTCCTTTATATTTAGGAAGTTGTAATGATTGACTCTCAAAGTTGTAGCCAAATTCTTGGGCTAAGTTTTGGGCTGGGATCTTGAGGTCAAAGCTACGACTAAATGTGTCTTCTGGCTCTAAAGTTTGACTCATCTTTTTTCTGTTGTGTGTTTAAAGTTAGCGACCATGCCAATCTTCATCGGCAATGTGATTAGATCCATATAGACAAACTACGGGTGTCATGGGTATCCCTTCGATGGGTTTGGTTTGATGATCGTTTTCGCCATGAGCGCCGTAATACCAGATTGTGTTGACGTTAAGCTGCATCTCTTGTAGGTTTACTTCTTGGACATCGTTGTATCCAGATTCGTAGCCTCTAATGACAACAGGTGTGTCGGGTGGGAATTTTGAGAGTTGTTCAATTAGTTCTTGGACAGTCATAGCTATTTACCTCAGATTAAGCAATCCAAAAGTTTTCTTCATCCATTAAGCGGATATTAACACCAGACATTGCAGCAGTTAAAATCCCTGATAGGGCTGGCAGAAAAATATATTCTTTCTCAAAATCATTGCATTTAACAGTGATTGGGTAAGATTTAATTCGCATCTTTATTAGCTTGAAATAGGCGACGTGACTTACTATGCGACAAATGATAACTCCTGAAAGCAACTCTTTCTCTAGAGACTTAATTAAAGGGGTTGGGAAAATTGCACCATCAAGCGTTCGTTGAATTTTGCAATTTTTTAGGATGATTAGCTTGTTGAGTTGGGTCTTCACAAAATCATCTTTTGAACCATGAAACCGTAAACTAAAACTAATCGTATATGGTGGATTAGCTCGTTTCGTAAGCTCAATTTTAGAGTCTTTAGCAGCAAACTCATAATATCTGAGTAAATGAATGGGATCAACTTCTGTTTCGTCTGAAAAGTCTAACATCAAGCCATGAGGGTCACTAATCCCTAAATTCTCAAATAAGCTTTCTCGAAACTGAAATAATGGAGCATAACTTTTACTCCAATACTCAGCAAATTCTATCAACTCTATCGCTGCGTCTTCATATTCTTGAAACTCATGTTCCCATTCCGCCATTGTGACCAAGCCTGATTCAAGTTCGTTATACTTCTCAGGATATTTGGTTTGTAAAAATGTTTTGATAAAGGCGTGACCACCTTTGACGTATTTCCATTTTTCTTTAATTGTCTTCGGAGAAATTTCTTTGACAATTTTCTCTGATGCTCTCAAGACATTCATGCGATAACGGCGTTCTGCCCATGTACGCTTGCCTCCAAGAATCGATCTCATCGTCTCAAACAATTGAGGTATAAGTTTAGCTTCTGGCATATTTTCAAGTTTCTCTTCCATTTCTAACAAAGGTCGAGCGATCTCTAGAAATGCTTCAGATTGCCAATAAACTTTTAAAAATGGTTTTTCAAGACAAGTTAACTCTTCTAACTTTTGCGACAAAGCAGCTCGTCCACCATCACAATTAAGGTCTAGAATTCCTTGTTCCCAAGCAGCTTCAGGAAGATACGCGATCGCTTCAGATGGAATATTTATTTCAGACTTGCCAAGTACACGCCCAACCCGTCCGATCCTTTGCCAGAATGCAGAGCGATCGCGTGCTGTAAAAATCAACCAATCTAAATTCTGACGGTCAATCTCGATGTTACGGTCAAAGTTAAATCCTACATCGACAGTACTGGTTGCGAGAATAATTGGCAGTTGAGCAGCTTTTTTTCGTTCGCTTTTTCCTTTTGTTGCACCTGTAATCCTAGCAGAAAAGCTATTTAAGCCTTTTTTATCAAGGCGATCGCTGAGCTGATTAATATAGTCTAGGGAATCAAGAATAATTGCCCCGTTGCTATCTGGAAATTTTTTAAAACGGTCTGCTACTTCATCAGCTATTACGTCTAATAGTGAATCGCGATCAAGTTGAGGTCTTATTTCTAACTTTACAGATGTTTGAGAAGGCAGCATTTGGTCAGTTATTCCTTCACCATCAATTCTTGCAATTCTTACTCCTTGAGATTTAAGCTGAGTCAAAGCTGCGTCACAAATTTTTTCAGGCGTTGCTGTTAGCAAGACAATTTTTCTACCATCATCAAAAAATCTAAAAATCTTTGAGAAGGATAGGTAGAAAAAGAAACTCACAAGTTGCTTAGCATCATAAAGATGAAATTCATCAATAATTACTGTCGCAAATTGATTGTAAAAACTAGTAGCTAGATTGAATCGATCTAATCTGTTGTATGCGAAGAAAGTCGCATAGTAAAACAAGTCGGGGTTCGTGACTAAAAGAATTGGGCGATGTTCTTCTAGTTCTGGGAAAATGATCGCAGGATTGCGGAGTAAGTTATAAATCTTCTCCCCAGATCGAGAACCAACGCGATCATTTGACCATTGGCGTACTTCCTTAGCAGATGCGGCGATTACAAAATGATTGAGATTTGCATCTTTTACAAATTGTTTGGCTGCTTCAGTTTGCTGTTCAACAAGGGCATTTGTCGGCGCGATATAAATTGCACTGCGATCGCGATTATGCAACAGAACAGATAAGCCAGCTTTGGTTTTGCCTGTCCCTGTAGGAGCAAGATCCATGATGATGTCATGATCGCGAGATTTTTCAAACACATCGACCTGATGTTGCAAGGTATGTCCCAAAAATTTTAAATCTTCGGGCGGTTCACAACTAGCAATACTTTTAGGTTCAAGTTCGATAGAAATTGATTGAGACATTTTAAGCACTCCCTCCCAAAAAAGAAGAATTTGCAGGAATTGTATAATCACCCATTCGCCACGCTGCCCCCTGAAAAACAGCGTTTTTAATTAGCGAAACTGGCGGAATCGAAAGCAGATCAAAGGATAAAAGTGCAAGATTTTGAGGTATATCGGCCGTGTTTAACAGTCCTTGATAAGAATGCTCACCATCTGGCAAATAGCTAATTGCGTATTCATCAATGATGCGAACTCTCACTTTGCTCATAAACTTTCCAACACGAATATATTCTGGCAACTCGCGATCGCCCAAAATTAATGTATGAAAGCAGTTACCGCGATCAATTAAACGCAGTTTTCCAGTTTGAGGAAAGTTACTAGGTCTAAAAGTGCTTGGCTTTTCTCCTCTTCTTACAGCGTGAATATCTTGACGACTCGTAGCAACACGATTATTTGTCATCGCGTACCAATAGGAATCAGAAAGAGCATTGAAACGCTCAAATCGATACTTGACGTTTCCTTCGGCTGACCATGCTGGCAAGACATAACACTCATGGGCTAAAGGGGTTAAGTCTTCGCGATAAGTGGGTTTTCCTGTACTGCTTCCTGTCAATCGATAAGGCGATCGCGCCCAGCCTAACGCATAGGCAAGGGCATAATTTCCGATTACGCCTTCTGTGTAGTAGCAGTCAGAGAGTTCTCTAGAAGCAAAAAATATCGGTTCGGCACACCATAGCTCGATGAGTCTAGCTTTCTGAAAGTTGATCGCAGGGGATTCTGTTTTAGTGAGCAAGTTTAGCTGTTCATTTTGATTGCGAGGCATGGGTTAGCCTCCTGCTTCAGTATCTTTAGGCTTACTCTTGTTTTTACCCTTTTTCGATTCCGCAGGAGCATGGCGAAATGGCTCGTATGAAGCATCAAGACGTTTTAGGAATGTTTCGCGCTCATCTTCCGACCAGTTAAGATCGACATCGGCAATTAATTCAGTTACTTCTGCATCAGATAGTTTCACAGATACACCTCGCTTATTTGTCCAGTTAGAGATAACTTGTTTGGTGACATCAGCGATCGCTTGTTGCTCAAAGGGATGTTCGAGAGCCTTGCCCGAAGCGGTAAAAGCATCATGAACGGATTGGACTAACTCTAGAGAGCTAGGCAACTCAGCAATACCACCAAACACACCAAGAATCTGATTTTCCATACGTCCAACGCGGCTAGACACAGCACCATAGCGACTGGTTAACAGGATATTACCGACAATGTAACGAAACTCATCTGCCGTTACATCTTTAAGAGTTACTACATCTAGAAAATGTACGCTAGGTTTAATGTATTCACTGGTATTTAAGGCAGTAGAAGCATTTCCCTTTTCATCGCGCATCGTGCCAGTTTCAAAGATGGCGTTGATTGTGCGATCGCCTATTAAATTAGAAGCTGGAAGCAAGCTAAAAGCATCTTCTGTCCAAACGCGGCTTTTTTGCGCTCCACCGCCACCAGCAGCAAATCCGTATAAGAAGCAATCCACGCACATCTCACAAGGAGCATTTGTATTTAAAGCGCAGAATGTACCATCCTTGCTTGGATATAAAAGAGACTCAGCCCGAAGAAATTCCCGACCTTTACGACGTTCGGGCGCAACTTGTTTTCGCTTAGTCATCACAAGACGTTGGATAACATTGGTGTCAGTCTCTCCCGCTTGCACGAACTCGCGACAAATTGGTTCCCCCGTGCCTTCTGTACGGAAAATTGTCTCAGATAGGGTAGTTCTCAAAACGACTAAGCTAATAGTCCGACCTTTTGGGAAGTTCTCGTAAGTTGGAGCGAGAAATTTAGAAAGTTTTTCAATAGACATAGAAATCTCCTTTATACAGTTTTTTGATTGTTTTCGTTCTCAGTTTTGGCTCGTTGGATGCGCCTAGCTTCTTCTAAGAAGAAAAGATAGGCAGCCTCTAGCGTCTTCTGATCAGCTAGAAACTTCTCAGGTTTAGACTGATACACATCCTCATAGAGCGATCGCAACACAGCATAGTAATTCTTAATTTGTTCAAACTTTGTATTACCAACACCATGCTCACGAATGCGATCAAGTCGTGTGTGATAGCTTTGTACAAGTGCAGCAAAGACCACATCAAGAGGCATATGTGACTTTAAGCCGCGAATTGCTGATACCATTGCCCCAAAAGGTTCGATTGATGAGGTTCGCTCATAGGAACTCCCCCATATCTTCGCTTCTGCGGCAAGCAATGTCGCTTCTTTGAGATAAAACGTCAAAGCGTTATTTTGTTCAGGCATAAGGCTCTCCAATAAAACGTATAAAGGTTCACGAATTCGACTCCAATTAGTCGCCAAATTAGGCTTGTCTTGCTCTCGCAAAATCCATCGCAGCAGCACATAGTAAAGACTAAATGGCTGTGATGTTGCACGAGCTAAGTCATAAAAACAGTCGTCAAGTTTATTCAGACTTGAAACAGCTAAGGCTAATTTCCCTAGACATCTCAAGCGATCGCGTATTTCTAAAGCCTCCTCATAGGTATAATTTCCTGACCCAAGCAAGCCAGAAAATGAACTGGGAATTCCTTCCACTCTTCCAAATCCATCGTGCATGGTTTCCACTTGCATACCAGAGCTAAGAATAAAAGGAAATCCAAAATCTGGGGCTAAGGATATTTCTAGAGCCAATCTTAATGATTTGATTAATGCTAGAGATGCATTTGTGTCACCAGCAGTTAGCGGTAAAACTACATTCGCATGAACAAAATCAGGACGCTTGGGGAAAGCAAAACCAACTACTTTATTCGATTGAAAATGGATCACATTGTCGCGATAAAGTTGAAGTTGATCGACACTAACCGTTCCTCCATCGCCATTTGTATTTGCTTTATCTTCTAACCAATCTCTCCAAATCCTAAGCAATTCAGGACATGAGCCTTTTGGCAATGATAGATGTAGATAATATGGGGGATCTTTTTTGACCGCAGGAAAACAAGCCCCAACAGTCATAAGTTGATAGCCTAGAGAAGTCATGGGATCGGCTTGTCTTCTCGGATCGCCATTCATTCCTGCTGGTAATCGGTTAGAAAAAACTTGAACCTTAGTACCAATAGGCATCGAAGCCACATCTTCAGTTTCTCCATAGGTAGCACCTAGAGAACATCTTTGTCTCGGATTCGCATTTATATAAGCTTCAAGCTCTTCACTACCTTTTAAGATACTGGTCATTTGCCAGTTAAGAGTTCGATTGACTGCATCAATAATTTCTTCTGATACATCAGAACCTTTTTGATCTTGCAAGCTATTTTTTCGCAATTCTAAAGAGTCACGCAACGCAGCGATCGCCCCATCAATACCATTAGTTAATGCTTTAGCCGCAAAAAGCGATCGGGCATATTGAGCATCAAATGGCTCTAGTGCGAGTCTTTGTTCTTTCGATAAACCAGTATGCTTTGCGATCACATCCCATACCTGCGCTGTTGAAAGTTCGGGTTGCACTTGGCGATAACTTAGATAAGCAGACTTTAACGCTTCCGATAAGCCAAACTCTTCAGCATTATCCACAGGTAATAAACCCACATTAGCCGCCTCTACAAGAGCATCTTCTCCTGCCTTTTCTGCACCCCATTTTCTAACATCAGTTCGCACCTTTTCTAGTTTGAAGCCAGCCTTTTTCTTTTCTAACTGAGCTTGAACAACGCCCAAAACCTCATCCAGATTGTGCTGAACAGCATGAGCAGAAATTTTAATTCCGTCCTTAGTCGCTTTAACTAATTGATCGATATTGCCACCAAAAACGCTATCGATTTTAAATTGCCAACGAGCAGCTATTTCTGTAGTTAGATCGCCAGTTGGGAATGCTTTTCCTTCAAAAATAATGCTGTCAGGGAATATCGACAATGTTGCTAGTCCTTTCTCTGCAAGCACTTCTTCACAAGATCCTAAAAGCAAAGCCGTAATATATCCGCGATCTTGAGAAACACTTACCTTAAAAAGTTTGCTAGTTCTACCAAAAGCAACCGTTAACTCATTCTCAATTTTCCGAAAGCGCTCTTTTTCAGCAATACCTAAATCAAATAAATCTGCGGCAATGAGAATTGCTGCAATCCTTCTAATTATTGGATCTTCAGGTAAAAATAGCGCCCCATCGCTGGCATTATGTCCAGAGTGACGCTCTATCAATTTTCGAGCCAGTTCCAAATCTTGATCATTTTGAATCAGGCTAGAAACACCAACTCGTTCAAATTCTTGCTCTAAAAATTCACGATTTCTCGCCAAAGTTTTAACATTGCGCCCATTATCATCAAGCTTATTCAAATCATGAACAGCAGTAGCCGCAAGCAAAACCCTTCTTTTATCTTCAGGGATTCCCGCAATTCGACTTACTGTAAGTACAAACTGACAAGCAGAGTCAAAATGCTGCGCTAATGTTGTTCCTTTTCTGACTCCATACTGATGATGGTTTCCATGAATTTTATAAAACTCAGGACGAATCTCGCTAAAGTATCGCTCCTCTAGAGTTTTAGGCGATCGACCTAATAACCTTGTCATAAATTAAAAGCCTCATAGTTCTGATTTACGCGATGTCGTCATAGCTTGCAATATCACCATTTTCATCAGATAGACATTGCCATTTAAGCTCTTGAATCAATTGCTTGAGACGAGATATCTCCTTCTTACAGTCTTCAATACGCTCGGAATACTCAGTGATTTTTCGGTCAATAAACTGCATTGAGTAATTCATACCTACTACCTCAAGTAACTTGATGTCTTGAAGTCTAGCACAAACAATTAACGTCTAGTTAACTGTGTTTATTAACAAAAAAATTGAGTCTAACATTGGGCTATAATTTATCGGCAGCTTAAAGACTCTAAAACCCTTTTAGGGATTGAAATTAGTTCCCTGTCTATATTAACGCTGCCATTTAAGCAAAACCCTTTTAGGGATTTAATATTCATAACTCTACATCCTCATAAATTTTAGAAAGGGCGATCGCCTCAGACTTAACTACCATTATTTTTCTCCAACAAATCTAAATAGTTAGTAATCTGTACCTGATACATTGAGTAATCCCTCAAAGTTTTCTGGATTGCACCATGGACTACTGTTGGATCAATCTCATCGTAAAGATGCACAATCACATTTCGTAAGCCAATAGACTGTGAAAGCCGACTAGCTAAATCATGATCAATTACACCCGTCTGAGCGATCGCAATTGGTGTATCTCGGTTTTGTTTAGGTTGTTGTCTGCCTAACCCTTTCAAAATATGGCGATTGGTATCATTTCCAGTCTCTGCAATGAGTTGTAAAAATCTTTCGACTAATGATTGGGTATTCAGAGATTCTAGATAATCCGTTAGAGAAATATTAGAAAACTCTTCCAATCGATCAAGATAACGATTCATAAACTCTAACTTTGCCGTAATAACTTCAGGCTCAATCTTAGGCATAACCTCTCCTCCTTAAAGATGTTTCCACCTTTTCTCGCAAACTTCTTTGCAAAGCTTTAAGTTTTAACTCACTCATTAATGATTGTTTCGCAAATTGCTCAAATGTTCCTAAATTGCGTTCATATAACAAAAGACCATCACGAGCCACATAATGTGCGATCATTGCTGAGCATCGTTTCACATCCACCACATCCATATACTCACCACCGATCGCAAAGCAATCGTTGATCGCATTATGCACCTCCAAAAGTCCGTAGTCTCGATCCGCGATCGCCACTTTCCTAGCATCCTCATCACAGAGATAGGCAAAGTCCCAATCACTGCGATCATAAGCATCACCTCTAGCTCTAGAGCCAAATAGAACTAATAATTTGAGATAAGGAATGCGATCGCCAATCGTCAGCGCCCGTTGTTGTAAATCTGTTAGAGATAGTTCAGTTTTCATAACACCACATCCTCATAAATTTCTGAAAGGGCGATCGCAAAATCAATCGATCGCAAATCCAAACTCTCACCCGCACACAAACACTGCATCAACCAACCACCATCTGAATCTTTGCGATAGAGTTCCACTTTCTGCTCAGACTGCGAAACCATCACATATTCCTGCAACGATTCCAACTTCTGATAGTTAAATAATTTCTCCCGCCGATCTAGCGCCGCCGTCGATCGCGAAAGAACTTCTACTAATAAACAGGGTTTCTGCTTTACATAAGGATCATTATCAGTGCGATCGCAAACCACCATCACATCAGGATAATAAGTCGCATTATTTGCAGAGGCGATCGTTAATTTCAGATCTAATGCAAACAACCGATAGCCATTTTCACGCGAACGCGGACGAATGTTAGCAACTAAATTCCCAACAATCAAATTATGGTTCTCATCATTCTCAGCGATCGCAAAAGCTTTACCATTCACAAACTCATGTTTGGTTTTGCTCTCATGTTCATAGGTAAGATATTCGGCATAAGTCAGGTCAGGTTGTTTGGCAAACATTAGCAGTTCCCTCAACAGAAAATTTGTACTTAACTTGTTGCTTTTAATTATTTTGACACACATAATTAAAGTAAACAAGTACTTAAACGTACAAAGTGTACGTACAAAATAATTTATGGGACGTAAAGGCGAATCAATCACATTATCTATATCCGATCGCGACAAAACAAACCTCGAAGCGATCGCCCTAGAACTTGGCATGATGTGGGGCGATCGCCCAAATATCTCGAAACTCGTCGAAGCGATCGCCAGTAAGCAAATTCAAATATCCAAAAATAACGACTGGTCAAGCGATCGCATCGAATCCCTAGCCCAGACTTTTCGACTATTGGTAGATTATGGCGAACGAGACAAAGCTCAAGTCATTGCCAATTTACTCCTCGAACGCAGCGAACTAAACTCACCATTACGCCGCAGCATCGAAAGTTTTCTTGATAATCCACCCGAAATCTGGAGACAGACGATCAATCGCTATTGCAAACAAAACCAACCCTTTCGACTGCGATACCTTGATGCGGCTGAAGCTCCCCATGAGTTCGCAATTTACTATGCCAAAGTCACACCCCACGACAAACGCATCTATCTTGACTGTTGGTGTGAGGATATCGCTAAGTCTGACACCGTAGGCGCTTTACAACATAACCGATGTCTAAGACTCGATCGCATTCCACCAGAAGCAGCCATTACGCCGATCCAAGGCAAATGGCGATCGCAACCCGATCAAATTCCCGTCACATTTAACTTGTCAGGCAATCTTGCCTTTGCCTATCAACCACGCGATGAAGATATCGATAATACTTGGCTAGAAACAAGTCCGCCCATGCGACAGATTACCCGTACAATTAGCAGCACATTTTGGTTCTATCGCGAGATCATGCCCTACGCCGAAGACTGCGAAATTATTGCCCCCGATGATGTGCGCGAGAAGTTTAAAGAGAAATTGCGATCGCTCTACCTTAGATATTCTTTATAATTGCTATATATCCCGACAAAGTTGTTGCGGTAGATGGTAGTGTTTCAAACTTGTTGGAAAGCAAATAAAAATTGTAAGGTAGAAAAAATAGCTAGTTTGGTTTTGCCATTTTTATCAAATCCCCTTATTCAACAAGTTTGAAACACTACCGAATAATTCCTCAAAGCAATACAGTAGAGGCAATTTATGAATTGTCCCCCCTGTATAGGCTTACAAACGATCGCTTACAGAACTTGAACCTGCATACTTTGCCACTGTGAAGTGCTATAGGTTTTTAGCTGCAACGCATGAATTGCGCCAGTATCGAGATGCTCTTGGATTGCGCTATAAACCAACTTATGTTGCTTAATCATTGATAAGCCTTCAAATTGCTCAGCTACAACGATCGCCGAAAAATGTTGACCATCATGATTAGGATCTTCGACCTGAATTTTCGCGTTAGGCAACACGTTACCGATTAGTTCAGCGATATTATTGTGAGAAATCATGCTCAATGGACTCAAAATGTAAGTGATTATTCACATTGTGACACAAGGTTAGAGTGCTTCTCGCTTTAAAATGGACATAGATTTTTAGTTGTGATCGCGCCGAAGGCGCGATCACAACTAAAAATCTATGTCAAGACTTTTGGATTAAAAATAGAGATTTGATGAAAATCGCAACTTGGAATGTTAACTCAGTTCGCACCAGAATTAATCATGTTTGTGATTGGCTGCAAGCAAATCCTGAAGTAGATGTCTTATGTTTACAAGAGACAAAAGTAATCGATGCTGATTTTCCCCACGCGCCATTTACGGAGTTAGGTTATCAAACTTACATTTATGGTCAGAAATCCTATAACGGGGTTGCCATGATCTCGCGATCGCCTTTAGAGGAGATTCAAACTGGTTTTGCATCGGTATTAGGCGAAATTAATGAACCTAATTTGGATGAACAGAAGCGTTTGATTACGGCTAAATTTGGCGAGGTTCAAATTGTGAATATGTATGTTCCTAACGGCTCAGAAGTGGCGAGCGAGAAATATGAATACAAGTTGCGCTGGCTGAAGTTATTAAAAGAATATTTGCAAACTTTGCTGGCTCAAAATCCTAATGTGCTAATTTGTGGCGATTTTAATGTCGCGATCGCCGATCTGGATATTCATGATCCTAAGGGACGCGAAAATAAGGTGATGTCTACCGATATTGAGCGCGAAGCTTTAGATCAAGTTTTAAATCTTGGCTTTAAAGATGTATTCAGAAAATTTGAATCTGATGGCGGATACTATAGCTGGTGGGATTATCGTTCGGGTGGATTTAGTCGCAATCGTGGCTGGCGGATTGATTACCATTTTTTAACTGAGTCACTCTACGATCGCGCTACAGCTAGTGAGATCGATGTCGAACCACGCAAGCTCACTCAACCTAGCGATCACACTCCTGTAATTGTTACAATTGATTGATACAGCCTATTGAGACTTTAAGGGGTACAGAGAAATTCTTGAAAGTGCCGCTTCGCGGCACTTTCAAGAATTTCTCTGGGTTTTATGACAGCGCAAAGCGCTGTAAAACAGTTTTATCAAGTTGAATAGCGGCGGCGGATCACGCGATCTCTATGCGTTGGCAAGATGCTTTAATGCGTCACCAGTGACTCGACAGATCCGCCAATCTGGCAGAATCTCTGCCCCAATGCGCGTATAAAAAGCGATCGCAGGTTCATTCCAATCCAAAACTGACCACTCAAAGCGACCATATTCTCGCGCTATGGCAATTTGGGCAAGATTGGTAATCAGCGCTTTCCCAAGCCCGATCCCGCGATATTCCGACAGCACAAATAAATCTTCTAGATAGATACCGCGACGGGTGAGGAATGTAGAATAATTCGTAAAGAAGAGAGCAAAGCCAACGATGTGATCCGAATCTATCTCGGCAACGATCGCCTCAATACAGGGCTTTGCGCCAAACAGATCTTCTCGTAAAGTTTCGATGTCGCCTGTCACTTTATCAGAAAGCTTCTCATAGTCGGCGAGTGCCAAGATTAGAGAGAATATTGCAGGAACATCGTTAATAGTCGCAGAACGAATCGTACATTTAGCTTGCATGGCTAGTAAAGCTCCCTATAAAGATGTTTTTGGATAATGAAATATTAACTCGTTAGCCATAAAGCGCGATCGCCCACTATGGCTAGTCAAAAGCATAGAAGTTATGAGTTTTTCGATATAATGAAAAAAAGACTCAAGTAATACCATGCTAATCAAGACAGATTATGCACTCTGGATTAAAGAGACTGTCGATCTTTTGAAAGAGCGAAATTACCATAGCGTTGATTGGGAAAACTTAATTGAAGAGGTTGAGAGTTTGGGAAGAAGTCAGAGGCGAGAACTCAAAAATCGACTTACCACAATACTCGAACACTGTCTCAAACTTTGCTATTCAAGTTATGTTCAAGACTATCGTGGTTGGAATGAAACAATTAGCCGCAGCCAGCGACAATTAAAAGGATTGCTAGAAGATTCTCCTAGCCTCAAACAGTATTGGGACGAGATTTTATTGGAATGTTATCTTGATGCGCTGGTAACTTTGAGAGAAAATCGTGATTATCAAGATTTTGCTTTTCCTGATGAATGTCCATTTCCTAAGAAAATCGATCAACTCTTACAGAAGACCTCTTGGAGAACAGAATAAGGGTGGAAAATGCGATCGCGAAAAATCTCCACAAGCATCAAGATAATTTAAGGGGCGATCGCCTTGAAACAATTAAAAAGGACTTTATTTCTTCATATAAGACATCTAGAACAATCTTGGCGATCGCCCTTATTTATATTGATTATTTGTAAACTATGTTTCTATCGATACATAGTTGCTATAGTTAACTAAGCCTAATCACTTAGCTATTTTTGCTGTTGCTTCTATTAGTTCAAATATCATTTAAATATCATGCGTATTCTGGCTCTAGCTTGGGAATTTCCACCGCGCATTATTGGAGGAATTTCTCGTCATGTAGCAGAGCTATATCCTGAAATTGTTAAGCGCGGACATGAGGTGCATTTAATCACGGTTGCTATCGAAAATGAGCCGTTAGAAACGATTGTTGATGGAATTCATGTGTATCGAATTCCCGTTGAGGCTAACCACGATTTTTTTGAATGGGTAGTGCAAATGAATGCAAATATGCTGAAATTTGCTAGAGGCTTTTTGGCGCAAAATTCTATAGATTTAATCCATGCCCATGATTGGTTAGTCGAAGAGACGGCGATCGCCCTCACTGACGAATTTTCGATTCCGCTAGTTAGTACGATCCACGCTACAGAATATGGGCGCTGTAATGGGATTCATAATGATACGCAAAAATATATTCATCATAAAGAAATTCGTTTAACCCAAGCATCTCAGCGAGTGATTGTTTGCTCTGAGTATATGCGTGACGAGATCATGCGGGTACTAGATTGTCCTGCTGAAAAAACTGATGTGGTTTATAACGGTCTGAGTGTTGAGCGCTGGCAAAATATCACCGCAGATAGTCAACATGATTTTGACGCTCTGCGTGAGCATTACGCAAAACCTGATGAAGCGATCATCTACTTTGTAGGACGCATCACCTACGAAAAAGGTATTTATATTTTGCTTAATGCCATGCCTAAAGTGATCGCGGCGACGGGTGATAAGGTGCGGCTGGTAATTATTGGTACTGGTGAAGCTTACACGATCCTGCTGCAACGCCAAGCTTGGGATCTGGGTATTTATCACAAAGTTTTATTCACTGGTTTTATGGCAGATGAAGATTTTTGGAAATTTCAAAAAGTGGCGAATTGTGCAGTTTTCCCTAGTCTGTATGAGCCATTTGGCATTGTCGCCCTTGAAAGTTTTGCGGCAAAAATTCCGCTCGTAGTCTCTGATACAGGTGGCTTACCTGAAGTCGTGCGCCATAAGATCACGGGCGTAGTAACACGAGTTAATGATGCTGATTCCTTGGCTGAGGGAATTATTGAGATTTTGCACGATCAGGAGTATGCACAAACTTTAGTCAATAATGCTCAATCCGAATTAAAAGAGCGCTTTGCATGGGATAGACTTGCTGAGCAAACCGAAGCTGTGTTCTTGAAAGTCAAACATTAAAGAGAAACCATTAAAGAACAATAGAAATACCCTGTAGTTGCGCCCGTGACGCTTTAATTGGTGGTGAATTGCGTGGTGAAGGTAGGAAAGACAGAAGCACTGTCAGAAAGGCGATCGCAACCATGCTGCCTATAAAGAATTTGGCGAACCATAGTTCATTGACATCAGGGTTAGGATTCAAGTTAGGAGAGGACATAATGATGTTGCTTGCAGTATTTGCGTAGGTATATATAACTACAGACGAATTAGTTTACGAAGGGAGTTCCCCAGAAATTCCAATTTTCTTTGTTGAAGGGCGATCGCCATTTCTCGATCAAGATTCGTTCTAGTTGTTGTCGGGGGCGCGTGGTGGAAGGGACTTCCCACCAGAAGGTCATGACAACTTGTGTCGGTATATTGTGAGTGGTATGTAATTCTCGATAGTTAAGAATATATCGCTTACAGTCATGAAGCCCTTTCCAGCGTTGATTAGAACTGCACGTCTCTCCTATATACAGTAGCACGGGTGATTGTGATGGTGTTGTGAGATCGATCACAAAATATATGCAAGCATCTCCGCGATCTTTACTAGATAAGCGATAGAATTCGGCAGGCTGAATCGGTAAACTGAAAGGATTAATTGCGTGGGGATCGCAGTGGTTGGCTGGTAGGTCAAAAAGAGAAGTTTGAATCATGGGGATCATTGTGATGATCGAACTCTGGTATTTAGCGATCGCCTGTTTCCATACCTGCAAAGACTGACTTCCCATTTCATAACTCGCACCGCTATCATAAAGTTTTGCAGTACGCTGGATTCCTTCACTAAAGAGCGATCCCTGTTTATACTCAGAGGTTTTATGCTCATTTTTGCTGTTGTAGTGAGTCGGGCGATCGCTCATAGATTTCTGGCTTAAATATGTTAGCTTGTTGGTAATTTATTCTTGCCTGATTAGTCTTTGCTTAACCAAATCAATGTCATAAAATTATTGTGCCTTCTCCAGCGTTACCATCACCAATTTTACCGGGACAGCCCCTCACCGCACTTGCACCGATGCAAGATGTCACCGATCGCGCATTTATGGAAATGCTCAGCGAATATGGCTGCCCTGATTATTACGTTACTGAATATTTTCGGGTTTATGCAAATTCTAATCTCGACAAGAAAATCCTTAAGTCAATTACCCTAAATACAACGGGTAGACCTGTATTTGCTCAACTAATTGGCGAAAGTATTCCCGATCTGTTGCGAATTGCCAAGCAGTTAACCAATTATCCGATCGCGGGGATCGATCTCAATTTGGGCTGTCCTGCGCCGCGTGTGTATCGTAAAAATGTCGGGGGTGGGCTATTACGCGAACCTGACAGTATTGAGCAAATTTTTGGAGCCTTGCGATCGCAAATTTCAGGACTCTTTACTGTAAAAATGCGCGTAGGTTTTGACTCGACTGATAATTTTGAGCGCTTACTGCAATTAATCAATACCTATCAAATCGATCTGCTGAGTTTGCATGGCAGAACTGTCAAAGAGCTTTATCGCGGCGATGTCCATTATGACTTGATCCGTCAGGCCGTGCAGACCGTAAATTGTCCAGTTTTAGCCAATGGCAATGTGACTTCCTATCTCAAGGCGGAAAAAGTTTTGCAAGAAACAGGCGCGGCGGGGGTGATGATCGGGCGATCGGCAATTCGTAATCCTTGGATTTTTCAACAAATACGCGATCGCTTCGCAGGAAATCCCGTGGCAATAATTACCCTCGCCGATGTACATAGTTATATTCAGCATCTTTTTGCGATTACTTACCAAGACGATCTAAGAGAAAAATCCCATGTTAATAGTTTAAAAAAATTTCTGAATTTCATCGGTACGGGCATTGATGCAGAGGGCAAATTTTTGGCGGGGATGCGATTGGTACAGTCAAAGCAAGAGCTTTTTGATTTATGCGATCGCCATTTATTAACAAATCCCGATCATCCTTTTGCGATCGAGCCACACGAAAACCTTGTAGCACGTCCTAGTTGTGAATCGAATGAATAAAAAAGATGGATCGAGAATTTGCTCAGTTATGTATGGACATTCATTCGGGAATGTTTCTAAAGACTTGTGGGTTTCCTTTGCCGCATCTCTCTTAGCGCGTCGATAGTACTTTTCTATCCATTCGGAATCTTGAAGGAATCTTTGTAAACTAGGGGCATCTTCTAAATAATCTTGGATTTTGTCACGACAGTTAGCAAGCGTAGTATTCCAGCTTGATGTTCTTTTCTCAGGTTGATACTGACATTTGAGTAAATGCATCACCAGCACTTGAAAATAGCTACTGAGTTCTCTTTGTTCACTACGTCCCAATGATTCTAATTCCTCTATCAAATTTCCAACATCTAATTCTTCCCAATTACCTTTTTGTAAACATTCAGCCTGTTGCTGTGTCCACTTTAAAAAGTCTTTTTCATAGGGTGCTACTTTTTCCATAAATTTAGGTGCTTTAGTCTGCCATTTTCAAAGCTATAAACTCATTCTAGTATCTTTTGAATTGATCGCCTCTAATTCCCTTAGATAGACGCGATCGCCTGTTGACCTATCTGAAGAATAAGGCGATCGCTAAAAGTAAGGCTTCCGCACTTGGTAATATTCAAGGCAATTGATTTGCATTCATAATTTTAAATGTGGATTCACAGATACAAAAAAAGAAGTATAGACTTTGCTAGGAAATATTATACGGAGCGGCGGAAGAAAGCTAATTTTACAAAGTCAATAGACTTTTTTAGATCGCCACATTACTTGTCTCAAGTGCAGCAATATCCCGATTTGTACAACTCACTCCATTCTTCCAGAGTTCATATTTGCTAATATCAATATCCTCATTCCAAACCAAACCATAACCACCAGCCTCAATTCTAAAGTTTTTAAAAAAGCTAGGATTTCGCAATGGAGCAAATATTTGATTATTGAACAACTTAGAGATATCGTACTTCTTAAACTCATTTTGGCTAAACTCAATCAACAAAGTGTAATCGTCAATAACATAAGCAGCAACAATTTACGGTGGTTTCATAGAAAATTTCACATTTACTTTAAAGATGTAGTAGCAACGTTTCATCGATCGCCACATTTATCGTCTCAGGTTCAGCAATAGTGCGAACTGCTTGAGGTAAAGACTTCACAGAATTACGAGTACGCTGCGCGATCGTCTCCAAATCATCCAAAGCCTTCAACAATTCGCCATTGTGCATGATGCATTCTAGTAGAGGTTGCTCATTTGATAGGGGAACTTCAGAAATGTGAGTGAGGCGATCGCCTATTACAATTCCATTCTCAAAACAGCGCCAGATTTGTTTGCGTCCTGCAATCGTTTGCTTGCCGCTTGATTTTTTGGAAACAGGGATATTATTAATTTCTACTAATTTATAAACGCCATTGACGGGCGCACCTGTGACTAATTTTGTGCCGATACCATAGCCATCAATAGGCGCTCCTAATGCTTTGAGTCGCAGAATTTCGGTTTCGTCAATATCGCCACTAGCAAAGATCGCAACATCGGGAAGAAGTGCTTTCACTTCCTTTGATAGCGCCGCAATATCCCCTGAATCAATGCGAATTCCCTTAACTTGCATTTCACCAGACTTGACTTTTTCGGCAAGATTACGGGCGGCAGCGATCGTGTCGAAAGTATCAATTAATAATGAGCTATCGGGGAAGACTTGATGGAAAGCACTAAAGGCTTGGGCTTCGCTTCCTTCTGTTGCATTTAATGCCATTACTAAAGCATGAGCCATCGTGCCGCTTGGTTTTCTGTCGAGTTTGAGAGCAGCTAATACATTAGAAGTCGCATCCATTCCTGCCGACAGCGCTGCTCTCGCTGCCCAGAGAGAAGCTTGGGGGCTGAAAGCGCGTCTTGTGCCAAATTCTAAGAGGGTAAGGCGATCGCCTGCTGCATCTCGCATTCTCGCGGCTCTAGTGGCGATCAGAGTTTGATAGTTGATGGTATTTAGTAGATAGGTTTCTACTAATTGCGCTTGCCAGAGGGGGGCTTCGATTCTTAAAAAAGGTTCGTTGGCAAATAATGCAGTTCCTTCTAGCACTGCCCAGAGATCGCCTTCAAAGCGGAAGTTCTTTAATAATTCCCAAAAGCGGCGATCGGCGTTCTTAAAAATGCCTGTGGCTTGCAGTGCTTCGATTTGCTCTGAGGTGAAATGGAGATTTTGCAAGTATTCCACTGCTTGCGCCAAGCCCATCGCGATTAAATAGCCAAATCCTTCAGGAAGACGGCGCACGAATAATTCAAAACTGGCACGATCGCGATCGCATCCTTCACGCACATAGCAAGCACCCATCGTCAGTTGATAAAGATCGGTGAGCAGTCCATATTCATCAGTCGCAATATTTAATGTGTTGGACTTCAGGCTTACCGCAGAGGGAGAAATTATAGCGCTCATAACTTTGGTGGGGTGGAGGCTGGTTATGTTTTTATTATAGTTGTTTTCACCAAAATCGTAAATATATTTTATGGTGAATTACATAATATATAGTTTGCTTGATCGCCACAAATTTCATGCTCGCAACGAAAAAATTATCAGGAATATTTCATTCGCGATTATGGTTGCAAGTCCGATTAATCAGTATTAACAACAAAAAACCCTCACCCCTAGCCCCTCTCCCGCAGGAGAGGGGAACAATAAAAGACTCTTTCTCCCCTTCTCCTGCGCTACGGTATACACACAATTCGCAAAACCCCCTTTAATTCCCCCTTGCAAAGGGGGAAAACCAGAAATCTTGTTCCCTCCCCTTTGCAAGGGGAGGGCTAGGGAGGGGTTATTGATAAGATTTTAGGAATAAGAGCTTACCAAAAAGTAAATGATCCCATTACTTAAAAAATTGCTGCTATAGGAGTGGGCGATCCCAGTGATTTCTAAGGTAAATAAAGGATCGATTATTTTCTGACTGTCTCTAACCTTAGTTGTGTGTACACCGTAGCCTCCTGCGGGAGAAGGATCTGGGGGCAGGTTTCACGTAACGTCAGTTAATATTCTGATCGCCTAATTGTCAGACAAGCCCATTCTTGGCGCTTCCAAAAAGTGGCGATTACCCATTTGTGAGCATCAAGAGCTTCGGCAACTTTCGGCACTTGCTCCACCAAAATTCCACTTAAAATTCCCCAGCCATTCTCACCAACAAGTGCGTCGAAATATGGAACCATATCGACGATGATATCGGCAAGGATGTTGCAGGTAAACCCATTGGCAGGTGTAGGCATATGGGCAATCAAATCTTGAATACTGCCTTCTGCAACCCAGATTTTATCTTCAGGAATGTCATTGAGTTGGCGGTTATGATTGGTAGCCTTGATCGCCAAAATGTCGTTGTCGATCGCATAGGTTTGACTCGCGCCAATTAGCAATGCCCCGATGCTGAGAATACCTGAACCACAGCCGACATCAGCGACGACGATATTATCTTCGGGCTTGACATCCCACAGCCGCATTTCTAAAGCTTCTAAACAAAGCTGTGTGGTGGCATGAGCGCCCGTACCAAAGGCGCTACCTGGATCGAGGCGCAAAATTTTGCGATCGCCGTCAGTCGGTGGTTCCATCCAAGCAGGATAAATCACTAACATGTCGCCAACTTCTTGCGGATGCCAATGTTGTTTCCAGCTAGATGACCAGTCTTCATCATTAATTACTGTCCATTGGGTAACTGGTACTTCGTAATTAACGGCGATCGCGTCCTGTTTTAGCCATAGCGAGAGAGCTGCTAGATCTAAGACATCACCTTTTTCGATCGGTAAATAACTACTAACGCGAATCTGTCCATCTTTTTTTTGGCTTGCCATTCCTTGACAGCCAAAATTTTGTAATCGCCAATAAATCTGCTCTTCTAGAGACTGTTCAGCAATAACTTGGATTTCCCACCAACTGTTGTTGACGGTGATGAGAGAAGGTGACATCTGGTACTTATGACTATTGGATAAATGATTATATTTGGGGATGTACATCAGCGCGAAGCGCTGAATATCGCAATAATTTCTAGTCTTGGATATATTCTTGTTGCTGCAACAGTGCTAATTCTGCTCGCTGTGCTTCTCGCCCTAGGTAAGCGGCATGGTCAAACAGTGTAACAGGAGAGGGTTCTGTTTTCTGAAAGATTTCTACACAGAGTTCCTTGGCGGTTCTGCCTGTAAATAATTGCACTGCTTGGCGATCGACTTTGCCTTTGGCAGGAATTGGTTTGCCTGTTTCAGGATCAAGTGCTAAGCCTTGGTCATTGATAATGTTGCTATAGTGTTTGGCGCAAATTAAGTCTTGTTGGCGATCGACATAAATAATGAAGTAACCACTGGGGTCGAGAGCTAGCGATCGCTTAGATAGTTGATCGTCAATAACTTGGAGTTTTTGGATAAGTAAGTTGGTTTCAGTAGTCAAATTCATGAACTTTGAGTCAAGAGAATATTTTTTTCTAGTTATCTATGATACGACTTAATACTATGGTCTTTGCATTTTTTAAGGGTATTTCGTCCTTCCATTCCGCATATCCGTTTATTGATAATACCCACTATCCTGCTTTGTCGTTTTCTTATCTTGTTTGTTAAGAAACGTGCTTAAGTTGCCCTACCGCCAACTTAAGCAATAAGGTGATTTCTAGAAATAAAATTCTTTCTGGTAGAATAAAATAGCAATCTTTTCGGCTTGGTTAGACACTTTCATGACTGCTCAGAAATATCACATCGTCACCTTCGGCTGCCAAATGAACAAAGCCGACTCCGAGCGCATGGCAGGCGTTTTAGAAGATATGGGCTATCAGTCAACCGAAGAGACCGAAGAAGCGGATTTGATTTTGTATAACACTTGCAGCATTCGTGACAATGCTGAGCAGAAAGTTTATTCGGCATTGGGGCGGCAAGCTAAGCGCAAGCGCGAAAATCCCAATTTGACCCTAGTTGTGGCTGGTTGTGTCGCCCAACAACAAGGTGAATCATTGCTACGCCGCGTTCCTGAACTCGATCTAGTCATGGGACCACAGCATGTAAATCGTCTCGGCGATCTGCTAGCGCAGGTTTTTAACGGTAATCAAGTTGCGGCTACCGAAGAATCTTACATCGAAGAAGATATCACCACACCGCGCCGTAATAGCGCTGTATCGGCTTGGGTAAATGTCATTTATGGCTGCAACGAAAACTGTACCTATTGCATCGTCCCCGCCGTGCGCGGTCGAGAGCAGTCGCGGACTCCGCAAGTGATTCGTGAAGAAATCGAAAAACTGGCGGCTCAAGGTTACAAAGAAATTACTTTGCTGGGTCAAAATATTGATGCCTATGGGCGCGACTTACCCGCAGGTGGTATCGGTGCGGGTGTTGGTGGCAAGATTACATTTACGGATTTACTGTATTACGTCCATGATGTTGCAGGAATCGATCGCATTCGTTATGCTACCAGTCACCCTCGTTATTTCAGTTCGCGCCTGATTAAAGCTTGTGCCGAGCTACCTAAGGTTTGCGAACATTTTCATATTCCTTTTCAATCAGGCGACAACGATATTCTCAAAGCGATGGCGCGAGGCTATACCCACGAGCGCTACCGCCGCATCATTGATAATATTCGCGAAATTATGCCCGACGCGGCGATTACTGCCGATGCGATCGTGGCTTTTCCTGCGGAAACAGAAGAACAATTTGAGCGCACGATTCAGTTGGTGAATGATATTGGCTTTGATCTGGTGAATACGGCTGCTTATTCACCACGGCCAGGGACACCTGCGGCAGTTTGGGAGAATCAGTTAAGTGAAGAGGTTAAAAGCGATCGCCTCCAACGCCTAAATCATGTCGTCAATCAAAATGCGGCTGAACGTTCTAACCGTTATGCAGGAAGAATTGAAGAGATTATGATCGAAGGTACAAATCATAAAAACTCTTTGCAAATTATGGGACGCACCCGCACCAATCGGATTGCCTTTACTGAGAACACAACGGGGCAATCATTAGCTGAGCTAATCGGTAAAACTATTTCTATAAGAATTACTGAAGTAAGACCATTTAGTTTAACTGGTGTAATTTGCTAAGGACATGTTAGACTAGCCAAGCGATTAAACAACGCTACTTCAGAGCTGAAACAAAAGTTTACGATTCTGATGCAAATGGGTCGTTAACTCAACGGTAGAGTACTCGGCTTTTAACCGATTTGTTCCGGGTTCAAATCCCGGACGACCCATAAAAACATCTATGAAGAGATAACACATGTGTTGTCTCTTTTTTGTTAGGTAGAACAGGCCATGGGCTTAAGCCCATTGTTAATGCTGATGATTGCGCTTTGGCTGTTGCCTTAACTTTAGGATAAGCATTCGGCTAAGCGTTTGGTATTATACATCTGGTAATAATGTGGTGTAATTCATGCATATTGCATGGCTAGGTAAAAAATCGCCTGCTTGTGGCAACGTGACCTATAGTCGCGAAATTACAAATGCGTTACTCGATCGCGGACATCGCGTTAGTTTTATGCATTTTTCGCCCGAGACCGATCTCGATCATGAAGATTCCGAAGAACATGCTCAAGAAGCGCAGGATGTTGCCTTACCGTTTCTCTACAAATCCACCATTTATACAGTTCCATCCCTAAGAGCGAATAAGATTTTAGTTGATTCGTTGCGATCGCTAAAGCCTGATCTCGTTCACGCATCCCTTGCTATATCTCCACTCGACTTTCGCTTGCCAGAAATTTGTGCCGAACTAGATTTGCCGCTTGTGGCAACATTTCATCAACCCTTCGATCTCAAGCGTCACAACATTGTCTCTAGTACGCAGCAACTCACCTATCAAATTTATGCACCATCTTTAGCCGATTACAATCAAGTTATTATTTTCTCGCATATTCAAAAAGAACTTCTCAATAAATTGGGAGTCCCCAATACCAGAATTGCGATTATTCCGAATGGAGTTGATAGCGATCGCTATTGTCCAGCCCACTCAAATATCAAAGATGAGCTTAAAGCCGATCGCCTCTTCCTCTATCAAGGTCGTCTAGCGGCGGAAAAAAATGTCGAAGCCTTACTAAAGGCGTGGCGAAAATCGCGGATGCCTGAAGGTTGCAAATTGGCGATCGTGGGTACTGGTCCACTGTTATCAGGTTTAAAAGCTTTTTATAGTTCCGATCCCAGCATTATCTGGATGGGCTATATTGCCGATGAACAGAGACGGATTGAGATTTTGCGCGGTACAGATGTGTTTATCTTGCCTTCGCTGGTGGAAGGTTTATCGCTATCGCTGCTAGAGGCGATGTCCTGTGGAGTGGCCTGTATTGCTACAGATGTGGGGGCAGATGGCGAAGTGATTGAGAATGGTGCGGGGATTATTATTGATTCTCACAAAGTTACTTCTCAACTTTGCACGCTTTTACCTCTATTTGTCGATCATCCCGAACTGGCGAAGATTATCGGGCTTAAGGCAAGGCAAAGGGTTTTAGATCGCTATACGCTGGTTAAAAACATTGATAGCTTAGAAGCCCTTTATGAACAAACCATGAGCCAGCAATGGGTCAGAGTTAGCGCTTTCTAGTTTTTACATCGCTTTGCGATGAAACCAAGCCCAGATTTTTTTATAAGCCCCGCGAAGCAGGGCTTATACATACAAAAAAAGAACGCAGAGCGTTCTTTTTTTGTAATTATGCGGTCAGAGAGACTCGAACTCTCACAGCTTTCGCCACCACCACCTCAAGATGGCGTGTCTACCATTCCACCATGACCGCTATTTGCTTTTTTAGTGCTTTTCTATATTACAACAACCGTGCAAATGTGCAATATTTTTTTTATGGATTAAAATTCAGAATGTAGGGCTAACATAAAGCGTTGCTCGATATTCACTGAAACTATAAAGTCTTAAACTTCAATGACTGAATCATCTTTAGAATCATCGCACCATGATCAGGCTGCTAAACGATCGCGGAACCCTTGGCTACGTCCTGTCGCGATCTCTGGTATTGCGATCGTCAGTTTTTATGGTTCAGTTTGTGCAGCATTGTGGTTTGGACAAACAAGGTTAGTTTTTGCACCTGAACGGGAAATTACGACCACGCCAGCGAAATTTAATGCTAAGTATGAGGATGTCTTAATTCCTGTTAAAAAGGCTGATGGCAATAGTGAAAATATTTATGGTTGGTGGTTGCCCAATGCTAAGCAGGAAAAAAAAGCGGATTTAGGCGATCGCAAGGTAATTTTATATTTGCATGGCAATGGCAAAAATATTAGTGCCAATGCCAAACATGCCAATCGTTTAATGCGAATGGGATTTTCAGTTTTATTAATTGATTATCGCGGCTATGGCAAAAGCGAGGGTGCTTTCCCAAACGAATCATCGGTTTATACAGATGCTCAGACGGCTTGGGATTATTTAATCTCGAAGGGTTACAAGCCAAATCAGATCATGATTTATGGACATTCTTTGGGCGGGGCGATCGCGATCGATCTTGCAACTAAACATCCTGATGCGTTGGGAATGATTGTGGAAGCTTCGTTTACATCGATAACCGAGCTAGCGACCCGCGAACCTAAATATCGAGTTTTCCCAATCAATTTGCTGATTCATCAGCGCTTTGATTCGATCGCTAAAGTGCGATCGCTCTCTATGCCTGTGCTTTATATGCATGGCACTGCTGATGATTTAATTCCTGCGGCGATGTCTCAACAATTGTTTGAGGCAACACCAAGTAAAAAGCAAATTGTGCTGATTCCTAATGGTGGGCATAACAATAATGCTTCTACCAATGAGCCATTATATCTAAATTCCATTCGCAGCTTTTTTGAACTGTAAGTACAGCGCTTTGCGCTGTGATAAAGCCATAAAAGAAGGGCGGCGCATTGCGCCGCCCTTCTTTTATGGCTTTTAGTCTGCAAGTTTATCGGTAATCAATTTATTGGTTGACTGAGGTTCGGCTCGTCCTTGAGTTTTCTTCATCGTTTGACCGACAAAGAAGCCTAACAGCTTAGTTTTACCAGCCTTATATTGTTCCACTTCCTTAGGATTAGCCGCAATAATCTCATCAATGATTTGCTCAAGTTCCGCACCTGCGAGAACAGTTAAGCCTTTAGATGCAACTAATTCCTTAACAGAACCACCTTTAACAATCAGTTCAGGCAAAATATCCTTAGCAATCTTGCTGCTGATTGTACCGTCAGAAATCAGCGCGATCATTTCGCCTAAAATCGTTGGCGTGAGAGCAATATCCGCAATCTTGAGCTTGTTCTCATTGAGATAGGCGGTAACGTCGCCCATGACCCAATTAAATACTTGCTTTGGTTCTGCACCTGTGAGGATTGTGGCATCAAAGAACTCAGCAATACTGCGATCGTCAGCAATCAAAGCCGCATCATAGGCAGTTAATCCAAATTCTTCATGGTAGCGTTTGCGATGCGCCGCAGGAAGTGTTGGAAGTTCGGAACGATATCGCGCTAGGGTACTCAATGGAACTTCGATCGCCATTAAATCTGGTTCAGGGAAATAACGATAATCGCTTGCGCCTTCTTTGGAACGCATACTGATTGTGCGTTGAGTATTCTCTTCCCAAAGACGAGTTTCTTGCTTGATGATTTCACAGCCCGTCTCGATCGCCTCGACTTGACGATTAATTTCAAAATCGATTGCCCTTTGAATGGCATTGAAGGAGTTCATATTTTTGATCTCCACCTTCGTGCCGAACTTCTCACGCCCAACGGGACGCACGGAAATATTCACATCACAGCGCAATGATCCTTCTTGCATATTGCCATCACAGACACCGAGATAGCGCAAAATTCGGCGAATTTCTTGAGCATAGGCAGCAGCTTCTGCTCCTGTGCGGATATCTGGCTCCGACACAATTTCGCATAGGGCGACACCTGTACGATTGAAATCTACGAGCGAATGGCTGGAACCTGAAAGGCGATCGCTACCACCATGCACTAATTTTCCTGCATCTTCTTCCATATGCAAGCGTGTAATGCCAATCCGCTTCGTACTACCATCTTCCAATTGAATCTCGATCCAACCATGCTCAGCGATCGGTAGATCGTATTGAGAAACCTGATAGTTTTTAGGAAGGTCAGGATAAAAATATTGTTTGCGATCAAATTTGCTGTGGGGGGCAATTTGGCAATTGAGCGCTAGTCCAGCCTTGACTGCATATTCCAGCACTTTTTCATTCAGTACAGGCAACACTCCCGGCATTCCAAGACAAACAGGACAAACATTAGTGTTTGGTGGTGCGCCAAATTGGGTTGAACAGTTACAAAATATTTTGGAATTGGTGGTCAACTGACAATGAGTTTCTAGCCCAATGACGGCTTCGTATTGTGTCTTGGTGGCGGTTGCGGTCATAACTGATGTCTTTTAGATGCTTTTGAAAAAATATCTGGCAAGGCAGATTGTAAGGTTTTTATCACAATCTGTACTCACTATTATAGCGATATTATCGCGATCGCTATTTGCCTTGCAACTGAGCCAAACGCGCCTTGAGAATCTCTTGCTGTTTCAGTGATTCTTCCAACTCAAGCCGAGCCGTTGCCACAACTTCAGGCGGTGCTTTTTTAACATAGCCCTCATTATTTAAACGTCCTTGACTAGAGGCGATCGCCCCTTCTAATTTCTTGAGAGTGCGCTCTAATTTAGCAATTAATTGTCCAATATCGACAACACCAACTAGAGAGACAATCGCCTGTACCGTGCCGACCACACCCGCGATCGCTTCTTCAGTTGCAGATTCATCGACTGCTGCCGCGATCGCTAAATTTTCCACCTTAGCTAAATCGAGAATATAGCTTTGTCCTGCTTCGAGTAAAGTGCGTTCGCGATCGCTGTCCGATTGCAAAATCACTTTAACTTTTAGACTAGGTTTAATCTCAGCTTCAGCCCGAAGATTGCGAATGGTGCGGATTGTGCCAATTAATAATTTGAACTGTTCTTCAAGTTCTTCATTGATGTGAATTGTATTAATTTCGGGATAGGGTTGAATCGCTAAAACAGGGCGATCGCTAGATGGTTCACTCGTTCCATAGGTCAACAACTGCCAAATCTCTTCAGTAACATGGGGCATAAATGGATGCAATAGGCGCAAAATTCCATCTAATACAAAGTTCAGGGTTTGCTGCACGGTGGCGCGAGAAGTGGGTTCAGCATCTTCTTGTAAACGTGACTTAACTAGCTCAATGTACCAATCACAGAAATCGCCCCAGAAAAATTCATAGATCGTTTTCGTTGCTTCGCCCATGCTATAGGCATCAAGCTGTTCGCGTACTTGCAATACTGTCTGATCGTAACGCGACAAAATCCAGCGATCGGCAAGCTCTAAGTTCTCAACTTGTAAACTCGCAGAGCGAGTTTCTAAGTTGAGGTTTATCATCACAAATCGGGAAGCGTTCCAAAGCTTATTCGCAAAGTTCCGTGCTGTCTCCACATTGGTCGATTCATCAGTTTTACGATTGTAATCAAGACGAATATCTTGCCCTGCGCCCGTTACTTCTTTGACGAGAGAATAGCGCAGCGCATCAACTCCATATTTATCAATTAGAACTAAAGGATCGATGCCGTTATTTTTCGATTTGGACATCTTCTGATTATTTTCATCTCGCACCAGTCCATGAATATAGACCGTATGGAAAGGCATTTTACCTGTGAAATACCCCGCCATCATCGTCATCCGCGCCACCCAGAAGAAGATAATGTCAAAACCTGTTACTAGCACGCTGGTCGGATAGAAAGTCTCAAAGTCCTGTGTTTCCTCTGGCCAGCCAAGAGTCGAGAACGGCCATAAACCCGATGAGAACCATGTATCAAGTACATCTGGATCGCGTTCTAAAGTGACATCTTCACCAAATTTTACTTTAGCTTGAGCATAAGCTTCTACTTCAGTTCGCGCTACAAAAATTGTGCCATCGGGCGCATACCAAGCAGGAATCTGATGTCCCCACCAGAGTTGACGGGAAATACACCAATCCTTGAGACGGATTAACCAATCACGATAAACACGCCCCCAGCGATCGGGAACGAACATGGGCGAATTCTGCTTGTCAAATTGTTCTAACGCAAAGTCTGAAAGCGGCTTGATATTCACAAACCACTGAATTGAAAGCATCGGTTCGACAGGCACTTTGCCACGTTCCGAATAGGGAACAGTGTGGGTATAGTCTTCAATCTTTTCGACTAAGCCCATTTGATCAAGCTTGGCAATGATGTTTTTACGCGCAACAAAACGATCCTGTCCTTGAAATTCACCACCATTCTCATTAATCGATCCATCTTTATTAAGAATATTAATTAATGGAAGTTGATGACGTTTGCCCATCTCAAAATCATTAGGATCATGAGCAGGTGTGATTTTGACGCAACCACTACCAAATTTTTGATCAACATATTTATCAGCAATAATTGGAATCTCGCGATTCATAATTGGCAAGATGATCGTCTTCCCAATTAGATGTTTATAGCGATCATCATCAGGATTCACGGCGACAGCAGTATCTCCCAACATTGTTTCTGGGCGCGTAGTTGCGACCACTAAATGTCCAGAGCCATCGGCTAAAGGATAACGAAAATGCCAGAGATGACCATTGACTTCTTTATTGTCAACTTCCAAATCGGATACGGCTGATTGGGATTCGGGACACCAGTTAACGAGATATTCACCGCGATAGATTAAACCTGCTTCATAGAGTTTGACAAAGGCTTCGGTAACGGAATTTGATAAACCTTTATCCATCGTAAAGCGTTCGCGTGTCCAGTCAGCAGAAACGCCTAAACGCCGCAGTTGCGAAACAATTGTACCGCCTGACTCAGCTTTCCATTTCCATGCGCGATCGAGAAATTTCTCGCGACCGATTTCTTGATTAGTTTTCCCTTCAGCTTTGATTTGTTTATCGAGAATCGTCTGCACGGCAATGCTAGCGTGATCGGTTCCAGGTAGCCAAAGCGTATTAAACCCACGCATACGGTGGTAACGGATTAAAATATCGATCAATACTTCTTGAAAAGCATGTCCCATATGCAAACTGCCCGTCACATTAGGCGGCGGAATCATGATGCAGTATGGCTCTTTATCGCTTTCGCTTTCTGCTACAAATACGCCGCTTTCCTCCCAATATTTTTGCCACTTGGCTTCAGATTCGAGAGGGTTATATTGTTTGGGAAGTTCGGTCGTACTCATAGCAGTTATTTAAAGAATTAAGCAGCTTAATCAAAGTTTATAAGTAGGTAAGCATGAAAGCCTTTAAAACCCAAAAAGCTGTAGCGCACGCCGAGCGTGCGCTACAGCTTTTTGGGTTTTGGGTTTTATTATGCTTACCTATTTATTGAGTTTACATCTTATTATCTCTCAGAGAACAAATGGATATGAAATAAGTTAAACTCTTACTGCAAACCAAAAAAGTCCAGAAATTCTGTGAGATATTGGCGAAGCTTTAGTATTTGTAGGAGCAACCGCCTTGGAAGTCGATCAACTATTAGACCTATACAGACAGGGACAACGTAACTTTTCCAATATAGACATCAGTAATCTTCAATTACGCAGTGTCACTCTCATTGGTATTGATTTACGTGGGTCTACTCTGAACAAAGCCGATTTGAGTAGCGCTAATTTAATTGATGCCAACTTGACGGGGGCTAATTTGATTGAGACAAATCTGAGAGGAGCTTTACTAAGAGGTGCAAATTTTTCTGATGCAGACTTAAGTTGGGCAAACCTAACTTGGGCAAATTCTTCTAACAGCAAATTTATTCGCGCTAATCTTAGTGTCACGAATTTCAGTGGCGCAAATTTGATCGAAGCAGATTTTACGGGCGCAATTATGAACGGCGTAAATCTTCGCGGTACAAATTTGCGCGGTGCAATATTAAAAAATTTACGAACCTGTACTGACGCAGAGTTCACGGGTGTTCGCAACCTAGACGATCGCACTCGCTTGTATCTTTGCGCGATCGCCAGTGGTACTCACCCATTCACCAAAAATGACAGTCGCCAAACTTTAGGTTGTCCAATCTAGCGGTTAGGCGATTTCTTGGAAAGATTTTACCGTGGTTGTGCCGCGCTTCGCGCGGCACAACCACATTCTGGTTTTAATAAATCGGGTACTTTTATTGTTAGAGATCACCTTAAGGCTTTTCTTTAATGTCTAACAAATAGGGAAAAGAAGTATTTTCTTCGTAAGAACCAACCCATACTTCATAGGTTCCAGCGAGCCAATCACCGCTAATTTCTGGGTTGCGATCGCTGACATCATCACTACACCAACTGCCGCCTGGTCCGCGCACGAGTAAGATCGTGTCGCCAGAGCTTTTGACTTGTAATTTGAGATAGCGAA
The DNA here is from genome assembly GCA_041687725.1 of Pseudanabaena sp. Taxonomy (GTDB): domain Bacteria; phylum Cyanobacteriota; class Cyanobacteriia; order Pseudanabaenales; family Pseudanabaenaceae; genus Pseudanabaena. The sequence goes on from JBDNJN010000001.1 coordinate 44,970, forward strand.
ATGCTTTTGTCAGCGTAACTTTATGATCGGGGGCTGCATCAATAAAGCCAATACATTCTCCTGTCTCAGTGAGTTTGCGTCCTGATGTTTTTTGAGTTTCAACACCACCACCACTGATCCCTCGCAACTCGATCTCTTTTGGGACAGCGCTTGGCGCGATCGCAATATCTTCAAACATTCTTACAACGCTAGCTTTTTTACCTGAATTAATTTCTGGTTGTGAAACTGGGCGCGAAATTTCGATATTCGTTGGAGATGGCTTGGTCTGCGATCGCACAGGTTTAACCACCGCGAACATGACGGTGCTTATAGCAATTAGGGTAAATAGCGATCGCACAGGGAATTTTCTCATGACACAAATATACTGGTTTTAAGATGTAGATTTTAGCATTCTGTATCAGAACTCAAATCTTTCAATAAATTTTCAGTAACTTCAATAAGTTCATGTACAGAGTTGAGTGTAAGTTCATTAGTTTTGAACCCATGAGCAACAGCATTACGCAGTGAAAGTGCATTCATCAGTAATTGATAATCAGAACGCGAAATAATACCCTCATAAGTTAACTGTTTCACCAAAGAAAGTGGATCAATTTTTTTTAAACTTAGCTCTTCCTTTTCGGAAATTAGTCTTAAAGTTGCCTCAACTAAAGACCAAGTATATAAGATAGACGATTCTAAGTTTTGACCGACAATTTGCTTTGCTATAGCCAATCGTGATTCTATTTCCTGTCTTTGCAGAGAGCCTTCAGACTTAGATGGATATGGATTATCATCCTCTGAGTTATCCATCACTAAATCTAACCGCCAACTTTGATGTTTTTCTATGACCTCAGCTAAACCACTTAAATAGTGAGGTGGCAAAGAACTAAGCGAAAAGCGAGACTTGACTTCTACTACTACAGTTTGTTCGCCGCGACGCACAATTAGATCGGGGCGATAGTTTTTTAGAAAACTAGGTAGATCCTCAGAATTAGGATGAAATGTAACTTCATAACCTTGATTACGATATTTATCCGCAATTTTTAGTAATCTGTTATTCTCTTGCTTCATCGTTTGAGTTGCAATCATGTTAGTACCTCTTGATCAGGAGCCTCAGTTACTACGATATACAAAAATTCATGTCCACGGGCAAAGCCCTCAGCCAAAACTGGTGTTAGACCTTCTGCCTTAAAGTTACTTGATAACTTTCTTTTCCTAGCTAAAGCATCAGTGACTTGAGTGTCATCGTTATAAACTAACCCTTTGATCGCATCTTGAATTGGCTTAACAATGTTGTCTACATCAATATCAACAGTATCGTAGAAATAAGTTATTTGTACCATAACTAGCCCCGTGGTTATGTTTTGCTGTGGTGTCCAGTATTTTTGTGCTTCTTGAAGAACTTTATTCTTCCAGTCTATTAGCCGCTGTCGTCTTCGCGTTTGTTGTGATACGGGTGGGCCATCTACTATAAATTCAAATTTCACTAATGCAATATTTAAGATATTTGGGGTTGCTATAATAATATATTGCGTTGTGAAAAAGGCTAAATAAAAACATGGCAGCGATAGGCATCATGACCGCACAGGTGCGTCCCGAACGCGAGATCGGACAAATCCATGTTTATGACGGAACAGGTAAGGGCAAATCTCAGGCAGCATTGGGCGTAGTGCTGCGATCGCTAGGACTAGGAATGTCCGACACATCGCCTGTAGGTACACGCATTTTGTTATTGCGATTTCTTAAAGGGGCTGAGCGCGAATATGCTGAAGATGCCGCAATTTCCGCATTACAACAGGGATTCCCACATTTGATCGATCATGTGAGAACTGGTCGATCTGAATTTTTTGATGCGGAGCATGTCACGCCTTTTGATCGCCAAGAAGCTGAACGTGGTTGGGCGATCGCTAAAGGCGCAATGGCTTCAGGGCTTTATTCTGTTGTGGTCTTAGATGAAATTAATCCAGTCCTAGATTTAGGATTGATCCCCGCCGATCGCGTTGTCAAAGATTTAAAAAATAAACTGCCACATCTGGAAGTAATCTGCACTGGACGCGGCGCACCCCAATCGCTGATCGATATTGCTGATTTGCATTCAGAAATGCGATCGCACGATGAAGCCCATGCTGAAAAATATGGGGTAACGGGGATCGAGATTTATACAGGTGCAGGTAAGGGCAAAAGCACATCGGCTTTGGGGCGATCGCTTAAGGCGATCGGTACAGGCATTAGCCGCGATTTATCCCACCGTGTTTTGATTATGCAATGGCTCAAAGGTGGTGCTGGCTATACCGAAGATGCCGCAATCGCTGCTCTTAAACTTGCTTATCCCCATGTGATCGATCATCAGCGCTGTGGACGTGATGCGATCGTCTGGCGTGGTCAGCAACAGGAAATGGACTGCATCGAAGCCCAACGCGGCTGGGAAATTGCTCAAGCCGCGATCGCTTCAGGACTTTACAAAACGATCATCCTTGACGAACTAAACCCCACTGTCGATCTCGATTTACTGCCCGCCGAGCCAATCTGCCAAGCCTTACTCAGAAAATCCCGCGACACTGAAATAATCATCACAGGGCGCTGTTTACATCAGCCTGCCTATTTTGATCTAGCCTCTGTGCATTCAGAGATGGTTTGCCACAAACACTACGCTGAAAAAGGCGTAGACCTAAAGCGCGGCGTAGATTTTTAATAAATCAAGCAATTTTTAGCTTGGCTATAGCCAAGCTAAAAATTGCTTGATTTATTTTTTTGAGAAACTTCTATCGCTGTAACTTCTGGATCGTATTCTGCTTCTGTTGACTTGAGATAGTACTTATCGTAATCCACATAGCTATATTCAGTGTCATAAGATTCAATCATATTAATCAATAAGCCAGAAACATTAGCCCTTGCATTTGCTAAAATTTCTAAAGCACGGGTAATTCCACTCCTTGTCGAACGATTAATCGCCGCCACTAAAATAAAAGTATCTACCTTAGAAGCCAGACATTGAGCGTCAGTAATACCGACTACGGGCGGTGTATCCACCAAAACATAGTCATACGCTTGCCGCCATTCCTGAACAAGCGCCGCCATCTTGACAGATTCTAATAACGGCATCGGATTTGGTGGAATCGAACCTGATGTTAAGACATGCAAATTCCACTTGCCATCAGAGGTGACCTGAACCAAATCCTGCCAAGGTTTAGGCGTTGCTAGCGCCGTAGACAAACCGACCTTATTACTTAGCCCAGTTAGTTTATGAACTGTCGGCTTTCGTAGATCTGCATCTACTAAAAGAACTCTGTATCCCAGAGTCGATAGAATTGTCGCAAGATTGTATGTCAAGGTACTCTTACCCTCAGAAGGCACAGAGGAAGTGAACGCAATCACTTTCATCATGTTGTCTGTACCTAAATAGCGCAAATTTAATGCCAGAGAACTTAACGACTCTTTAAAAGCATAATAACTACTGGTGGGCAATACACTTTGACCGAGCACAGCATTCAAAGAAACAGCCTCAGTTTTCGGAATCGAACCAAGTAAGGGAATATCGATCATTTCCCTTATCTCTTCTACCTCACGAATGCGTTGATCTAAGCGATTTAGGAGCAGTGCAGCCAAAAGACCCAACCCTAAACCAGTAATTGCTCCAGTAATGAGACTTCTCTCAATATCTGGTGAAAATGGTCTGGTCGGCACAATAGGTGGCTCCAAGACCCTCCATGATGAAATCTCTTGAGCTTCAGAAATTCTTAATTCTTCTAGTTTTTCAGTTAACTTGTTGTAAGTCGAGGTATCAAGATCGAGTTGTTTTTTGATTTCCACATATTTTTGTTGAATTTGGGGAATCTTAGAAAATGCAGCAGAAACCTCAGATTGTGCGTTTCTAATACTTTCTAGTTGGACTTGACTCACCGCAAGAGTAGTTTGTGACTCAAATAACTGGGAAGCAAGCCCTTGTTGAATAGGACTAATTGGTTCATTTGTAATGTTACTAGTACCACCTTTAACGCCAACTACTGAGGCCCGAGTCTCTAGTAGTCGATAGAGTTCATCACGGCGATCTTTGAGCGCGAGAACATTAGGATGATCAGCCCGAAACCTAGTCCGCTCTAAAAAATAGTTGGTTTCAACATCTTGAAACTGTTTAATCAAAGACTGATAAGCGGCATCTTGTTGTAGGATCGCGCCGCCGATCGCTGCATCTGGCGATTTACCAACCTGACGACTGAGAGATTCATATTGCTGTTGGACTTGAGCGATTTTAATCTGTAAGTCTTGAGCTTGAGTTTCTAGAGCCGTACGCATTCCGTAAACGGAAGCCGCATAGGTATCAGGATCGACAATGTTATAGGTCTTGCGAAATTGGGTGACTGCTAGAGCCGACTTATCAAGTTGTTGCTTGATTTGGGGAAGTTTGTCCTCAACAAACTTAATCGTAGTACTGGACTTAGTCCGACGATCTTTCAAGCTATATTCGACGTAAGTTTCGGATAATGCACTTAAAACTTCTTGTGCTCGTTTAGGATCGCTGTCTGTATAGATCAAGCGCAAAATTAGAGTGTCTTTATCAGGTCGGATATCTAATGCGTTCGAGATCGTCACTGCATTTATGTCTTTATACAAATTAGCTGAAGGTGACTGCCGCATTTTTGAGATTGCAATTTCGTTAGTGTCATTAATTTTTCGCCACAGATTTACGGTCATGTTTAGCATGATCCCGCTCAACGACGAGGAAAAAGACAGTTAAGCAACTAGTCTCATAAGGGAAAGCACCAATTTCATCAGATTTAGTGCGAAACTCGCG
>JBDNJN010000148.1:0-31765 GCA_041687725.1 Pseudanabaena sp.
CGCGAGTTTCGCACTAAATCTGATGAAATTGGTGCTTTCCCTTATGAGACTAGTTGCTTAACTGTCTTTTTCCTCGTCGTTGAGCGGGATCATGCTAAACATGACCGTAAATCTGTGGCGAAAAATTAATGACACTAACGGTATTCAAAACGTTTAGAGCCTTGTTTACGCAATAGAGATCATCTCAGATCTATAACTTTTTTATGAATTTACTAGATGTCGGCGATCGCATTAGAAAAAAATCGGCAACCTTTACGAGCATCAAATACCGTTTGCAAAGAGAAGGTAATGGTCGCGAATTGCTTGAAGGTGTTGATTATGATATGCGATCGCTAAAAAGTTAAAAAGGAGTGGGTTCAAGTTGAAATCCTAATCCAGCTTGATGTTCATGATTCGTTGGATATTGAACTCTTGCATGATTAGCATTGAGGTTAAGTCTGTAAAGGAGATTTGCGGCTTATCAAGGTACTTTATCCGCGTATCAATAAATATGGCATTATCCATAAAGAGATTCGTCAATTTGCTGGGCTAGGCTGCCGTGATTTGTGGCTCCGACAAAGTTTGCTAAGGGATCGAATGGAGTAGAAGTTTGGTTGGAAATCTTTTTGGGTTGGAGTCTCTGCACAAATTGCAGCACAATCTGGATCTGCTGTTCGCTAAGTTTCGCGATCACTTCTAGGAGTTGTTGGTTCTGATTTGTGGAATACATGGTGATTAATGTATTTATTTGGGTTCATTGTAGCAAATTGGTAAGGTCGCGAATTGCTTGAGGGTGCTGATTATAATGTGCGATCGCTAAAGATCTTGATCACCTGCTAATTTTGCTATGATTGATCTCATAGGTTAGCTTATATTTTTATATAAAGATATGAAAGAGAAAGATTTATTAAATCGTATATCCATAAATCCTAAAATTATGGTCGGCAAGCCTGTTATTCAAGGAACTCGATTATCAGTTGAGTATATTTTAAATCTGCTTGCTCATGGTGCAAATGTTGCAGAGATTTTGGAAGAGTATGAAGGTTTAGTTGAAGCGGATATTAGAGCCTGTTTGCTGTTTGCTGCTCGTTCTTTGGAGAGTGCAAGTTTTATGCCTTTGGCAATGGAGATAGCATAGGTGCGTTTTTTGGTTGATGAAAATACAGGTGTGATCGTTGGGCGTTGGCTACGGAGTCAGAATTATGAGGTTTTTTCTGTCTATGAGGAGGCAAGAGGTACTGATGACGATCTGATTCTTCGGAAGGCGCTTGATGAGAATTGGATATTAATCACCTGTGATAAAGATTTTGGTGAGAAGGTCTATCGAGAGCAAAGATCTCATCATGGTGTTGTTTTGCTGAGGCTCGAAGATGAACGAAACTCTAATAAAATTAATGTTTTGCGAAGTTTGTTAGAGAGTTATGCGGAACAGTTGCCAGATAATTTTGTGGTTGTTACGGAGAAGCAAGTTAGGTTTGCAAAGAGAAGATAGCGATCGCAAATCGCTTGAGGTTGCTGATTATGATGTGCGATCGCTGTCAATGTTACAAAAAATGGCTAAGGGAGGTGCAGCTTAATAAAGTACCAATTAACTAAGGCTAAACGACTGCGCCACCCTCAAATAATCGGTACTTTATTTCCCCGCATGTCCCTAATGATATAAATCAATTTGTAAAATCATAAAAGTTGTTGTTTTAATACACAATATTTTTAATAGATTTTCGCCGACTTTAATGGGGTTACGCATGAAATTTGATCTATAATAAATTTTCGTTATACCTAGTTGAACGTAAAATATGCAAAACGAATTATCTGTTAGAAGCGAAAACATACAAGCTGTTTACGGATTGTATAGAAATGAGAGGTTATTGGTAAATCGGCGCTATCAGAGAAAATTAGTATGGGCTGTTGATGAAAAACAAAGTTTTTTAGATTCAATAGTACAAGGATTTCCTGTTCCAATAGTTCTATTAGCTGAGACAAAATATCAACAGAAAGACGTGTTTGAAATTATCGATGGAATGCAAAGAATGAATGCCATAAACTCGTTCATAGAGAATGAATATGATCTTGATGGCAAGTATTTTGATCTGAACACTATGGTGGAAACTAAAGAGTTGTTGGATTCATGTAAATTAGTGCAGAAAAAGCCAGTACTGGAACGTGAAAAATGTTCTTTAATTGCTAGATATCCTTTACCCCTATCGGTATATAGCTTTAATGACGATAAAAAGGTGGATGAGGTTTTTAGGAGAATTAATTCAAACGGCAGGTATTTATCGCCACAAGAACTTCGTTCAGCAGGTGCTTTAGGCGAATTTCCAAATCTAGTCAGAAAAATCGCCGAAGAAATTAGAGGTGACACGACACAATCCGATATCTTACCACTATCTAAAATGTCAAAAATTAGTATTAATAATCGATTTCTAGATTATGGTATTGATGCGGATACTATTTTTTGGATTAAGCAAGGAATTATAACTAAAGAATTACTCAGAAAATCTAGAGATGAGGAAATTATAGCTGATTCGCTTGTTTATATGGCATTACCTGAGTCTCAGAGAACAAGCTCTGAGGTTTTGGATGAGCTTTATGGGTACAAGAGTGGTAGTACTAACTCCAGAATGGAGGAAATCGAAATTGCATTACAACAAGTTGATCCAGCACTCATAAGATCTCAGTACTTACAGACTCACGATACTATCGTCAAGGCAATGGATGATGTAGACAATAAATTTAATCAATATGCTTTAGATAACACATCTCAGAGTGTATCAAGATATTATACAGTGATTTTTCTGGCAATTTACAGTTTACTTTTTAGACAAAATATGGAAATTGCTAGTTATGAATCCTTTAAGAAGAAGTTAAAAAATATTGGACAGTACATAAGAATTATGTCTGGTGGAAACTGGAGTGCTACCAATAAACAAGACAATATAGACGCTGTTACTGGAATACTAAGACCCGCGTTTAGAGAAAGAGAAATAGTTGATCCAGTAACTAGTTCTTGGATTACAGAATTCTTGTCACTTCTTAAACAATCTGAAATCGAACAAAATCTATACGATTTCAAGCAAGGCTTCATTAAGCTAGATGGTCACAATACTTTTGATGAAGGTTGTTTTGATAAAGTCGTTAAAACATTGACTGCTATGGCTAATGATGGACCAAAATCTACTGGTTATGTATGCATAGGTGTAGCTGATAATAAAAAAGATGCAGAAAGGCTGAAATCTCTGTATGAAGTTGAGGCAGAAAGAGAAAATGGCTTTTATATCACAGGAGTAAACCATGAAATTGAAAGATCAGGAGCAGGTGCTGAAGAATGGTTTAAAAATATATTGAGAAAGATTGAAGCTAGCCCTTTTGTGAGTCAGCCATTCAAAGATAACATAGGAAGAAATGCAAGATTAATTAAATTTAAAGGCAAAAACGTTCTGATTCTTAGTGTTAAGAAACTGGGAGAAGCGGCTATATATGAAGACAAATATTTTCAGAGAAAAGGTCCAGAACTAGTTCCTGTTACGCCAGTATCTTACCCTCAATTTTTCGCAAGATTCTAGCTTAAAAACTTGCCATCATTCTCGATGAATCTGAGGTGATCGCACTTTCAGTTAGATTGGTACTCGATCGCTGTGGTTTTAGCTTTGTGAGAGGCGATCGCCCCTCACTAGCGATACACATCGCGCCGATGAGCAACCTTAACTACAGTAACTATCAACTTACGATCCTGTATTTCATAAACAACACGATAATTACCAAAAACACGAATTCTGTATAAATCAACTTCTCCTTTCAGCTTTTTGCAACGATCTGGGCGAGGATTATCCGAAAGCAACTCAATCTCCGCGATAATTACTTTTCGAGCCGCCTTATCTAACTTCCGAATCTCTCTCAAAGCAGAAGGCTTAAACCCAACCTCGTATGACATCTAACTAATTCCTAATTCCCTTTTAACATCTACCAAAGAGATAAAACCATCTTCCTGTAAAGCAATTTCAGCATCTGCGATATCTTCAGCATCTTCCATCTCTTCCAAAACCAGCCAACTCTGTCTAAACATCAAAACTTTAAGAATATAATCAGACAAGCTCATATTTAGACTTGATGCTTCTATAGATAAATCCTGCTCTAATGGACTAGGCAAATCTAACTTAATATTCATAAACTTAGCGTTTGTTTAGTTAGCCCATATTTTAACTTATGACTTGAGGAAAGGCGATCGCAATTCTAATATTTTTTGGCTTTCTTGAAAGAAAATGGTGTTTGGAAAATATGCGATCGCAAAACTTAAGCCTCGAATCTACCTAAAAACTCAGACCAGTTAACACAACTTACAGAAATACAGGTTAAACTAGGTTTAATCATCGCTTCTTACGTCACAATCTATGCTGCGAATTGTCACCCAGAGAACTGAAGCAGAATCGGAAATCAAGCGGATTTGCGATCGCATCTATGACGATCAGATGATCCACAAGGAAGCCACTGTCACCGAAATTATTCAAACGGTCAGACGCAAAGGCGATACAGCGCTTCTGCACTACACCTCTGAATTTGACGGTCAAGACTTTACGTCGGCGGAACTGCGTGTAACTGGATCGGAACTAGATGCCGCTTATCAGCAAGTCAAAGGCGGGCTGCTCAAAGCGATCGAAATGGCGCATCAACGCATCGAAGCATTTCATAAAATGCATGTGCCGAAAAGTTGGGTGCATTTTGGCGATAAAGATGTGGTGCTAGGCAAACGCTATACACCTGTCGATGCGGCTGGTATTTATATTCCTGGTGGGAAGGCTTGCTATCCTAGTACCGTATTGATGAATGCAGTTCCTGCGCGGGTTGCAGGGGTGAAAAAAATTGTCATGGTTACGCCTCCAGGTCAAGGTCGCACGATCAATCCTGCGATTTTGGTGGCGGCTCAGGTGGCAGGTATCGAAGAAATTTATCGTGTGGGTGGGGCGCAGGCGATCGCCGCTTTAGCGTATGGAACCGAGACTATTCCCAAGGTTGATGTAATTACAGGACCTGGCAATATCTATGTCACCCTTGCCAAAAAACAAGTATTTGGACGTGTGGGCATCGATTCGATCGCGGGGCCCTCTGAAGTTTTAATTATTGCCGATGCTAGCGCCAATCCGACCTATGTGGCGGCGGATATGCTTGCTCAAGCTGAGCATGACCAAATGGCAGCAGCAATCTTAATCACCAATGATTCGCGCCTTGCTAATCGCGTCTCTGAAGAAGTAAATCGGATGTTAGAAAATCATCCACGTCGTTTAATGACTGAGAAGGCGATCGCCCATTATGGCTTAATTGTCGTTGTCGATAGTCTCAAAACCGCCGCCGAACTATCTAATCAATTTGCACCCGAACATCTGGAATTAGAAGTCGAAGAACCTTGGCAATTGATCGATCAAATTCGCCATGCAGGAGCGATTTTTATGGGGCATTCTACGCCCGAAGCCGTGGGAGACTATCTAGCAGGTCCAAATCATACTTTGCCCACCTGTGGCGGTGCGCGGTATTCATCAGCGCTTGGTGTGGAGACGTTTTTAAAGCATTCGAGCTTGATTCAGTACAGCCCCGAAGCCTTAAAAGAAGTATCTGGCGCGATCGCCTTACTAACTGAAGCCGAAGGCTTACCATCTCACGGTGATTCTGTAAGATTACGAATACAAGATATTTGATCGCTTGAAATTAATCGCAAAAGGCTAGAGTCGGCGATTAGACAGCTTGGACAGGCAAGGGGCTTAAGCCCCTTGTTAAGGCTATTGAAAATTGCTATTGTGAGCATTGTGTATTAATCGCTAGGTTCTTCGTCAAGATCGACAATTTGCCCACTAAAAATATCAACTATATTTCTGAGTACCATGTCATCTTCAGACATACCAACATAGCCTTGAGACTTAACAGGTGTCGGCTTTACTGGATTATTTGCTGGGTTGCTTACTGGATTATTTACTGGATTAGCATTAACATTTGCTGAAGGAATTGGAACTGGAGGCGCAACTGGTTGCAAATTAGCAACGGGCGTACTGACTGGATTTGAATATGCGATCGCAGGAGGGGCGATCGCGGGACTAGCAGGAAGAGGTGCAGTAACTTGTACTTGCTCATTTTGAGAAGGCGCGGCGACAAAGGTAAACATCACTTTAATCGGACGTTGCAAATACTTCGCAAAAACTTCTTCTAGTTCCTGTCGCTTCTGAACCACAATATTTTTAGTAGTCTCATCACGGCTTCCACCTAAGCCAATTTTGACATTGTTAGTATCAAGCGACAAAATATGCGCCTGTATCTGAATAAAGACTGCCTTTGTTGGTGATGGCAGCATTGATAGAATGCCTTGCCACATTCGATCGAGATCGTAACCAACTGAAGCCATGTTCTCAAAGTCATCATTTCCAGATGAAATCGGCGTTTCGGCGATCGCCGATGAAGATGTAAAATTAGCCGATGGTTCAGGTGTTTTCGCTATTGGCGGTTGAGAAATTGCTTCTTGTTTTGGCGGTGAGAGAACTTGGGGCGTAAACTGTGGAGTTGCGGGTATATTGCGCGATGGAATAAATGGTTGTGCTTGAAGTGGATGAGAAGATTGCGATTGCGCCCCTTGTGCTGAAGGCAATAATCCCATCAGCGTAACTTCTAACCATAAGCGTGGTTGCGTGGAATTACGAATTTGGAACTCAGCCGATCGCAAATGTTGTTGACCCAGCAAAATATTGGGAACAGCTAAACCTTGAGCTAGTTGAATCAATCTTTCCCAACCAGAGCTAGTCATTGCTACAAGATCAGCGCGATCGCTTGCTGTTTTGGCAATCAATAAATCTCGATACACATTCGCTAAATTTTGCAACACAATCAAAGGCTCGCGCCCCCGATCCATAATCCTCCGCACATAATCAATTAATTGTGTGGAATGATCGGCGGCGATCGCCTCAATCAGTGACAATAAATCTTGCTCAGGAACAGAGCCAACTAATTCCCAAACCGCCTCAATCGTAATCTCTCCATCCAATAAACTTAATTGATCGAGCAGAGATTCCGCATCACGCAGTCCACCCTGTGCAATTTGCGAAACTAAAGTAATCGCTTCAATATTGATATTAATATTCTCAATCGCTGCAATCTTGACTAAATGCTTGACCATCGCATCAAGGGGAATCCGCCGAAAGTCAAAACGCTGACAACGCGAAATAATCGTTGGTAATACGCGCTGCGGGTCAGTAGTGGCAAGAATAAAAGTAACGCGATCGGGTGGTTCTTCAAGAGTTTTCAGCAGCGCATTAAACGCCGCCGTGCTGAGCATATGACATTCGTCAATAATATAAACCTTAAATCTTGCCTTAACTGGCGCAAACTGGGCGCGTTCAATCAATTCGCGAATATTATCAACACCTGTATTACTTGCCGCGTCAATCTCTGTAATGTCGAGAGCATTACCATTAGCGATGCTGTGGCATAGCTCGCACTTACCACATGGATGAGGCGTGGGATTGTCAGAACTTAGGCAATTGAGCGACTTTGCCATGATCCGAGCGCTCGATGTTTTGCCCGTGCCTCTTGCGCCCGTAAATAGATATGCAGGAGCGATCCGCTTTGTGTTTAGGGCATTCGATAAAGTATGGGCGATCGCCTCTTGTCCAACTAGGTCAGCAAAGATTTGGGGTCGATATTTGTGATGTAGTGGCTCATAGCCCATAGGAATACGACGGTGTTTAAGCTGCGCTGCTTAGATATAATACTCGCCAGTATAGCGATTATCCCGATTCCAGACTCAAAAGTTGCTTAACTAACTTCATTACGCTTTGCGATACAATTTAGTTTGAATGGTTCGATCGCAGCAAATGTCAAATATCACCCAAAGCATTACCCCAAATATTACCCAAGTTAAAGAAAAAATAGTTGTCGGCTTGTCAGGCGGAGTTGATAGCTCGGTCGCCGCCGCCCTATTGCATCGTGCGGGATACGATGTCACAGGTTTGACGCTGTGGTTAATGCGTGGCAAGGGTCAATGCTGCTCGGAAGGAATGGTTGACGCTGCGAAATTATGCGAAGAATTAGGTATACATCATGAAATTGTCGATAGTCGCAATGTATTTGAACAAAGTATTATTAATTATTTAGTTACAGGCTATGCGGCAGGCTCTACACCGCTACCCTGTTCGCGCTGCAACAAAGCCGTGAAGTTTGCACCGATGATGACCTATGCGCGTGAAAAATTGGGGATCAATAAAATTGCGACAGGGCATTATGCCAAGCTAAATTTTAACGAGAATTCAGGACGCTATGAATTGCGCCGCGCCGTTGATGACAATAAGGATCAATCCTATTTTCTTTACGAAGTTGGACAAGAAGAATTAAGTTGCTGCATTTTTCCATTAGGTGAAATCACCAAGGTCGAGACTCGCAAAATTGCTGCCGAGTTTGGTCTGGAAACTGCCGAAAAGCCCGAAAGTATGGATTTATGCCTAGTTGAAGCCAATGGCTCAATGCGTGCATTTCTCGATAAATATCTCACGCCCGTCCAAGGCAAAATCGTCGATACGAAAGGTAATATTTTAGGTGAGCATGATGGCACTTATCACTACACGATCGGACAGCGCAAAGGTTTAGGCGTAGCGGCGGCGAATCCTTTATATGTGGTTGCCCTCGATCCCGTTAAGAATGAAGTGGTCTTAGGCGATCGCGCTGAAGCCCATGAAAAAGAATGCACAATCGATCAAGTGAACTGGGTATCGATCGCTGCCACCGATATGCCTTTTCATGCCGAAGTCCAAGTGCGCTACCGCACTGCCCCCGCCCCTGCAACTGTGATTCCCCTAGAAGGCGATCGGGCAAGAATTGTCTTTGACGAGCCACAATTTAGCGTTACGACTGGTCAAGCTGCCGTGTTTTATCGTGGTGACTTGCTGCTGGGTGGTGGACTGATTGAGGCGAAAAAACTGAGTGAATAGTCAATTTTAGATTTAGCTTATGACTGCATAATAAAACTCGCCAATTTAAATTTGAGTGCTAAATTATGAGCTTTGCCTCGAAACTCAGGACGGCGATCGCCACTAATCAGAGCATTTTGTGTTTGGGACTCGATCCCAATCCTGAAGTGATGCCTGCCAAATATCAGGTTGACCTACATAGAGTTGACGCGCTTTGGGAATGGATGAATTTCATCATTCAGTCCACCGCCGATCTGGTCTGTGCTTATAAACCAACTTTAGGCTTTTATACAGCTTTGGGCGCGGGAGGCTTAGAGCTATTAGCCAAGACCTTAGCGACAATTCCGCCAGAAATTCCGATTATTCTTGATGCTAAGCACGCCGATCTTAATAGCAGTACGGTGATGGCAAAGACTGCCTTCGAGCAGTGGAATGTGGATGCGATTACCTTGAGTCCCTATGTTGGGCAAGATTTAGCAGCAAGATTTTTGATGTATCCCGACAAGGCGATTTTTGTGAGTTGTTATTCATCGAATACGACTGCTCAAGATTTTCAGGAATATCCCAATCTTGAGCAGCCTTTATATCTCAAGGTGGTGCAAAATTGTGAGGCTTGGGCAGGGATGGAAAGTTTAGCGCTAGAAGTTGGTGCGGCTGTTCCCGATGCTTTGGCGAAAGTGCGATCGCTGGCTCCTGAGAGATTAATTTTGGCAAGAAGTATTTGGGCAAATAGCAAGGGTGACGGTCAGGGCCTCGAAAATTTAGCGGCAATTCTCAGTGCTGGGCTGGATGCCAATGGTGGTGGCTTGATTTTGCCTGTCAATCAGGATGCTTTGGCGATCGGTGAACCCGCGCAATTAGTCCGATCGCTACGGGATCAAGTTAATCAGGCGATCTCCTTGACCGAAAATCAGCGCCCCGTTTGTGACATGTGGATGCCAAATGTTTGTTTGCTCGATCAAAAAGGACATCCCCATGCAGATTTAATTTTGCAATTGTTCGACATTGGCTGCATTACCTTTGAAGAAACCCTGCAAGCATCTGGTCAAGTTTTCCCCTACTACATCGATTTAAGACGGATTATTTCTAATCCTCAAGTATTTGATGCGGTGATTGGCACTTATGCCGAAATTTTGCAAAACCTGAAATTTGATCGCATTGCTGGTATTCCCTATGGATCGCTACCAACGGCTTCAGGCTTAGCTTTGCGCTTAAATTTCCCGCTAATTTTTCCGCGCAAGGAAGTCAAGGCATATGGAGCGAGACGCTTGATTGAGGGTAACTATGAAGCAGGAGAAACGATTGTCGTTGTTGATGATATTTTGATTTCGGGTAAGAGTGCGATCGAGGCCGCGCAAAAAATTGAAAGCTGCGGCTTAAAAATTTGCGATATCGTCGTATTTATCGATCATGAGTCGGGAGTATGCGATCGCATCAAAGAAAGTGGATATTCACCCCATGCGGTGTTAAAAATCTCGGAAATAAATGAGACACTATATCAATCAGGGCGTATAAATGAGAAACAGTTTCTTGCTTTGTCTCATTCTTAATTAAACGCCAATCCATCGTCACAGGTTATTCATTAGAGTTACGCATGTTCAAAAGAATTAGTCTGTTACTTGTTTCTGCTGTAGTTGCCACGATTGCGCCGATCGCCAATCCTGTGTTTGCTGCCCAATCATCTAAACCTGCACCCGCCGAACTGTCAAATGTCGTAAATGCGCTGGATCAAGCTGCCAGTAAGCAAGATATTGATACGTTGATGAAGTATTACGCGCCGACTTTTAACCATTCCGATGGACTAAACCGCGATCGCTATAAACAGGTGTTGAGCGAATTCTGGCAGCGTTACAAAAATATTAGCTATCGCACGGAAATCTCGAAATGGGAAAAACAGGGTGACCTGATTACTGCGGAAACTGTGACGATGGTACAGGGTGCGAAGGGGACTGAGAACGATAACTTCATGTTAGAAGCCAGATTGATCTCCACCCAGACCTATAAAAATATTAATGGTCAGCTACAGGTTTTGTCTCAACAAATTCTTGCGGAGCAGTCTTCGCTCAGTAGTGGTGATGCGCCGCCCCCCGTCAAGCTAAAAGTGCCTGAACTGATTGGGGTAGGTCGTCAGTATGTCCTTGATGCGATCGTTACTGAGCCGCTTGGCACAAGCCTATTACTTGGTGCAGCGCTCGAAGAGCCTGTTGAAACTAAAAATTATCTCAACGAGAGTACAATCAATCTCCTGCCCTTGCGTGCAGGTGGATTGTTTAAAATCGGGCAAGCTCCTTTTTCATCAGGCGATCGCTGGATCTCTGTAGTTCTAGTGCGCGAGTCTGGCATTACGATTGCCAGTCAACGCTTGCGAGTCACCAAAGATTTTACTGGCAATCAATACATGCCTTTGCCTGAGCCTGACACCACACCGAGCCGTGTCCGTCCGCGCCCCAATAACGAACAAACTTTATAATGCAGTAAAACAAAAGAGAAAACAACTTTTTTATTCTTGCACCCACATTCTTAAATGTAAAACCAAAAAATTATGGCGCACGCGCAGAGTGCGCCATAATTTTTTGGTTTTTAAGGTTTCTTTTGCTTACCTAGTGCTTGGGAAACTTGATGATACTCATTTTCGATTTTCTGGATGACGATCGCGATTTCTTGGCTATCTGTAGCATTGGATTGGTCTGACTCTATACAAATTTTGCACAGAGACTCAAGCGATCGACAGAGTTTGAAAAGTTCTAAAGCTCCAAAACTTCCACTTGCCCCTTTTAATTTATGATTTTCCGATCTAATGGCAGCAAGGTCATTTTTGCTTAATGCTGCCAGCATTTTGGAAATTGCCATTTCTGAGTCTTGGGTATATTGATCAATCAACCCAGATAAATTCTCTGCGCCAATAGCATCTTCTAATGACTTGAGTGTTTGCATATTCAGGCTTTCGATTACTGGTTGAGGCGTAATCGCTTCAGTTAAGACTTCAGAGGCGATCGCTGTGGGCGCATCTTTTTTGACCC
The DNA here is from genome assembly GCA_041687725.1 of Pseudanabaena sp. Lineage (GTDB taxonomy): Bacteria > Cyanobacteriota > Cyanobacteriia > Pseudanabaenales > Pseudanabaenaceae > Pseudanabaena. The sequence goes on from JBDNJN010000148.1 coordinate 11,939, forward strand.
TCTGTAGTACCTCAAGTAAATCTTCTAATCGAAAGGGCTTGGTGAGATATTCATTCATCCCGATCGATAAAGCTGCATCGCGGGACTCCGTAAAAGCATCAGCCGATAAACCGATAATCCAAGGCTGATTCACAGGCAGCTTACGGATATTTTTGGTGGCGCTTAGTCCATCCATTATGGGCATTTGCATATCCATAAAGACGACATCATAAGGTTTAATTTGGATGGCTTCCACACCTTTACTTCCATTATCAACGGCTTCAGCGATATAACCGATTTGTTCTAGCATTAGCAATAAAATCTGCTGATTTACAGCATTATCTTCTACAACTAAAATTTCTAGTGGAAGATTGATCGCTAAATTTAAGTCTTGAGGCAAGTCTTGAAAAGATTGTCTAGAGTCTTTGCTTATCGATGTTTTAGTTGAGATGCCAGAGAAGATTTTATACAAGGTTTCGTAGAGCTTTGATGCGGTAATCGGCTTGCTGATGTAATGCTCAAAAACACTAGCATTGCGCCTGTTGATTGTTTCTGCAAAAGTCAATAAAATTAAATTCAAATCAGGAAAAACTGATTGAATATCGATCGCTAAATCTAGAACATCAATCTCAACGAGACTTCCATCAATAATTACCGCGTCAAACTCGCTCAGTTCTAGGCTTTGTAAAGCTTTTACCGCCGAGAAAGCAACTTGTGTATTGATAGACCACGCTTGATTATACAAGGTGATCGCTTGTCTGATTGTGGAATTACTACTCACTACTAAAATGCTCTTACCTTTGAAACAATCAATCTTTGTGGTTAGATTCGTAATGTTTTGATTGATTTCTGGATTGGCGATCGCCTTAGCTTGAATGGAAAAACTAAACGTTGAACCCTTACCAAGAACACTCTTGACATCGATCTTACCGCCCATCAGTTCACAAAGCTGTTTGCAAATCACGAGTCCCAAGCCAGTACCGCCATACTGTCTTGTAATAGATTTGTCAGCTTGACTAAAAGATTGAAAAAGCCTAGCGATCGCTTCAGGAGCAATGCCAATGCCTGTATCACGAATGTTAAAAAGTAATTCGTGAGTATTCGTTTCTGGATCAATCAACCTAGATGTAATCGAGAGCGCAATCTCACCCTTATCGGTAAATTTAATTGCATTACTGACCAAATTGAGCAGAATCTGCCGTAACCGACTGTAATCACCAATAATCTCCAATGGCACTTTTAAATTAATCAACGCCGATAGATCTAGCGACTTGTCGGCGATGCGCGATGTCATCAGATCGAGAACATCTTCCACACATTGCTGGAGCTTAAAAGGGCGCACTTCAAGTTCTAATTTCCCTGATTCAATCTGAGAAAAATCGAGAATATCGTTAATTACAGCGAGTAACATTTCACCGCCTTGGCGGATTGTTGAGACATATCTCTTTTGGTCTGGGGATAGGGGAGTATTGGACAATATCCCTGTCATCCCGATGACGGCGTTCATGGGGGTACGGAGTTCATGACTCATCGAGGCAAGAAATTCACTCTTGGCTTTATTTGCTGATTCAGCGAGCTTTGCTGATATGAGTTTGGTTTCGATTTGTTTGCGCTCAGTGACATCTTCGACACTAGCAATAAATCTCAGAGGATTTCCCTGCTCGTCTCGCATCAGACTGACACGACTGATTGCGTCAATTTTATGACCATCTTTGTGAATGTAGTGCTTCTCAATTTGGATGCTTTCGTTTACATTCTCAAGTAGATAACTTAGGGCTGCCGAGGTTTTCTCAATAGAGTCAGGATGTGTGATATCAGAGGATGTCAGGTTCAACAGTTCTTCCGCAGAATAGTCGTAGATTTTGCAGAAGCTTTGGTTCACAATTAAGAATTTTCCATCCAAACCGATGGTGGCAATGCCAACGGGAGCATTCTCAATCGTCAACCGCAATAGAGCTTTGTTCTGATTTAATTGATTCTCAATGAGTTTGCGATCGCTGATATCTTGAACAGTTCCGTAAAGTTTAACTGGCGATCCATTCTCATCGTACTCGGCATGACCAACTGCTTCAATATAACAATAAGAGTCATCGGGGCGAGGCTTAGCTAAACGTAATTCTAGCTGGAATGACCGCCCCTCGCTAATAGCACTTTGAACAGCCAGATCAAGGGCTTCCCGATCTTCCTCTAGGTAATATTTTACAGCATCCTCATAATTAGGAGATCCTAAAGCCTGATCGCGTCCGAAAATATGAAATAGCTGATCCGACCAAATAGTTTCATTATCGAAGAAATTAAATTCCCAATTGCCAAGATTGGCAATTTTTTGTGCTTCCATTAGCATTCTTTGACTGCTTCTCAGACTCCTCTCGATTTCCTTGAAGTCGCTAATATCGCGTCCTTCAGGAATTAGTAAAACCACTTGCCCCGCTTCATTCCTTATGGTACGAATTGAAAAGTCAATGGGGATAACAGTATGGTTAGCACCATATACATCCATCTCATAACGGATAAACTCACCTTTAGCCGCTTGCTTAACAGCTTCTCGTACCCGATTTTGAGCAGACTCAGATATCGATAACCAATAGGTTTCCCAAATTGGTTTACCGATTACTTGATCACGAGTAATACCGCCAAAATCTAGCGCCGTTTGATTAGCTTCTAAAAAAACGCCGTCGGTAGACATCAAACCTGTAAATTGGAAAGTATTATTGAAAATCCCTTTAAATCGAAGTTCGCTTTCTTTGCGATCGCTAATATTAAAAGCTGAACCGCGTAAAACCTGAGTTTTGCCGTCATACGCTAACCCAAGGTAAGCATTATCTTGCACCCAAATCATTTTACCTTCACGAGTAACAAACCGATATTCACAAGAAAATGGTGTTCCTGTTTCGATGGTGTGACGCACTTCTTGCTGGATGCGATCGCGATCGTCAGGATGTACATATTTCACCCAATTATTAAAAAATCCTGCTGTCCATTCAGACTCAGGTACATCCAATAGTTCTTTAATTTGGGGGCTGATATAGGCAAATTCTGGAGTGTTCGAGATTGGAGATATGTAGGAAATACTGGGAACATCCTCGACAAGCGATCGGTACTGCTCATTCCAATGCGTTAAAGCGTTGTTTGCTTGCTCAGCATCTGCAAGTCTTTGTTGCAAAATCGCTTGCGTATTTTCTTGCTGCAAGACGATCTCGATTTGCATAGCGACTTGATGCAATAGCAATACATCATCCTGATTCCATTGCTCGATCAAGGATTGATTATCTAGCGCCTTGCATCGATAAACCATCAAAAATCCCCATAGTGGCTCTGCTGCCTCAGTCAACACTATCGGCACAAGCAAATAATCTTTGTCTGCAAACATTTCAGCCAAATCGATTTCACATCTAGTTAGTCCTGATGCATACAGATCGATGATTTTATTTGTTGTACTTTCTCCCCACTGATATTCTTCTCTAAGAATATCTTCAATATTGAGTTGTAAATAAGACTCACAAGCTGAGGCGATCGCCTCAACAACCACATGACTTTTAACATTAACCGATGACAAATCCTGTGGGTTAGTATTTTCTAGTATTTTGAATTCATGAATTGACAAAGCGACAGCTATATCGGCTACATGAAAATATTCAATTAGCTTATCAACAGCAACTTTACAAGTTTGCAGCAAGCTACGGGCATTGCGGCAAGCTTGTAAAGTTGCTGTTGATAACAACATTCTCTCTTTGCTGTATTTCATTTTAGTCTCAGTTAAAACCATTAAAATCACCTGTCACCAGTGAAATCTCCCATAGTTTAGGATACAGTAGCGAAATCCTTTACTTGGTAGTATTGTCTACAACCTTACCAAACTTAGCCTGATGTTAGGGGGGAGTTGCTGAATCTATTTAATCCTTTTAACAAGAAGTTTGTATGCGCCTTTGCCTGTGCGATCAAAAGTGTTTACAATTGTTCGGTATGTTCCTGTAATCGGTAGCTCAACTGTCATTGAGGCATTGTTACGGCTAGGCAAACCGTCATTTTCCTGCAATACTTTGCTATTTGGCGCAAATAAAACTAGATAAGGATGAAAATCAGAACTAACAAGTTCAATTTGAACAACCTGACCTGCTTGCCCATTAAAACTAAAGGCATCAAATAAACTTCCATCTCTAGCAAAAACTCGACTCTGGGTTCCTAAGACTCCATTTTTCTGCAAAATGATACCCCGATCGCCTGTTGGTTCATTATTTGCTTGAGATGAGAAATTATTACTTAAGCGACCTGCGATCGTAAAAGAGCCTGTCTGACCAACTTCGTAGGAGTTGGCATAGAGGGTATATTTGCCTGTAGTTGGTAAATTAATCGTAAGTCGGGCATTTTTGCCACCACCACCATCGTCATCTTCAGCCACTTTGCGACCAGTAGCATCAAATAAAACTAGATAGGGATCAAGGCTATTACCACGCATTTCAATGACTAGGGATTGCCCTGCTCGACCTTCAAATTGATAGGCTTTGTAATAGCTGCCATCGGGCAATGTATTGTCGGTAGCGCTGAGAGTTGAGGCGATCGCCTTGCCATCAAGGGTAAGCAGATTGGGGCTATTAGTCGGCGTAGGATTATTGCCAATCGTGCCTTGACGTGCTGCCGCAATAAATCGCTTAACGGTATCGACCTCGATCGCCAAGCCAATCCCGCTATTTGTGGAATTAGTCGTAAAAATTGCCGTGTTCACGCCCACCAATTCGCCACGACTATTCAGCAAAGGCCCCCCAGAATTTCCGGGGTTCAGCGCGGCATCGGTTTGTAATAATTTGCGATCGCTGTCAATGCGACTAATGATTCCTGTCGTCAGTGTTCCTGCAAAGCGTCCAAAGGGATTACCGATCGCAAAAGCTCTCTGCCCAACTTGAATACCAACTGAAGATGCAATTTGAATTGTCGGCAAGTTTTCGGTTACGCCTTCTAATCTAATTACTGCCAGATCAGGATTGCGGCTGTTGGCGATGACCACACCGCGAAATTGACGCTTATCACTGAGGATCACATTTACTTTAGTTGCACCGCCGACGACATGGGCATTAGTCAAAATCAATCCTTTAGGATCAATAATCGAGCCACTACCATTACCCCGCCCTGATTGAATCGAGACGACCGCAGGGCTGGCTAATTTGTAAACCCGAATATTTGTGTCTTCGTCTGATTGGGCATTAACGGGTGCGATCGAAGGAACAGTAGCGATCGCGCTGAGGCCACCGCAAAGTAAAAGACTAGATGCGACAAGATTAATCAGCCCTTTGTTTATGATTTTTTTATCCCTTTTTTCACAGAACCATCCTTTAGGCGTAGTCTTTTTTGTTGGCGAATAATAATACAGACAAGAATTTTGGCATCCTTGTTTCCAAGTCTGAGCTAATTACTGCTCGGCGATGCTATCGATTTTTTCACGGAGCGATAGCTGGAACAGGGCGCGAATTAATGATAGTCCAGAGAAACTAGCGGCGATAAAAACCGCGATCGCCCATCCAGTATAGGCAGTAGCACCAACTAATAGGACGGCTCCTGCTAATGCTAAAAATCCTGTGAGACAGGCATAGATTAAAGCTTTAACCGCGATGTTAATCCGTTTGAGCGTGCGATCGCTTTCAGAAGACTTGACCTGAATCATCAACTCGCCGCGTTCGATCCTCTCTTCCAATCGCTCTAACAAGATTTCCATCCGACTGGGTTTGTTGAGTTGATAGATGAGAAAATCTTTTGCTTGTTGGGCGAATGCGCCTAAACTGTTGCCTCTTCCTTTGGAAAGGACAATACTTTTTACAAAGGGTTGGGCGGCGGTGGTGAAGTTATATTCTGGATCGAGAATCCGAGCAATTCCATCAAGAGTAGTTAGCGATTTGAGAAGATAAGTCATCTGCGGCGGTAAACGGAAAGGGCTTTTCTCAAATATGGTCACCAATTCTCCTTTGATTTGTTCAAACTCATAGACATTAACAGGTCTTTCGGTAAAGCGATCTAAAATAAATTTTAACATCCGTTTAATTGGACTCATATCGGCGATCGGTTCGATGAAGCCCATATTTACCAATGTATTAACGACTTCGTTAGTGTCTTTACGCAGCACTGCAAAGAAGGTCTTGACCATTTGATCTTTTGCCATCGTTTTCACTTCCGCCATCATGCCATAATCATAGAAAATCAGACTTCCATTCGGACTGACTGCTAAATTACCAGGATGCGGATCGGCGTGAAAGAATCCATCTTGCAAAAATTGTTTGAGATAGCAACAGATTCCCAATTGATTGATTTCTTTGGGATCTAATCCACAGGCTTCGAGGGCTTGGCGATCGTTTATTTTGATGCCCGGCACATATTCCAAGGTCAAAACCATAGTCGTGGAATATTCCCAATAGATTTTGGGAACAACTATACGCGGATAGCCTTCAAAATTTTTGCGAAAGCGATCGGCATTGCTCCCTTCGATCGCATAATCAATTTCTTGATAGAGAATTGTAAAAAATTCATCATAAATCCCTTCCAAATTATATGGGCGCGTCCAAGCAAAATAACGCCGAAAAACTTTGAGAAGTTTACCAACAGCGAGGAAATCTAGATCGAATAGCTTTCTCAATCCTGCCCGTTGCACTTTGACAACCACCTCTTCGCCAGTATGTAATGTGGCGCGATGCACTTGTCCGAGACTAGCCGCCGCCAGTGGGATTTCGTCAAAATCACGAAAGATGGTGTAAAGGGATTTTCCGAGTTCGAGTTCGATGATATCTCTAGCTTCTTTGGCGCTAAAGGCTGGCACTTTGTCTTGAAGCTGTGCCAAGGTGCTGATGTATTCAGGCGGTAAAAGATCGACGCGAGTGGAGAGGGATTGACCGACTTTGATAAATGTTGGTCCAAGTTCGAGCATATTGCGAACCAGCCATGCAGCCCTTTTGCTCCGAGTATTCGATGTATTGTTTTGCCAAAAATTATCCCACCAGATAAAAAACAGGAATGTAAATGCAGTTAAAAAGACTTCACGTTGACGCTTGCCTGAAGAGCTTCGACCCTTCTGCCAGCGTAGCTTTTTATATGGTAATTGGGCGATCGCAGACATATTTTGCTAATGGTTGCCATGCTAACTAGCATTGCTGTGTTTATCTTACCTAAATTAATGCTCAAAAAGTAGAGGTCAAGGGATTATTGAAAAATGGATTACAGCGCCTCGCGCTGCTATAAAACCGAAGAGAGGGTAGCGGCGCGGAGTGCCGCTACCCTCTCTTCGGTTTTGATTTGTGCTGATACAATTGGCGACAGATGTAGCTATATTTTGCTAAAAGTCTCACTTAGTGAGACTTTTATGACAAAATTTATAAGCACAAGTCAAAAAAGTTTTCGTTTAGATAGCCATCATGCTCAAAGCTGGGATTGTCGGACTACCCAATGTGGGCAAGTCTACGTTATTTAATGCCCTAGTTGCCAACGCCAAAGCCGAAGCAGCCAATTTCCCCTTTTGTACGATCGAACCCAACGTTGGCTCGGTTTCCGTCCCTGACGATCGCCTCAAGACTCTTGCCGAAGTTGGTAAATCTGCACAAATCATTGCCACCAGAGTCGAATTTGTCGATATCGCAGGATTGGTCAGAGGTGCAAGTAAGGGTGAAGGTTTAGGAAATCAATTTTTAGGAAATATTCGAGTTTGCGATGCGATCGTGCATGTAGTGCGCTGTTTTGAAAATGATGACATCATTCATGTTGAAGCATCAATTGATCCTGTCCGTGATATTGAGATCATCACCCTTGAACTCGCTCTGTCAGACCTAGCCCAAGTTGATCGCCGCATCGATCGCACCCGCAAAGCTGTCCGCAGTAAAGACTCTGAAGCTCAAATCGAATTAGTGGCTTTAGAAAAAGTTCGTAAAGTCCTTGACGCTGGCCAACCTGCGCGTTTAGCTAACCTCACTGACGAAGAAAAAGAAGCGATCGCCGTTTTGCAATTGCTCACTCTCAAGCCAACTATTTATGCGGCAAATGTCTCCGAAGATGACCTCGCTACAGGTAACGCTTTTGTCGATAAGGTAAAGGCGATCGCTGATGCTGAAAATGCAGAGGTGACAATCGTATCTGCTCAAGTGGAGGCAGAACTGATAGAACTTCCAGACGAAGAACGCCAAGATTTTCTGGAATCTCTTGGCGTTAAAGAAGGTGGTTTAAAGTCCTTGATTCGGGCCACCTATCATCTTTTAGGTTTACGCACCTATTTTACAGTTGGTCCTAAGGAAGCGCGTGCATGGACAATTAATGCAGGCATGAAAGCACCGCAAGCCGCAGGTGTAATTCACTCTGATTTTGAAAAATCTTTCATCCGCGCCGAAACTGTTGCCTTCAAAGATCTTGTGGAGTTAGGCTCGATGAGTGCTGCTCGTGCGAAAGGATTGCTACGCAGTGAAGGTAAAGAATATGTCGTCCAAGAAGGCGATGTGATTTTGTTCTTAACTAGTGCCTAAAAGCTGCCCTCACCCTAGGGGTGAGGGTCTTAGAGGCTTTTGTGTAAGAAACAACAAAAAGACCTAGCCATTGGCTAGGTCTTTTTGTTTCGGAATACTTTAGGATCTTTAGGTCACAGTCAACTGCTGGAAGGATCTCAGGCTTTCTAGTAAATTAGACTAGCGAGCTAGAGATAATTAACTAAATACCTTACAGAACAGCCCCAGCACACAGCTCGGAAACCTGAAGACCCATACGTTTACCGTTACTACTATCTGATTGCATGGGCATCACCTCCTGTTATCTAAATGTTTATTATCAGTTGTGGCTCAATGTCAGACATCGAGGGTTTGTTCAACCTACAAACTAATATAGCTGACAAATCAAGATTTGACAATACAAATTTTAAGTAAAAAAAGCGGTGGCGCACGCTTCGCGTGCGCCACCGCTTTTTTTTATACTTAGATCGCTAGAGCAGGTTCTTTAACGCTAATTTTGGGATACTCCAGTTCAGGATAGAGCGGGAAGCGATCGCACAAAGCTTGAACTCTGGCAATGCAATCAGCTTGAACAGCATCGCTATCAGGACTCAAGAGGCGATCGGCGATGATATTACCGATTTCGCGGAAGTCAACTTCCTTCAAACCGCGTGAAGTCATCGCAGGGGAACCAAGGCGTAAACCACTGGTCACAAATGGCGATTCAGGATCGAATGGAACTGTATTTTTATTAGCGGTGACATTGATGCCACTTACCAATAAATCGGCAACTTTACCAGTCATACCGATACAACGCAAATCAACCAGCAACAAGTGGTTATCAGTACCATTGGATACCAGTTTGAAGCCACGTTCTTGCAACTGAGCAGCAAGGGCTTGAGAGTTAGCAATTACTTGTCCACAGTAAGTCTTGAACTCAGGACGTAATGCTTCACCAAAGGCGATCGCTTTAGCAGCGATCACATGTTCGAGGGGGCCACCTTGCGAACCAGGAAAGACCGATTTATCAAACTTTTTGCCAAGAGCCGCATCGCGAGTCATGATCAAACCACCGCGAGGACCCCGCAAAGTTTTGTGGGTGGTGGTGGTGACGACATCACAATAGGGAATCGGATTAGGATGATGTCCTGACGCGACTAGCCCTGCGATATGGGCGATATCAGCCATCAGGTATGCGCCAACTTCATCCGCAATTTCTCTGAATTTAACGAAATCAATAATTCTTGGATATGCCGAATAACCACAAATGATCAATTTCGGCTTGTGTTTTAGCGCAAGTTCACGGATTAAATCAAAATCTAGCTGCTCAGTTTCTTTGTTTAAGCCGTAATGGACTTTGTTAAACCACATGCCTGACACATTTACAGGTGAGCCGTGAGTCAAATGTCCACCATGAGACAAGTCCATGCCCAAGAAGGTATCCCCCGGTTTGAGCAGGGTCAAAAACACCGCAAAGTTCGCCTGTGCGCCAGAGTGGGGCTGGACATTGGCATGGGCTGCGCCGAATAATTGTTTGATGCGATCGATGGCGATCGATTCGATTTCGTCTACAAATTCACAACCGCCGTAATAGCGTTTGTTGGGCAGCCCTTCGGCGTATTTATTCGTCAATACCGATCCCTGTGCTGCCATGACTGCAAGGGATGTAAAATTTTCGCTGGCAATTAATTCGATATTATTGCGCTGTCTATCAAGTTCTTTGTCGATAAAACCTGAGACGAGAGGATCAGATGCGGCGAGGATGGGAAACAAGTTGGTCATTTTGCTGAGCTTCTATGCTGATTGTCTGAAATTTATTTGGTTAAAAGCGGTGCTGGGTTAGCCTGAACGAAAACACCTGTCAAATTATGCTAACACGCGATGATATGTAGCGCTTTGCACTGGGTTAAAATGCTTTGTAGACCACAAAATAACCACTATGCCCAAGCCTAAGACCACGCTGATTCTCAATCCCCAATCTCAAGCGCAAATTACCCTCAGTGAATATGTCACCGCGATCGCATGGTCAGCCAATAGCAAATATCTCGCCGCCGCCACTGCTTCGGGTGAAATAGCTTTATTCGATGACACAAAAACAGGTAACGATCTCGCCCAAAAGCAAACTACGTTACAAGCACCAACGGAAATTGCGATCGATTGTTTGGGATTTTCGGCGGATAGTCGTTGGCTCGCGGCAGGTGGACAAGATGGCAAAGTGCGCGTCTGGAAATTAGATGGCGATGAACCTGCGATCGCCGCAACTCTCGATCTTGGCAAAACATGGATCGAGCATTTGGTCTGGCATCCCACCCGCGTTGAATTTGCCTTTAGCTTTGGTAAATATGTGCAAATCTGGAACGCTGAAACTCTGGATATCCTGACAACTTTGCATTTTGAACAATCAACTGTATTGGCGATCGCATGGCATCCAAGTGGCGATTACCTCTCCGTTAGCGGGGATGGTGGCATCAAAGTTTGGTCTTCTCAAGATTGGTATGAAGACCCGATTTTGTTTGAAGCACCGACAGCGATCGCCAAACTGGTTTGGGATCGCGCAGGAGAATATCTCGTCGCCAGCACACTCGATAACTTAGTTGTGGTTATGCAATGGCTAGGCAATGATTTTGACGCTTCACCTTGGCGGATGCAAGGTTTCCCAGGCAAGATTCGCTCCTTTGATTGGTCGGCCAGCAAAACTTTGCCGCTATTATCTTCATCCAGTGGTTCCGATGTGGTGGTGTGGGAAAAACACGCCGATCTAAATATTGGTTGGGAAGGTGAAGTTATTAAGGGGCATAACAGCATCGTTGGCTTTGTTGCTTTTAAACCCAAATCAGAGATATTAGCCTCCGCCGATGAAAATGGCAGAATCGCAATTTGGAAAGATGCTAAAGATTGGGTACAAGCTCTCGATACGCCAATGGGTGCAATTACGGCGTTGCAGTGGCAACCATTGGGCAAAAAATTAGCGGCTGCTAATGCAGATGGGGAGCTAATGCTCTGGACAGAATCTTCTCAGGGTAAAGGTTTTCGCTAGACGCGAAAAGTTAGAGAGGTTGCTTTACAATTTCTCCAACTTTTTGCACCAATAAAAACTTGGAAAGGGTTGCTAAGCAACCCTTTCCAAGTTTTTATTGGTGCTGGTTTGAGCGCAAAGCGCTGTAAGATTCAAAGAATGATTGGTTTGCTTAATAGCTCAATTTTTTTGCATAGGGTGAGACGATGGCTACCACTATCCCAATGCACATGTTCAAAAATCTTGCGTAATATATAAAAACCCCGCCCACACTCTAGATCATGACATGGCGTAGGATCGTCCTTACTGGCGTTGCCAGAAGATTGGAGATCACAGCCTTGATCGGTAATAACCCACCAATACATCTCTGAAACTATCGAAAACTTAACAGTGATTTGTTTACATGGATCGAGAGCGTTGCCGTGTTTTACTGCGTTAACCAATGCTTCTTGCAAACCCAAACGCACTTCTGGCTGCCATTCTGACGGTATTTCGTCAAGCAACAAATCTAGTACTGGGGCAAGATAAAGTGTGGAAGTAAAACTGAGATCACTCCACTTTTGTCCTACAGGACGCACATGTGTCACAACCACGGGCTTTTAACTCCTTTGAACATGAAAGCTATTCACCAAACATGCGATCGCCTTAATTAAAACTAATTAAATTGGCGATCGCCATACAATAGACCTAGATCTTATTCTAGCGAAAAAATCTTCCCTAAAATCTTTCCCCAGCAATATGACTTTTACAAAAAGACAAATTTCTCCTTTTAATCCCACCGAAAACACTCGCACAATGGGAAAAGGGATACGCGCCGCAGTTTTATTTTTGTTAAGCGTATTGGTGCTAATTGGGATTTTGGGCGGACGGCTTTTTTATTTGCAAGTGATCGAAGGCGATCGCAATCAACAGCTTGCTGAAAATAATCGGATTAGATTAATTGCTAAACCCCCTGAAAGAGGTCGGCTTTTTGATCGCAAAGGTAATATTCTTGCCTCAAGTCGGTTAGCACATGTAGTTTATCTCTGGCCGATCGCCCAACCCAAGGATAAATGGCAGCCAACTATCAATCGTTTGGCTAAGTTAATCGGTGTTTCTGCCCAGACGATTACCGATAAGCTTGAGCAAGAGGGCTATAACTCACCGAACCTAGTTCGAGTGTCTGCGGCAATTAGTCCCAAATTAGTGACCGTACTTTCCGAGCATAGCCTCGAATTAACTGGCGTAAAAGTCGAGCCTGAAGCAGTACGCTATTATCCCAATGGCGATGTCGCGGCTCATGTTCTGGGCTATACAGGTGAGCTAACTGCCAAAGAGTTATCGAGATTACGCGAAAAAGGCTATCGTCCTGGAGATTTGATCGGCAAATCGGGCGTGGAATATGCCTTTGAAAGTCAACTGCGCGGCGAATGGGGTGGTCAACAAGTAGAAGTCGATGCTTTTGGTAAGGTATTGCGAATTTTGGGGCAGAAACCACCGAAGGCAGGTAACGCCGTCAAAATGACGATTGATTTAGACTTGCAAAAAGCTGTTGAAAAGATCTTAGGTAAGCAACAAGGTGGGATTGTGGCGATGGATCCTAACAATGGCGAAGTATTAGCGATGGTCAGCCATCCCGCCTTTGACCCCAACCTGTTCTCTGGCAAAATTTCCGAAGCAACATGGAAACGACTGCAAGAAAAAGATCATCCCTTTGTCAATCGCGTTTTGCAGGTATATCCGCCAGCCAGTACGTTTAAGGTCGTGACCATGACCGCGGCTTTAGAAACCAACAAATTTGGCACAAATGATGTTTTAGCAACCTATCCCTATCTTGATGTTGGTGGTTTTCAATTTTGGGATCACAACCTTGCAGGATTTGGCACGATTGGCTTTTCCGAAGCGATGGCATACAGCAGTAACACTTTCTTCGGGCAAGTAGGTATGCGTGTGGGTGAGAAAGATCTGGCGGCCTGGGCGCGAAAATATGGCTATGGCGAATATTCGGGGCTTGAAATTAAAGGAGAAGAAACTAAAGGCACTGTGCCAGATGCGGAATGGAAACAAAAAGTAGTTGGGGAACCTTGGTATGTTGGTAACACCTTAAATATGTCGGTTGGGCAAGGTGATGTGCAAGCCAATCTCGTTCAAGTTTCGATGATGACTTCTGCGGTTGGCAATGGTGGATTCAAAATTAGACCGCACTTTCTTTTAGAAGATAACGATGCAAAAGAATGGCGGCAGTCTCTAAATATATCGCCTACAAATTTGGCAGCTTTACAGAAATCTTTAAGATCTGTTTTTGATATCGGGACAGCCTCGTCGCTAAATTCGGAAGAAATCGTGATGGCGGGTAAGTCTGGTACGGCTCAAGATCCTCCTCGCTTAAACCATGCGTGGTTTACGGTATACGCCCCCTATCAAAACCCCGAAATTGCCGTAACCGTATTTGCAGAAAATGCAGGTGGCGGTGGTGGTAGTGCGGTGGCGGCTCCTTTGGCAGTTCAGACGATTGAGGCTTACATGAAAATCAAAAAGATGCCTAACTCGCCAAATAATCCACCAGTTCCTGTGGTGAATGATCAGGAATGAGAAATAAATAACTTATGCATTTTGTTTGTAATTGAGGAATGGCTCTATAATTACATTTAGGGAGATATTCATCAAAAATGATAGGTAGATTCTCTTTAAATCTATCGGCAAGCTTTCGACCTTTAGCATAAACCTTGTGCATGAGATTTACAATCACAGACAAACCAGTTTTGGTAGCAGTTTTTTCAAGAACATAGTAATTATCTCCATCAAAGTTAATTCTTTTAAACACCCATTATTTGCCTAATGAGTATTTTCATTAATCTTAAATTAACATAGCTAAAAAAATAATGATAAAATATTCAGACAAAGATGCTGAAACAAAAACTTAAAAAACAAACCAAAAGGCACAAAGCCTGACCCAGAAGTATAAACTAGGGCAAACAAGATGACAGTCAATATCCTGAGCCTATAACTAAAGGAGCGATCGCCATGGCAGCCAAAGTACTTGATGGACGCTACAAGTTAATTAAACAGATCGGTGCGGGCGGCTTTGGACATGCATTTATCGCAAGGGATATGCGCCGACCTGGATCGCCGCCCTGCGTAGTTAAGCAACTTAAGCCAGCTAGCGATGATCCCAACTTTATTCGCGAAGCAAGACGACTATTTAACACTGAAGCCGAAACCCTAGAAAAACTCGGTAGACATGACCAAATCCCCCAACTGCTTGCTTATTTTGAGCAAGACAAGCAGTTTTTTTTAGTACAAGAATTTGTAGAAGGGCGATCGCTCCATGACGAACTAAAAGCACCATTGCCCAAAGTGTCAGACTTAGATAACCAACCTCAAGATCACATTCTTACCGAACTTGCAAATTCTAAACTTGCAAATATTAATGCACCGATCAGAGACAAACAACTTAGTGAACTTGAAGTCCTCAAAATTTTGAAAGATGTCCTTGAAGTTTTAGAATTTGTGCATTCAGAAGGTGTCATTCACCGCGACATTAAGCCAGACAATTTAATTCGACGGAAGAAAGATCGCAAAATTGTATTAATCGATTTCGGTGCAGTGAGGGCGATGCAAGATGTTCATACCAGACTAGCTACCGATGAGACAGGGGAATCGGCATTTACAGTCGCGATCGGGACACCTGGTTATATGCCCAGTGAGCAATTTTCGGGTCACCCGACTTATAGCAGTGATATTTACGCTTTGGGTATAGTTGCGATTAAAGCACTTACAGGATATGGCCCCACTGATTTACCCACCGATCCCGCTACAGGTGAGCTGGTCTGGCGCGATAAAGCCAAGGTCAGCAATGGCTTAGCAACAGTCTTGACACGTATGGTTCGCTGTCACTATACGCAGCGCTATCAGTCAGTGCGTGAGGTCAATCAAGGTATCACAAGATTTGCGACGATGACCGAAGTAGCGCGTCAAGCCACTACAAGCAAAATCGTCAGGTCAACAATTCTAGCTGGGGCTGAGAATTCAACTAGCTCTAATCCTGCTGCTTTGTCCAAATCTAATTCTCACACTGGTCGGTCAGTTCCTATTTTTTCTTCGGCTAGCTCCAACTCAGGAGTTCTATTTCTATTTGGTGGGCTATTAGCCGTAGTGGCGGTAATAGCTGCCTTTGCTTTGCCAGCAATGATGCAAAATAATCAGGCATCGGTAATTGTCAATAATCAACCAGTTCCTAGCAAGCCGATCTCAATTGAAGCTAGTCCTAAGCCTCCCCCCATTTCTACTTCCATTGAGCCAGTAAATCAAGTTATAAATTTAGAAGCTAATAAAGAGTCCCTGATTATTCCTAACAAAATTATGGGCAATGTTACGCACAACTACACAATTCAAGCTAAATCTGGTCAATCGCTCAGCACAGCGATTACAGGTAGTGGATTATTAATCACTGTGCTGAATGCTCAAGGTATAGCGTTGTCTGATGCTGTGAATGTTTTAAACGCAAATGTGCAAATTGCAGTCGATGGAGTCTATACAGTTCAGTTAAAGGGCTTGGGAGGTACGATCGAGGTTCCCTATCAATTAAAACTTGGGCTTAAGGATATAGCGATCGCGACCCCATTAACATCGCCTCCATTAGTTTCACCAACCCCAACAACGGCAATTCCTGCACCTAATCCGCCCCGAATCGAAATCAAAGTCAATTAATCTAAAAAGGCAGATAGAACGCAAAGCGTTCTATCTGCCTTTTTAGATTACGCCCAATCGTCTTGTCCTTCGTCCTCTGCCATATAAACTTTACCGATCGCATGGATCTCCCTAGTTTTAGCAAATAAAACTTCTTCAGTTAATTGCCAATTATTGAGAACCTTCAGCAAATCAGATTGAATATCTCGCGCTCCCACAAAATCTTTGTAGCGGATGATTAAACGACCTAGCTCGGCATAATCACGATTTTTTGGTGCTGTTTGCGTCAATAATTCATTTACGATTTGCCGATCTTTGGTGTACTGGGGATGTCTTTGATCTTTTGATTCTGCCATAAAAAAATTAACGATAAAAACGGCGCAAAGCGCCATTTTTATTATTGTCTCAAAATAATTATATCGTTGCCAGTTACAGGAGTCCGCGCAATCAAATGATTTTCCGCATCCGCAACGAATAGCTTCTTGAAATTCAGCGATCGAGCTCTGGTTTGCAGATCATTCACCAATTGAGTTTGCTGAGTTGGCTCCAACTTGTACCAGCCCTCATTGAGTGTCACAATCAAGCGTCCGCGCTTAAAGTTAGTCTGTACCGAACCAAGCAAAGATTCACCATACTGGTTTGCCACTTCGGAAACTTGGGTTTGGATTTTGGCGATCGCAATTTGTTCAGATGTTAGCGGTACATCACCACGCTCTGGCTTTACCAAATCTTTATTAACCGATGGCTGCTTCTGAGCAATCTTGCCAACTGGCTTACTAATCGCTACTGGCGTTGCCGCGACTTTTTTAACACTTTGGCTATTGGCGTGAGATGGCTTGAGAATCAGTAATAGCGAAAATAGCGTCACCAAAGCCACAGTACCAGCTCGTTTATCGAGAATTCGCTTCACTTCATCGGAAAGCGGAACTTGTACTGCAAGGCCACTAATTGATCGCCAAATTGGGGCGATCGCGGTCACTGTCTTTTTCCAAATGTCATTTTCTTGGAGCTTTTGCCAAGAATTTACCAAAGAAGGCGTTGAAGCTGCCTTAGTTGAAGTTTTTTGCCAAATATTTGTGGCGATCGGATCGAGCTTGTCTACGGAGATCTGCAAAAATCCTAAAACTTTCGGTTTGACTTGCTCTTTAACAAATTTCCAAGCAATGCCAAATTCCTGCTTAACTTGTGTGACTAGTGGCGATTCTTCCTCAGTTACAGCATTGAGCAAGCCCGCCACTTCTGTTGTATCTAAAGTGCTTTGCTCTCCTTCTAAACTAACTTGAAGTTTGGTTAAAGCCTTGACTAAAACCGCGATCGCCTTAGCCGAAATAGTTTGCGCTGTCTTCAGCACATTATTTAAAACAGGGTTGGTAGAGATATTCTCAGTACCTGCTTCTACGGTTGACGTTTCTGCGGTTGGAGCCGTACTTGCAGTCAGCTTAATTTGCAGATTACGCAGCAAAGGTAGCGAACTTTTCACGAATTTAAGTGATAGCGATCGCAATTGTGGCTGTACCTTTGTCCAAGTTTGTCCAATCTGTTGAGAGACGCGCTCAATCACCTCTTTCGGTTTGTTCTCTGTCATAACTACCTCCTATCACAATTCACACGGCTGTCATGAAAAGTATCACAAAAAGCATCACAAAGTTATGCGACGAGCATAATGTCTTAACTTATTTCTTTAGTTTAGCCCCAAGTACAGCGTTTTGCGCTGTCATAAAACCCAGCGAAATTCTTGAAAGTGCCGCTTCGCGGCACTTTCAAGAATTTCGCTGGGTTTTATGTCTAGCGATCGCCATACCTTTTTGAGGTCACATCAAAAATCAAGCCATGCTGGAATAACTTGCCATGCTTGATTAAGAGATTTATCTAAGACTAGATAATTTGGTTCAAATTTACCGACCAACCCCCAAAATTTACCCGAATGATTCATATGGACAGTATGGCAAAGCTCATGGAGCAGCACATACTCGACCACATTAGCTTCAAGAAAAAGTAGCTTGTAGTTGAGACTAATATTGTGCTTGTCAGAGCAGCTACCCCATAGAGTCTTTTGGCTACGCACTGCCGTAGTGCGATAGGGCAACTTAGCGCGATCGCTAACTTTGCGTAACCAACTGCATAAATCTTTCTCGGCTCTTTGCATTAGCCATTGCTTTAAGAAAAATTTACAAGCTACAATATCCGCAATATTGCCAGTTAAAACTAACTTTAGTTCTGCTTTTTTTTCTTTAACACTAATCATCCTTGATGTTGTCGGAGACTGTTGATACTCAATCTGCCATTCTTCATTTAGCGATCGCAATTTGATACAGTCAGGTAACTCATGGGGCGCTTGTGACTGTAAAAAAGCTTGGCGCTGATTGAGTTTGAGTTGATTGCGAAGAATCCAATCACGCTTTTTTTGGACAAGCTCAGCCACCTTATGGTGATCATAATTGATCGGGATAATCACTTCTAAACCAGCTTCTACGGAGATCGAAAGACGCACAGATTTGGCGCGATCGCTCACCCGCACTGTATAAGCTGGTAGATCAGTATTATTAGTTAAAGATTGGGAACCAGATGTCATAGGTTTAATCTTGAGCTTTAATCTTGAAGCAAAATTGTATTTGGGTAGCGAGCATTTAAGCGATCGCGCTCACGGTGGGCATTACTACGATTGGTATAAGTCTGTACCTGTATATAGGATCTTCCTTTAAAAACGGTCACAAAAGCGTCAGGCGCAATTGCTCGCAACCATTTTAAGGTATCCGCATTCGTATTGGGAACTAAAACACGATAAATAGTTGCAGTAGAAGTTGGAACTGGACTTGTTGGAATAGAACTTGTCGGGATAGAACTTGTGGGATTTGGCGATGCGATCAGGGACGCACTAACCACTTGGGCAGCTAGCCCCTGACGGCGAAGCTTGGTAGCGATCGCATTAGCACTCTGTTGACTCGATAATGTCGCTGCCAAAAGTACCGAGCGATTATTAAATGCTGCCAAAACTGCCCCCTTGCCAGTTAACGACTGCACTTGTTGAATAGCCATATTTGGCTCATTGTTCAGTTCAACCAAAACCATTGCCGCTTGCAAATCAGCAGGAATATCATTTACTTTTGTCGAGAAAGAATGCACCACGGCATCTAGCCCTAATCCCCGTAGTTGACCCGCCCGAAATGTGGCAGCTTTAGCATTATCAAAACCACCAAAAAAAGTCATGTAATTGTTCAGATACCCACAAGGTATGGCAGCGATCGCCAGAAACTCTGGTAACTGGGGCAATCGGTTTGCAGGGAGATCCAGCATGACTACATAACGCCGATTAGTTAACTGTGAACAATTAAGTACAGAATTTACAGGCTGCGCGATCGCCCTCGATGGAATCGCTAGACTATCAACCAAGGCAAGGCAAGTTATAAAAATACAGCCAGTGACACGATTAGCGGCGATCGCCCATGACGAACCACGGCCAAGTCCTAAAGATTTCAACTCTGATCACCAATTTGTCATCAATGACTCTGATATACCACTATATGTTGCGAATTGTCATAGTTATGACAAATTTTTTGCGCTTAGTTTACTGTTAAATTAGTGACGACTCCCGACGCTGACGCTTAGGCGTACAGCGCGGGCTTCTCAGCAACACCACCAATTGGTTCGGTTACACGCTGAGCTTTAATCACTGTCCGCCCGACAGCAATGTTTTTAATATTGATAGCAGCATTGATATCC
>JBDNJN010000149.1:0-10202 GCA_041687725.1 Pseudanabaena sp.
GTAATCTTCAGCGACTTTTGCCACGAAGTCTCTTTTTCGATATCCAGTTAGTTTTTTTGCTGCGTCTTTGAATGTTGCTTTTACTTCTTCGCTTAGCATTTTATCGCCTCTTTTACTTATTTAATATATGGTACTTTATTTTCCCGCTCCTCCCTAGTGTGTCTATCAACTTTCTCTGCTCGACCACCAGCCTACGTAAACCTTCTACCTCCGTGTCTGGGGTATTTGTTTCGACTAGGTTAGTATTGCTGTTGATACTCATCTCTTTCTTAAACCAGATTTGGCAACTTTTGGCAACCCCCTATCTTGCCAGTGGTTATTGAGACGTTACGGAAACGGTTTCGGTTATTCACTCTTTACTAAGAACAGTAAATATACCAATACTATAAGCGCACGGTATTATAAAGATGGAAGTGAAATTTTAATTGACCAAAGTGATATTGGGAAGTTACCACGTAAACTAACACCAAGGGAATGTGCGAAACTTCAAGGATTTCCTGACAATTATATTGTCAATGCTGTCTCTGATGTGCAAGTTTACAGACAGTTTGGCAATTCAGTTGCTGTTCCTGTGATTCGTGCAGTTGCTACACAATTATTAGCAACAATGCAAGCGGCTGAAGCATTAAGAAAAGAATGAAATAATATTTTCAGAGAGTTTTATTGCTCAACTTTTTCATTTAAACTTATAAGCGATCGCCGTTACTTTGATGGTGATAGGCGATTTCTATACCCACGACTCTAACGAAAAAGGATTGACTTGGTAAATACGTTGAAAGTCACTATCCGCAGAAACCAGAGTCAAATCGTGCTGAATAAGCGAGTCTCTTGAACATAATCAAGACATTTCAGCAAATCATCACCCTGCCAAGTTCCCGAATGATTTAATAAATCGCTTGCTTTTTTACTGCGTTTAATTGGTGAGAGTCGGCGTAATTTCTTTTGGCTTGCGTCATTTTTAGGTTGAATGGAATCAATAAAACTACTAACCAAACAAGTCATAAACACATCCTTTAATTAGATAAATTATATTATAACTATTCTATCCTTTGACTCCATGCATTTTATTCTAAGCGATAGCTAAAGATTCTAAGAATTTTTTATACCTAAAAAATTTTCTCTATTATTGAAGCTCTATGATTTTTTATATTACCCTGTAAATCAGAGATTCTTAACTGTGTTTGCATATTTTAAAGTATCGACATAAAGAGTAAAATATGAATCGATGTTTATCATAGGAATTAGCAATTGCTCACCAGTACAAAGAATCCATTAGTCAAGCAACTACGATCGCTTGGTGAAAGTGCGAAAGATCGTAAAGAGCAAAGGCTCTTTTTAGTAGAAGGAACTCATGCCTTAACAGAAGCGATCGCTACAGCTTATCCGCTTTCTATCGTTTGCTGTACTGAAAAGTGGATTGATGCTAATCTAGATTTGTATGCCCAGATTGAAGCATCGGCAAATGAAATTGAGAGATTAGAAATCGTATCTGAAGAAGTGCTTCAGGCGATCGCCACGACTAAAAATCCTGATGGCGCGATCGCCGCCGCATTATTGCCATCACCAGAAATTGCCCAAATCAAGACCTTGGGTTTGGCTTTAGAAACAATTCAAGATCCCGGAAATATTGGCGCGATCGTGCGATCGGCGGTGGCGGTGGGCATTGATGGCATGTTGGTGAGTAGCGATAGTGTGGATTTAACCAATCCCAAAATTATTCGCGCCACTGCTGGGCAATGGTTTCGCTGTGCCATGCAGACATCTACGCATATCGCAGATGATATTCGTAAATTGCAAGGACAGGGTGTGAAAGTAATTGCGACATTAGCAAATGCTCCAAAAACCTATTGGGATTATGACTTTACGCAACCGACTTTAATTTTGTTAGGGAATGAAGGGAATGGATTGTCTCAAGAATTGATTGAACTAGCCGATGAAGTTGTGTCGATTCCTCAAAGCGATCGCGTGGAATCTTTAAATGTGGCTATCTGTGCCGCCCTATTGCTATATGAGGCAAAACGTCAGCGATCGCGGTTATCGAATTAACGCATAATCTTATAAGTTTTCTAATAGTCTTGAGTCCAATTATTTTTTAATTCCATGACAGATGAACTTACTTCTAACGCTTTAACGAATATCATTACCAAATTTGAACCAAATCCTGAAAATGAGGGTTGGTTTAACTATGCGGTGCATGTCTATCCTCATCATACCGACTATTCGGGTGTGGTTTGGCATGGCTCTTATATAAATTGGATGGAGGAAGCGCGAGTAGAATGCTTGCGAACTGTCGGCATGAGCTTTGAAGAGTTAGTTTCGGCGGGTGTGGATTTGCCCGTTGTGGAAATGTCACTGCGCTATCACCGTTCCGCAAAAATGGGTGATAATTTGCTGGTGATGACTAAGCTTGTGACAGATAAAGTCCGCCTGAACTGGGAATACCAAATTCGTACTGAAACGGATCTATGTGTAACAGCATTGGTTACCCTCGTACCTGTAGATTTTGAGAAGCGTAAGTTGTTGCGATCGCTACCCAGCTTTTTAGAAGGGGCGATCGCGAAACTTACAGGAATTTAATCTAACCGCACATCAACAGAAAAACTCAATCAAATCATGGCAAATTGGCAAGTAATTGCAGGCGGCGTGACCGCAGCAAAGGGCTACAAAGCCGCAGGGATTACGGCAGGACTGAAACCATCGGGATCTCCTGATCTGACTTTGATCGCATCGGATGTACCCGCGATCGCCGCAGGAGTATTTACTAAGTCCTGCGTCAGAGCCGCTTGTGTAGACTTTAACCGTGAAGTATTGGCAAAGGGTTGCCCTGTCAGCGCGATTCTCTGTAATGCGGGTCAAGCCAATGCCAGTACAGGCGCAGAAGGTTGGCAAAACGCGGTGGAATGTGCGGAACTGGTACAAAAAGCCTTAAATACTGAAGATGGTGTTTTGGTTGCTTCGACTGGCGTAATCGGTAAGCAATTGCTGATGGACAAGATGCGATCGGGCATTACCAAGATTGCGCCATTAATTTCGCCCGATGGTGGTGAAGATGCTTCGCGATCGATCATGACTACTGATACTGTGCCGAAAAGTATTGCTTTAGAAACCGTTATTGATGGCAAGTCCGTGAGAATCGGTGGCATCTGCAAAGGTTCGGGCATGATTCACCCCAACATGGCAACAATGCTGGGATTCGTGACTTGTGATGCGGGTGTGGAGCCAAAGTTATGGCAAACCATGTTGTCAAAATCAATCGATGCCAGTTTCAACCAAGTCACCGTTGATGGCGATACCAGTACCAATGACATGGTATTGGCGCTATGTAACGGTCAATCAGGTGTAACCATCGATGATGAAGACTCTGAATCAGCCCAACAATTACAAGCGATGTTGCAAGAAGTTTGTATGAGCTTAGCGAAAGCGATCGCCCGTGATGGTGAAGGCGCAACTTGCATGATCGAAGTGAATGTGACAGGTGCATCTAGCACGATCGCCGCTCGTCAAATTGCCAAAACTATTGTTGGTTCATCCCTCGTCAAATCCGCAATTTTTGGCAACGATCCTAACTGGGGCAGAATCGCCGCCGCCGCAGGGCGATCGGGTGTTGATTTCGATCAAGATGTTTTAAATATTCAACTGGGCGATTTTGTGATGATGCAGGATGGCACACCGCAGGAATACGATCGCAATGCTGCTAGTGAATATCTCAAAAATGACACCGTAATCATCAATGTCGGTGTGGGCGATGGCATTGGCGATGGCACGGCATGGGGCTGTGACCTTAGTTACGATTACGTCAAGATCAACGCCGAATATACAACCTAATTTTTATAAAAGCCCCGCAAAGCGGGGCTTTTATAAAAAATCTGGGTTTGGTTTCAGCGCAAAGCGCTGTAGTCAGACTGGGCGGACAAACCACAAACTACGCTTGCCATCATGGGAAATACAATCAAGGTTGAGATCTTTTACTCTAACTGGTAGCATCCCCTTTCGACGCGATCGCCTTAAACCACTTGGCGAACATTCCAGAATTTTGGCAATCTCTAAGGTTGTCCAAAGTCGCGTGAACAGATCATCAGGAAGAGTAGACATACTTTGAGCTAAATCTTTCCAGGCCTGAACATAAATTTCAGTTGCATCTGTGTGTTGAATTGTCGTTTCATCATTGCGATTATTTACCTCCACTAATGCAGGAGGGCGCGAGTCTAATTCGCCAAAAATATCCGTATCAATGTAAACCTGAACATTGAATATATCGTCCCAACTTTTAAGAAAGGCATCCTCAGTTTCTACGTCTAAATCGCTTTGATAATTTACTAAATCCTGATTTTTTAGAAGTGAGTGATCTGTACCGCTTTTCACCTCGCAGATTAGATCTTTCAGTGCTTCTACTATATTTTGCTGACTATGGTGATTGTAGAGATGGATGATTTCTTGGATCGATAATGCAATCTCCTTTGGTACGGCTAGGATTTCCGTATCACTTTGCTGTGTTGGTTGTGAAGGATCGACCACAGGAAAAACCCAAATAAAATTGCTATGGAACTGTACAGAGATTGCAATCAGATCCGTAGTTTGTAAAGTATAACGCTAGTCTTTAAGGAGACAACAATAATTACTGATTCGCAAATAAGCCAAAGTACGTATGTTTACTTCTAACTTTTCTAGCACTCCAGAATCCACCCATAAATTTCCGATTATTTACTCTGATACTTTTTTAGAACATGATACGGGGATTTATCATCCCGAAAAATCTGGTCGGCTTACAGCCATAGTCGATCGCCTAAAAAATTCGGCGATCGCCTCGCAATTAGTTTGGCAAGAACCAACTGCAATTGATTCTCAAGCAGGGCTGGATATCTTACAAGAAGTCCGCCGTTTTCATACGTCAGAATACCTCAATGCGTTGCAGCAGATCCACGATCAAGGCGGCGGCTATATTGATGGTGATACAGTCGCCTCGCCACAAACCTATGATGTGGCGCTACTGGCAGTCAGCGCATGGCTAGATGGTGTCGATGCCGTCCTAGAGTCTGGTCATGCTGCCTTTGTGCTAGCGCGTCCGCCTGGTCATCATGCTCGCGCTCAGTCAGGTATGGGTTTTTGTATTTTTAGTAATGCGGCGATCGCTGCCATGTCAGCTTGCGATCGCTTAAATCTGGATCGCGTCGCCATCCTCGACTGGGATGTGCATCATGGCAATGGCACACAGGAAGCCGTCTGGGATCGTCCTGACATTGCCTATGTGTCCACGCACCAGTCGCCGTTTTATCCGATGACAGGGCGCAAAGATGAGACGGGAGCGCATAACAATATTTTGAATATTCCGATGCGAGCAGGTTCGGCGATCGCGGAATATTTGCCAGTGTTTGAAAATCAGATCATGCCATTTTTGCAAAATTTTAACCCCGATCTATTAATTGTCAGTGCAGGGTTTGATGCAAATGCTGATGATCCTTTAGCTAGTATTTTGCTGAAGCCAGAAGACTTTGGGACTTTTACGAAATTGTGTTTAGGGCTAACACCCAAAATTTTATTTGGGTTAGAAGGTGGCTATGACTTCGATAGTCTTTCGAGATCGGTCGTTGCCGTAATCGAACAATGCCTATAAAAAAGAGAGCCGCTTCGCGGCTCTCTTTTTTTACTAATAGACGCATCGCGTCCTTTATTTCTAACCTTCTTTGTTGATGAAAGGCAACAAAGCAACAACACGAGCTTGTTTAATTGCAGTTGTCAAAGCACGTTGTTGCTTTGCGGTCAAACCTGTAATGCGACGGGGGAGAATCTTGCCACGTTCGGTGATGTACTTACGCAGTAATTCGACATCTTTATAGTCGATTTTGGCAGCAGGCGCGATCGGCGATAGGCGCTTGCGATAAAAAGAGGAGTTCATTGCCATGATGGGATTATGCGGTTTTTGTTAGTTGGATTAAGAGACTATTTGATTTCTTTGTGAACGGTGTGAGAGTTGCAATGAGGACAGAACTTTTTGAGTTCTAATCTTGCGGTGGTATTACGACGATTTTTCATGGTCGTATAACGAGACACACCTGGAGATCGCTTGTTAGCATTGGTGCGACACTCGGTGCACTCTAGCGTAACAACGAGACGAGCACCCTTGTTTTTAGCCATTTTTTTAGTTACGAGATTACTTAAAAGTGCGATCTACAATTGTTACACAGAATCATGTAAATTTTTTATCTAAATTTCAAAGAAATTTGCATATAGCCACGGCTAAGGATCGCAATAAAGCGCCAAATAACATGATTCCCTAAATGCTAATTACCTAACTGGCGGCGAAAGTCTCTAGGACTGAGACGCAATGGGTTTTGAGTGTCCCAAAGCCCTAGCTCTTGCAATCGTGCCTTTGATTGAGAGCGATTAATCCTTGCATCATATTTTGTGTTGGGTGCATAGGAATCGGCGATCGCTAAACCCTCTGACACCAAATATTGATTAATCAATAAATTATCTTTCCAGATATAAGCAAGTAGGCGATCGGAGTTATCTTTCTGCTTCACATCGAACTCTAAAACCACCTTCTGCTCTTTGACTAGATCAGATAGACGCTGACGAGCGCGATCGCCCCAAGGGGATTGCTCTTTGAGTGGCGCACTAAGTCCTAGCAAGCGTACCCGTTGGACAGTCGTGTTGTCTTTACTTACGATCGAAGCCTCGACCGTCTGACCACTGATAACGCGATTAACAATCCAGAGTTCGCCATCTACTCGATCTTTGGGCTGTGTGAACGCGATCGCCAGATTAGCGATCGTCAAAAAGGCGATTAAGAGTCCAACTAAAATCAACGGACGCGCCGAAAAGTTAGATGGAGAAGGCGATCGTTTCTGTCCAGTTTTAAGATTCATCGATTTTTGCATAAGTAGGTAAGCATAATAAAACCCAAACCCCAAAAAAGCTGTGGCGCAAGCGCAGCTTTTTTGGGGTTTTTATTAATACGTTGCCATCATCTCTAGCTCATAGAGACTAGCGTATAGCCCTTGTTTGGCGATTAGTTGCTCATGACTACCAGATTCGATCACTTCGCCTTGCTTGAGTACGAGAATGCGATCGACATTGCGAATTGTCGAAAGACGATGGGCGATGATGATCGTGGTGCGATCAATCAAAAGTCGATCTAAGGCTTGTTGAATCAGAAATTCAGTATTGACATCAAGACTAGCCGTGGCTTCATCTAAAATCAAAATGCGTGGATCGCGGATGGCAGCTCTGGCAAAGGCGAGTAATTGCTTTTGTCCACCAGAGAGATTTGTGCCACGCTCACGCACTTGTGTGTCGTAGGCTTGGGGTAATTCTTGGATAAAGCGATCAACATTCATTAATTCGGCGGCTTCGACCACTTGCTCGATCGCATAGTCTCCACCGAGCGTAATATTTTCTTTAATATCTCCAGAAAATAAAAATGCGTCCTGCAAAATTACCCCGACACAGCGCCGTAAATCCGCTTGGGTAATGTCACGAATGTCTATACCGTCGATTAAAATTCTGCCTTTGCCTGGCTCATAAAGTCGGGACAATAGTCGAATAACTGAGCTTTTACCAGCACCCGTTGGGCCAACAAGGGCAATTTTTTCACCCGCCTTCAGCGTAAATGTCACATCTTTGAGGACATATTCATCAGGCTTGTAGCCAAACCACACATGGTCAAAACAAATTTCGCCAGTTCCTTCAAGGGGTAAGGATTTGGGATGTTCAGGATCGCGGATATCGATTGGCTCTTGCAAAATCGCGTTGATGCGTTCAACTGCTGTAAATCCTGCTTGAATCGTGGTGAATTTTTCAGCTAGTTGACGGATCGGATCGAAAAGTCGTTGCGAGAACAGCACAAATGCGGAAAGTTCGCCAAAGGTGAGATTTTTCTGGACAATTTGTCCACCGCCTAGCCAAAGTACCGCCGCGATCGCCACTAGAGCGATCCATTCCAAAGTTGCCGATACTGCCGAATCGTGGAAAACGGTGCGATTTACCTCGTCCACATACTGCTTATTGACTTTGAGGTGTTGGGCGGAGTTAAACTTTTCGCGCCGAAATAATTGGACGATATTTGCGCCAATAATATTTTCTTGCAAGATCGAATTAAGTTCTGATAGGCGATCGCGAGCTTTGAAATTTGCTTTGCGATATTCATGCTGAAAATAAACAATTAAGGCGGTCACTGGGATGACCATCGCGAGGAGCATCAAGGCTAAGTCCCAGCGCAGCAAAAACATAAATATGGCGATCGTGCCGATCGTCGCAAAATCGCTCAATACGCCCACAGCACCAGTGGCAAATACATCGCCCAATGCTTCGACATCGCTAGTTAAGCGGGTAATTAGACTACCAACGGGCGTGCGATCGAAAAAACTGGTTGATAAGGACGTGACATGACGAAATAAAGCAGTGCGAATATCGGCAGTGATTTTTTGTCCGACCTCTTGCACCAAGTAGCCCTGCCAAGACTGAAACGTAAGACGAACGGCGATCGTCAATAAAATGACTAAGCAAATCCATCGCAATCCCAGCAAATCGTAATTCTTAATTGGCCCATCGATCGCTTGCTGTACCAAGATTGGTTGAACAGCACTAGCGATCGAGAGAGGCACAAGTAAAAGCAGCGATATGACAAACTGTTTGGAGTTTTGCTTTGCGTAAGGCAATAGACTCAGGATCAATCGCCAATCATTACTTTTGACGCGATTTGAAGACTGAGAGCTGGCAGAGCTAGCTTTGGAGTTGTTGATCACTATTCGAGATCCCTGTTGCCGGGGTTACGGGAAGGATCGCTATTAAGGAAGCCAAATACGAACAAGCTGATGAAAAATATGACAGTGATATAAACCACTATTTTCAAAGTGAGCATAAATAAATAATCTCCGTATAAATATCTAATAATTTATCCTATGTTAGATCTTATCGGAAAAGATGGGAATTCCTTATGCTTTTTTAAGATTAGTTATTAGTTATTTTTTATTTTAACAACAAAAGTAAATACCCTGCCGCTCTGCGGCATGAGTATATTTGGGAAAAAAGAATTTTAGAGACGCTTCTCTAGTCCGCGCCAGTATTGCGCCGTAAGGCTTGGCTTGAGTCATTGGCTCAAAAGTTCGCACCGCCTCAAGTGCTTGGTCTAAAATTGCCATCAGTGTTCGCACAATCTTAGTTAGAAGGCGACTACAGGTAGCGATCGCAAATAAAAAAAATCAAAAAGTTGGTATGGCGATCGCACTCTGAACCCACTTTTAACTAACGTGAGTGGGAAGTCCCGCGCTCTACCTGTACTCAGGTGAGCGACGGGATGAAAACGAGCCAGAAAACAAAATTGAGCGACAGCGAATCAATACTTCTCTGTATATGTTATAGTCTTATCAGTATTCGGTATTCTTGATAAATGTATAAAGCGTATAAATATAGAATCTATCCAACAAGTGAGCAAGAAATCTCGCTTGCAAAGTCTTTTGGCTGTGCGCGATGGTTCTGGAATTATGCTTTGAATCTTTGTCAAGAGACATATAAGAATACTGGAAAGGGACTGACTAGAGGGTGTATACAGGGTTTATTACCTAATCTCAAGAAAGAATTTGAATGGCTGAAAGATCCTTATTCTCAATGTCTACAAGTCGTAGCATTGAATCTATCGACAGCCTACAAAAACTTTTTCGATAAACGGGCCATGCCGCCAAAATTCAAATCTAAGCAGGGTAGGCAGTCGATTAGTTATCCCCAAAATGTCAAGTTTGAAGATGACTATATCAATCTACCTAAAATTGGTTTAGTGCATTGCAAACTACATAGAACTTTTGACGGAACTATTAAAACTGTCACAGTGTCTCGTAATCCTGACGGTAAATACTTTGTTTCTGTTTTGATTGATGATGGCAAAGCTCAAGTTGAATCAGTACCAATCGATAAATCAGTTGGACTTGATGTTGGACTAACTCACTTTGTAATTACCAGTGATGGCTCAAAGTTTGACAACCCTAGATTCTTTATCAAGCATCAAAGAAACCTAAAACGGAAACAGCAAAAGCTCTCAAAGAAAAAGAAAGGTAGCAACAATCGCATTAAAGCAAGATTGAAAGTGGCAAAAGTTCACTCTAAAATTGCTAGATGCCGTGAAGATTTTCTGCACAAACTATCCCGCAAGGTAGTAAACGAAAACCAAGTTATTGCAGTAGAAAATCTAAACATCAAAGGGATGGTAC
>JBDNJN010000150.1:0-5498 GCA_041687725.1 Pseudanabaena sp.
ATACTCAACATTTGGTGGCATCGGTAGACAGATCGTTTTATCTCCTGATGTTGTTCGGGCTTTGCGTTTTTCCATAGGACTTTTTCTCTCAATTCGTCCACTTCTCCTATTTTATCAAACACAAACTAATTTAGAACGAGCCATAGTTAGAAGCCGCCGCCAAAGCAATAATCTCTCTAGGAATATAGCTAATTGATTTTTGAGAAGAAGATTTCTTAGGTGCAGTAGGCAAAGGTTGGCGAAAGCGATCTAGAGTAATCGGAATAGAAGTAAGTGTGGCGGGTAGTGATGGATCGGGTGGATTAGCGGGTGGTTGTAGCTCACATCCAAAAACGGGCGCAAATTTTTCTTCGCCAATCACATCGACAATCGCGGTGGTTTTGGCTGGTTCTGCATAGAGAATTAATATCGCGATCGTTATTAAAAAGATGGCGATCGCGATAAATTGTTTTAGTTTCATAGTTACAATCTAATTCAAAAATAAGCATAAAAACCTTTAGAGACAGTCAGAAAATAATCGATCCTTTATTTACCTTAGAAATCACTGGGATCGCCCACTCCTATAGCAGCAATTTTCTTAAGTAATGGGATCATTTACTTTTTGGTAAACTCTTAAAACCCAAAAAGCAGTAGCGCACGCTGCGCGTGCGCTACTGCTTTTTGGGTTTTTATGCTTACCTACTTATTGCCAAATTCTGTAACTGATGATCAAAAAACTGTTGTTGAAAGGCTAATTCATTCGCAGCTTGAATAAATTGCGTTGCTGGGGTAGATACATCAGATAGAATAGAACTTATACGAATTATTGGTTCTATTTCGCCTAACGGATCGGCGATCGCCTCTACCACATAGCCATATTGTCTCAGTTCATCAAAGCCAATCTGCAACACATCTTGGTCATCAATTCCTAACTTAGCAATTAGTTGCGATCGCTTAATTTCTTTACCAGTCCGACTGAGATATTTAGCGATTCCCACTAAAGTTTGCCATGCGATCGCGCCATTGATCTGTTCAGGGCTTGGATAAACTAACGCGAGAGCTTGATTAGCTTGATGAGCCTGATTAATGATTGTGTTCAAGTCTTGCCAACTTTGCGGACAGCGATCGCAGATAGTTGTTGATAAATCACGATCAAAGGCGATCGCATCGCGCCCATGCCAATTGATGATTTTGAGACTTGCGCGAGGATTTGCGATCGTTGATGCGAGGGATGGCAAATCAGCGCTAAGCGGTGCACTCTGAGCATGAAAATCAATCAGACGCGCATCATAGCGCTTGCGAAAAGAATTATCCACCAGTTCAATCACGACATCGCAAGCAGTATCAGGTAACTCATAGCTGTAATGTCCCCACCAATCACCATAAATCTGATTGCCTTGGCGATCGCTTAAGGTAAATTCGGTTTTGATATATTCAACTTTCTGCCCTTTTTGATTGCGAATGTTGGCATTAGATATTTCTGAAAACTGACAATCGCGTACTAATAATTTGGGATAGGGATTTCCCATACCAAAGGGTTCTAGTTGTTTGAATTCATTAAATAATTCTTTTGTTAAATCGGCGATCGCTACTTCTAAATCAATCTTGATCGCCTTATTTTGTAACTGTCCATATTGACTCCAAAACTTTTGATCGATCGCCTCAGTTAACACCTGCAAATTTTCAAAACGAAAGCTCAAACCACCCGCGAGTGGATGTCCGCCAAAACTTAGTAACAGATGCTCTTGACCTTTGAGTAGATCGTAGAGATTTATCCCTTCTAGCGATCGCGCACTCCCTTTCACAATTCCATCTTCGATCGTACAGAGAATGGTCGGACGCGCATATTCAGCAACCACTTGCCCCGCTACTAAGCCCAGCACTCCCACCGACCATTGTGAATCAACCAGCACAATAATTCCTGTGGTGGATAAATCCATCTGCGCGATTTTTGATTGAACTTGTTTAAATACTTTTTTCTGTAGAGCTTTACGTTGAGTATTCGCCAGTTCTGTCTGTTCAATTAGCGCCTTACAAATCTTCTGATCACGAGTCGTCAGCAATTCCACACATTTCCGTACATCGCCCCAAATACGGCTCACCGCATTAATGCGCGGCGCAATCCCAAAGCTAATATCAATCGGGCGATCTCCAACTCTTTTACATTGCTCCAACAACATTCGCACACCGAGGCGTTTTTTTTGTCGCAATACTTCAATTCCCTTTTGAGCAAGATAGCGACAATCTCCCGTAAGTTGCACCAAGTCAGCCACTAAACCGATCGCCACTAAATCCAATAAATCCTCCAATGGCTGCTGCGGAACTTCTGGCAAAGCTGCATAGAGCGCTTCCATTAACTTGTAAGCTACTGCCACACCAGACAAATGGAACAGTGGATGCTCGTTACTTAAATAGCGCGGATTGATAATCGCCACCACAGGCGGACGCTGATCGGGCAGAGTATGGTGGTCGGTGACAATCACATCGATCCCTAACTCCTGAGCATATTTTAATGCTTCTAAGCTAGTGCTACCCGTGTCACACGTGATGATTAAATCAAGTGATTTTCCTGTTAATTCACATTGCGATCGCAACTCATCTAAGCCTTTAATCGATACCCCATGCGACTCTTTCAGGCGATCAGGAATATAAAAAACTAAGCGATCGCCTTGAGCAAAAAATTCTCCTAAACCTTCCCACAAAACCGATGTCGCCGTAATCCCATCCGCATCAAAATCCCCCCAAATCGAGATCGTTTCTCCCTGCTCATAAGCTTGTCGCAAACGGGCGATCGCCTGTTGCATTTCTTCACCAAAAGCAGATGCACTAGTCGGTTGATAAGCAGCGATCAATAAAAATGCTTTCACCTCATCTGGATCAATCATCCCTCTTTGACAAAGTAGTTGCGCGGCAAATTTACCCACCAATTCACTTAACCAAGTCGGTGGTACAACTGCTGCTAAAGTTTGCCAATTTGTTGACGACATTTTTTATAATCTGTTTGGATTTTTGGCCAGTTTCTCCTTAATGTTAATCGATAAGTAGGTAAGCAAAAACCAAAAAAGCTGTGGCACACGCGCAGCGTGCGCCACAGCTTTTTGAAATTAATCTAGTCGGTCATCTTAAAGATATGTGTTTATCCTGAACAATTTAGATTGAATAACTAAAACAAACAAACTAGATCACATTTTGCGATAATGCAAGACATAAAGCGTTAGTTGAGATTATGGCTATATTTGCTGCTGTTCAAGCTCCCGAAAAAGTTAAAGACACCGTAAGGGAAGTGGTACGCAAGACTTACCCGAAATATAAGGTGATTGTATTGAACGATGATTTCAATACTTTTGAGCATGTATCTGATTGTTTGATGAAATATATTCCCCAGATGACCGAGGAGTTAGCTTGGGAGTTGACCAATCAGGTGCATCATGACGGATTGGCGATCGCATGGGTTGGCCCCTTAGAGCAAGCCGAGATGTATCACGATCAACTCAAAAGTGCAGGGCTAACGATGGCTCCTCTCGAAACTGAATAGACATTACAAACGGGCAAAGCCCGTTTTTGCTATTTATGGTCAAATCTGTAAAACTTGAGCAGCAGTTAATTGAAGGTCAGGAAATAACGGCGAATTGATTATTTGATCTTGCTCGTAAATTCTTTCTTCATAAAATCCTTCCACCCATTCTAATATCGTTACTTTTTGCGCGATCGCATCGACTATCCAATATTTAGCAATACCCCGCGCTGCATACTCAGTACGTTTGTAGCGATAATCTCGACTTGCTTGATTTGGGCTGACCACCTCAACCACTAACAATGGCGGCGGCATATCTAGCAAAACTAGCGATCGCGTTGCCCCCTGCATAGCGATCGCCAATTCTTCAGAATAAATCATCAAATCAGGAACTCTTACATTTACCTGTCGGCTATGCACTGCTATTTCTGCCTTCATTCGCAGACAATAAGGGGGAATGCCAATCTTAAGAAAAGAAGTAAGTAAAAACATTGTAATCTGTAGATTAATATCACTTTCGCCCGATACAGAAATTAATTCTCCATTTTCCAACTCATACAAAGTATCTGTCCCATCGTTATATTTGAGGAACTCCTTAAAGGTCATTTTTATGGCGATCGTAACCGTCATATTCTTACCCCTAACAGCAATATTAGCTTTTAAAACTTAGAAGTAATAACTAACCAAACCACACTTTTATTGTTTCCTGAGCTTTTGCTTTATGTTCTGCCTTAATGTGAGCGCCAACTGTTATGACAGCAGAAACCAGTACGCCAAGATCGTCGCTGTAACCGATAAAGGGAGTTAAATCAGGAATTGCATCTATTGGGCTAATAAAATAACCTAATGCGCCAATAATTACAGTTTTTGCCCAGATAGGCGTGTCAGAATCTAGTAGGGAGTAACAAAGGCTAAGAGCTTTTTCAATTACCTCTCTACCAGCAGTAGCGGCAAAACCCTTTATTTTTTCCCAAAATGAGGAATCCTCATGATTTTTGCTGAAATTATCAGTATTATTGTCCATTTAGCACCTGATTTTTCTAGTAAGTATAGTTATTCTAAACTATAAATTAGTTAACATTTCCCTGAAAATTGTACGTTGTAAATTTTGGGGTTTAGGTTTCTTATGGAAAAGCCAAGACTAGTACATCATGCTTTCCACATGATGATTAATTCATTGACAAGCTTTTGAAGTTGCTTTGTTGATTCAGCCAGATTAGAGGTTTGATATCCATGCATAATGCGATCGCGTAGAACCCTATATGGAGATCGTAACCGTCATAGGATCACACGATACGCGGGAAACTCAGTCGCTTCAGCGCTGAGAGGTAAGCGAACGAGGGAATTTATTCCCTTTAGTCTTTTTGATTGATTCATATAATTGTCGTTTTAGGACGGCTTTGTGTTAGAATTGTAGAACTAGGAGCGATAACCAAGCTTTTAATAAACAAAATAACTTTTAAAAACCGCAGGGCTTGCGGGGTTAGTCTGTGGAGCGAACATAAGACCTGATAGAGATTTCTCTAAACGGCTGTTGCTAAGAAGCAGAAAATCTAAGAAGTGATTCTTGGAATCTCAGTCGCTTCAGTACTGAGAGCATGTCAATAGCTTTTCTCCTATGCGGTAACTGATATGTGGGTATGACATAGCTACGTCTAAATCAATCAAGCACTAAAGCCGCCATAAGTCTTTCAAAACCTGTAAATTACTCACTTGGCGCTGATTAATCACTTCTGGAGTCCATTCAGATTGCTGTAAGACTTGAGTTGTTAAAGTAAAAGCACAAGCACCATCTCTAGTAGTGAAATATATTGCTTTCTTTTGCTCAAAATCGTAGTTTTGCGCCCCAGCATTTTTCTTGTGAGATAAGAGACTACCAAGAAATAATAGATCCCATAGCTTAGGTTGATTTGCCGCAAATCTCAACAAACCATTTTTGAAGATCGGGTAGACGCTTAAGCTGTTTTTCAATTTCTGCCATGGCTGCAATAGTGAGCTTAACACC
>JBDNJN010000151.1:0-13428 GCA_041687725.1 Pseudanabaena sp.
GTAATCTTCAGCGACTTTTGCCACGAAGTCTCTTTTTCGATATCCAGTTAGTTTTTTTGCTGCGTCTTTGAATGTTGCTTTTACTTCTTCGCTTAGCATTTTATCGCCTCTTTTACTTATTTAATATATGGTACTTTATTTCCCCGCCCCTCCCTTACATTTGATGCATATCTTGTTCTGAAATAACCATGACTTACACAATCATTATGACATGGGAAGAATTATCACAACGTATTGAAGTAGCAGGAATCGATCCAGAAGAACCATCATTTGCAGAAATTAGTGAAGTTGTTAAAGAAGTTAGAAAATCTCGTAGCGATAGAAACGAATGCGCTTAGTTTTGGATGTCAATGTTTGGATATCTGGATTATTGTGGGGCGGTAGTCCTAGACAAATCCTTAATTTAGCAAAGGTTGGAGCAGTCACAATTTTTGTGTCAGACCCGATTTTAAATCAGCATCCTATGAATTCTTAGAGTGATCGCCAGTTTGAGTACTAGTTTTTAGCTCGTCAAACCTTAGCCCAATAGCAAACCCCTGATTTCTGGATGAAAGGATACCGATCATCATCACAGTGCCATGTATGATTTAGGCTGTGATCCAGCAAGAAATCCGCCTAAACGATATGAGCAAACAAACCTCAAAAATTGTCTATACCTTTACCGATGAAGCCCCAGCCCTAGCCACCTATTCGCTACTACCAATTGTTAAGGCATTTACTACGGCGGCAAATATTGAAGTAGAAACCAAAGATATCTCTCTCGCAGGGCGGATTATTGCGAATTTCCCTGAATATCTGACCGAAGCCCAGCGTCAACCCGATGACCTTGCAGAACTAGGCGCATTGGCAAAAACTCCCGATGCATACATCATCAAGCTTCCCAACATCAGTGCTTCCCTGCCACAATTAACCGTTGCGATCGCCGAATTACAGTCAAAGGGTTACAACCTCCCCAACTATCCTGCTGACCCACAAACTGAAGAAGAAAAGGAAATAAAAGCAAAGTATTCCAAGGTGCTTGGCAGTGCGGTTAATCCTGTATTACGCGAAGGAAATAGCGATCGCCGCGTCGCCTTAGCCGTCAAAGAGTTTGCCCAAAAGCATCCCCATTCCGTTGGCGCATGGGCAAAGAATTCTAAGTCCCATGTTGCCCACATGACCGAGGGTGACTTCTATGGCAGCGAGAAATCGGTCGTAGTTGAGCAAGCGGGAGCAGTCAAGATTGAACTAACCAAAAACGATGCTTCCACTCAAGTTCTCAAGGAGAAAACTACCTTACTCGCTGGAGAAGTAATCGATGCTTCGGTGATGAGTATCAAAGCCTTGCGTGCTTTCTATGCTGAGGAAATTGCCAAGGCAAAGTCAGAGGATATTTTGCTATCTCTCCATGTCAAGGCGACGATGATGAAAATATCTGACCCAATTCTGTTTGGTCATGCGGTGACAGTCTATTACCAAGATGTTTTTGAGAAATATGCTGACACCTTCGCAACATTGGGAGTTAAGCCCAATAATGGTTTGGGAGATATGTATGCCAAGATTCAATCTTTATCTGAAGCAGAAAAGGCAGCCATTGAAGCCGACCTACAGGCGGTTTACGAGAATCAGCCCCGTTTAGCGATGGTCAATTCTGACAAGGGTATTACTAATTTGCACGTTCCCAGTGACGTGATCATTGACGCATCAATGGCGGCGACGATTCGGACTTCGGGCAAGATGTGGGGCGCAGATGGCAAAGCTTATGACACTAAAGCGATGATTCCCGATCGCAGTTATGCCACGATTTATCAAGCCTGTATCGCCTTCTGCCAAGCAAACGGTGCGTTTGATGTCACGACAATGGGCAATGTGGCTAACGTTGGGTTGATGGCTCAAAAAGCGGAAGAGTACGGCTCCCACGATAAAACCTTTGAAATCACTGCCGATGGCGTAGTGCGCGTTATTGCTGCTGCTGGCAAGGTGCTGATCGAACACAAGGTCGAAAAGGGTGATATTTGGCGGATGTGCCAAACTAAGGACTTACCGATTCAAGATTGGGTCAAACTGACAGTAAATCGCGCTAAGGCTACGGGTAATCCGACGATTTTTTGGCTAGATGAACATCGCGCCCATGATGCGAATCTGATCGCCAAAGTCAAGCAATATCTGCCAGATCATGACACGACAGGCTTAGATATTCAGATTTTGTCTCCTGTGGCAGCGATGAAGTTTACCTGTGAGCAAATTAAAGCAGGTAAAGATGTGATTTCGGTGACGGGTAACGTGTTGCGCGATTATCTCACGGATTTATTTCCCATTCTCGAACTCGGCACTAGCGCAAAAATGCTCTCAATTGTGCCTTTACTCGCAGGTGGTGGACTGTTTGAAACTGGCGCGGGTGGTTCTGCCCCTAAGCATGTGCAGCAGTTCCTTGAAGAAGGGCATTTACGCTGGGATTCTCTAGGAGAATTTCTAGCGATCGCAGTTACTCTCGAAGACCTCGGCAGTAAGACCAATAATGAGAATGCGACGATCTTGGCGAAGACCCTAGACAAAGCAAATAGCCTCTATCTCAATAACGATAAATCTCCCTCCCGTAAAATCGGTGGTATTGATAATCGTGGCAGTCATTTTTACATCGCGCTCTACTGGGCGCAAGCTCTGGCGGAACAGGATGAGAACTTGGCACTGAAGGCAAGATTCACGCAATTAGCACAGATCTTGACAGAGCAAGAAAGCCAAATCGTTGCGGAATTAGGTGCAGTCCAAGGTCAGCAGGTAGATATTGATGGCTATTATTTGACGAATCCTGAGAAAACCAGTCAAGCGATGCGTCCTAGCCAGACGCTTAATTTTGCGATCGATTCTCTCTAATCTCTACAATACTAAACCCAAAAAGCTGTAGCGCACGCTGCGCGTGCGCCACAGCTTTTTGGGTTTGGGTTATTCACTAAATTTGGAACCAAACAAACCATGCAAAAAACTGCCCCATATCAGCCAATTCTTTTGCGTATATTGCATAATGCGATCGCAATATTAGTCTTCGCATCCTTAATTACAGGATTTATGGTCTATGACCGATTTGACAAGCGCTTTGGTACACTTAATTTGCCAATAGTCCCGAATACTCAAGGGATACACGGTACGATCGCCTTAACCTTTTTGATCCTTTTACCAATTTTTGCTCTATATTGCTTCCATATTGGTTCACGAAGATTAATTCAGGCTCAATCTCCAAGCCAGCTTAAAGAAATTGGTAAGCCGATCTGGTGGATATCGCTACAGCGTCTCACCAATACCATAATGCTTCTATCTGCAACCTTTGCCGTGATCACAGGTCGGATGATGCAAGAGGAATGGCTACCTAATGACGAGTTAAACCATGTTTGGTATATCGGACATCTAATTGCATGGGTATTAATGATTATTGGTATAGCGATGCACTTGCTGATGAGTGCCAAAGTTGGGGGGATGCCGCTATTGCTCTCGATCTATAACTGGAAAATTCGCGCTGAAGATATGCCAAAAGCTTGGCTTCATAGTTTTAAGCTTAAACCGAGAAGTAAGATTCTCTTAGTTTTTGAAGTTCTGGCGATTGGTGGCATTGCGATCGCCTTTATTCTGCCACTATTCTCCAAGCAATAAAATATAGCACTTGGTAAGAAAAGAACTAAAAGTACCGCTTCTATTTATAATGCTCATATCTGCATTAGGGAATATTCATGGGCATTATTAACTCAATGTTTGCAAAATTAAAAAAACCGCAACAGGGGATGGGAAACGATCCAAATTTGCAAACTATGCAAAATCCTAGTCCTGCTCAGCCTGTGCCACAGCCAACTTCAGCGATGCAGCGATATACAGAACTAGAAGCAGAAATGGCGCGATCGCCTCATGCTTTGCAAGCTAAGACAATTAATCAGCCTAAAAAATCAGGGGGCTTCAAAAAATTTGGTCAAAGGCTAATCTGGATCGGTGTTTTGGTGGGAATTCCTGTGGGGATTATTTATGTGGCAAATCTGCCCTATCCTGCAATTCGGCAACCCGTGGCGAAGGCGGCTCCACTTTTGTTATTGCCGAGCAACATGGCGATAGACGCAAATTTTAAACTTGGACAAGCGACCATTGAAGAAGTAAGACA
Organism: Pseudanabaena sp.; assembly: GCA_041687725.1. GTDB lineage: Bacteria > Cyanobacteriota > Cyanobacteriia > Pseudanabaenales > Pseudanabaenaceae > Pseudanabaena. The sequence goes on from JBDNJN010000151.1 coordinate 4,121, forward strand.
ATTAATTGAATCTCCGACTAGTGCTGCCGATCTTGATCGCGGTGAACTCAAACTCAAAGAAGGTAAAACTGCTTTAGATGCAATTCCTGCATGGTATATTGCGGATTGGGCAGACTACTCGCGGGGATATAACTATGGTTGGGGATATGATTGGCGATTTACACCTGCGGGATTGCAAGCGGCGCGGATCAAAGCAGGACAGCTAGAGGCAAAGGTGTTTCAAGAGAAGAATGCTCAGATTGCGCTCACTGATGCTGAAAAAGAAATAACGATGGCAAAGGTAGTGTTTCAGCAAGCAGCAAAACCAGTCGATAAAAAAGTAGCGATTCAAAACTGGCAAGCTGGCATCGATCGCCTCAATCAAATTCCATCGCAAACAATGGCAGGGCGCAAAGCTCAACAGTTGGCGAGTAACTCGACTAGGGATTTAAAAGAATTGGCGGGGCTTTCTGGCGGTAATGAAAAGGTTTCAGTATTAGTTGGATCTGCCGAAGAGTTTGCTAAAAAAGCCGCAGAGGCTGGACGTAATCCTCCGCATTCAAGCGCTCGTTGGATTGAAATTGCTTCAATGTGGCAAGAAGGAATTCAAAGGCTGGAAAACATCCCCTCTACTGATTTACAAGGCTACATTGAAGCGCAAAGACGTTTATCAGAATATAAATCCAGTCTTTCAGAAGTGCGAGTCCGTCTTAAAAATGAACAGGAGTCGGTTCAGTTTTTTGATAGTGCTAATCAGAAGCTTGTGGCTTTATTTGAGAGCAAAAACTTAGAGCGTGGTCAAGCGATCGCTCGTTTTATGGCAATCAATAATGATTTGGAGAAAATCAAAGGTGGAACTACTGTCTACTTGCCAGCACAAACAGTGAAGCTCGAAGTTCAGAATCGATTGAAATTATTGCAACAAGCAAAATAATTTATTTCTGGATAAGCGGTGTAAAGCAACGCTTACAGCTTATTTAGGGTTCAAGTAATACAGATAATTTTTTAAAAGTGCCGCTCTGCGGCACTTTTAAAAAATTATCTGGGTTCTATGGCAGCGCAAGGCGCTGTATCCTATTTTTCTTACCAAAAATCAACTATGACCAAATTTGACTTTCTATCAGATATCCAAAAACCTTGGCACTACATAGATGTAGAACAAGTATTGGCAGCTTTGGAATCTTCGATGGAAGGTCTACCCTATGTGAATGCGCGGCAAAGATTACGGCATTTGGGTGCTAATAAATTACCCCGATCGCGTCCAATTAGTAAAATTCTTTTGCAGCCCTTGCTCAATCCTTTAACCTATCTTCTATTTGGATCAGCGATCTATTTGCAATGGAATGGAGCCGAAGGATGGGCGCTGATGTTGGCTGGTGGCATACATGGTGCGCTCGGTATGGGGATCTCCTTATGGTCGGCTAAAAGCAAAGAAAAAATCAGTCGCGATCGCCCTCAACGTCGTCAAAATGATCCTGCTAATTCGGTGATCGTGTTACGCGATCGCGAAGAAATGGAAATACCATCGCGAGATTTGGTTTTGGGTGATGTGTTGATATTAAAAGAAGGCGATCGCCCCAACGTCGATGTGCGCGTACTCGAAACATCAGAAGATTTACTCATAAATCAAACTAACTTGGGCGGTGAGGCGATTTGTCATAAGCAAGCCAATCTCACCTTAGAAGAGACAACACCGCCACTGGAATGTAGCAATATGATCTATGCGGGAACGGAAGTTTCTGTAGGAACAGCTAAGGGAATCGTGATTGCTACAGGTCGTTTCACGCAAGAACAGGCTGCATTGATCAACGAAAAACCCTTCTCAGTTATCCATTCAGAATTACGTCAATTACGCCAAGTCTGGATTGGGTTGCTGCTGTTAGTCACAATTACAGCGATCGCCTTTGCATGGCAACGCGGAATCACGATCAACGCCATGACTGCCGCCGCCCTGATCGTTAGTACTTATCCCCAAAACCTATTACGCATAGCCACGCAAGTACAGTTATTTGGGATGCGCGATCTGGCTAAACAGCGAATATGGGCAAGATTTCCTTCAGTATTAGATGCGATCGCCAGAGTGACTACGATTGTGCCAATTGTGCAGTCAGATGTGGTGCTGAGCTTTGATAATTTGAGTCGCGCAGGTATTCAGTGGCGCGGACTGATTCGCGCCTCAGAATCTGATGCCGAAACATTTAGCCAAGTGATTGGTGTGGAAATCCATAGTTATTTTGATGCTCCCCAAGAGCGAATTCGGCAGTGGCAAGGCGATCGCCAAAAGTCTATGGAAGCCGTGGCGGTAATTGGGAACGAGGTTGAAGATATTCCGCTCTTGAGAGCCTCCGATGTAGGGATCTGCGATCGCACCTGTCGTAAAGAGTTACAAGATAGTGCGGGGCTAATTTTACCAAAAGAAGACTTCCATTATTTGCCGATCGCCATTCTCGAAGGACGCGCTACATTTGATCGATTGCAACGGGTGGCACTGCTTACATCGGCAAGTTCCTTTACCCTAGCAGTGCTAACCCTGATGGATACCGCCGCAGGATTCTCCATGCCGCCATTGCAATTAATTTGGGTTGGGGCGATCGCCACTCCTCTAGTTGCTTTTCCCCTCGTCCTCGAACCCACCCACAAAAGCCTACTATTTCAGCCTGTCCATCGCTTTCAAACCATGTTGCGCCCCAGCAATTACCTCCGCATTTTACTAGCCGTCACCGCCACAATTACCGCCATTTCCGTAGTCTTCTGGATGAAATATCAAGGTCAAGCCTCGATGTTTTCTCAAGCGCGATCAATGGCATTTGTCACCCTTGGATTTAGTCAAATTTTCCATGCCTGTGCGATCGCCCGTCAAAGTCTATTCAGCAATTTGCCCTTGTTGTTCGGTATATCCTTTATTTCTGTCTGTCAAATTGCCTTTGTGCAAGTTCCTTGGTTTGGCGAACTCATGATCACAGTTCCCTTAAATGGAATCGAATGGGCGATCGCAATTCTCAGCGCCACAGCCGTTTTTTGGGTGCAAGAACTTATCAAAACAAGCTGATTTCTCATGCTGCTGTGGCGCACGCTGCGCGTGCGCCACAGCAGCATGAGTTTAATTTATAACTGCGCTTCGATCGCCTCTAACAATTGCTCCTGTGTCCAATTTTGATATAAATTTGACGCGATCGCGGCTCCACCAGCACCGACACCTTCTTTCACAAAACCCTGTTCATAGGCGCGTAATTGCGGAAACTTAGACTGAGCAAAACTTAGCTGCGTGGCGAGTAATGGCACATCCTGCACCGCCAATGCTAAATCAACAGTATTGCCTGTGGGATCTTCGGCAACCCAGCGCGTTGTGCCAATGATAATTGCATCGGGATTCCATACGAGATTTTTGTGTGTGGCGATCGCTCTGGCAAGGGCATACACTGCCAACATTTGCGTACCACCTGCGAGTAATACCCCTGCATGACGACTAGCGGCGATCGCCATTCCTGCTACTGCAATTTGCATCGGATCGCCGACTGCTGCCACAATTTCAAAGGGTGAAGCTACTGGATCGAGATGTTGTAATCCTGCTTGGACAACTTCCCATTTTTGAGAATGATTGCAATTAGGATGGGAGCTATTTATTTTATCTTTTGCATCAATTTCTAAGGCTGTGAGAACCGCTAGGGCAGTAGTCGTTCCCCCGACTACACATTCACTCAAGATCACATAAGCTCCCGCTTCAGCCAATTTTTCACCCCACACCAAGCCCTGCACAAATAATTGCAGTACAGTTTCAATCGGTAAAGCTTTACCTGTACTTAAGCAATTTGCAGGTTTTCCACCGAGCGAAATTGCTTTTACTGTGGGGGCGATCGCTAAGCCAGCATCAAAAATAAACAGTGGTAAGTCCTGCGCGGCGACAACGGCGCGAGAAATCAAAACAGGTGATGCGCCTGCGACTAAAGGCGGTAAAGGGAAGTTGGGATTAGCGCCTGTGGCAAGGAATTCGGCATCAGCGATCGCCGTATATTTGCGATCTTCGGGCGTGGCTCCTGCGGCAGAGATATTCGGAATTAGTCCTGTATCTGTGAAACCCAGTACACAAGCAAATACTGGCAGTTTACCGCGATAGGTTTTGAGCCAAGCTTCGGCTTCTTGAGGTTGGGTATAGATTGCGATCATTAGTTTTTCATAAGATTATTTTTGCTGGCGACAGCGATCGCTACAATATTTCACTTCATTCCAACACTTTTTCCATTTCTTTCGCCATGTGAAGGGCTTGCCACAAACTACGCAGTCTTTACTTAGTAAATACGATTTATTGCCTTTATGAGTCATAGTTTTGGTGTGATAAACCAAAAAGGCTGTGGCGCAGCGTGCGCCATAGCCTTTTTACAAGTTGCCTAAATATTCCTGAAGTTGCGATCGCAAAGACTTATAACTCAAATCATCAGGATCAGAGTTAATTTCAATCGTTAAACCCAGCGATCGCTGATTGGGAATACTTACCTTTGCCAAAGATTGCCACAACACCCAACGACTGCCAAAAGGCAAATAGGCGATGCTATCGTTGCGGTGGGTCAGCCACACCACGGGCAGATCGGGCAAATCTTTGAGGCTATCCGTATTGGTGGAGATATTTACCGCCGCTAAGGTTTCTAATACAGCGCGATCGCTTTGGACGACACCTGTATCATTTGTCCAGAGCCGCACACTCAACTTCGCTTTCTGAGCATAAAAATAGAGCGAAGCCGCCGCCACTACAGCTTCTTCAAAAGCTTCTGGCTCCCATCCTACGGAATTATCTAAGGCGATCGCCACTTCTTGACCACCAATAGTTACTTCCAATTCCCGCACTCGCAATTCGCCAAATTTCGCACTCGTCCGCCAATGGATTAATCTGGTCGGATCGCCCCAGCGATAGGGGCGTAGAGTTTTAGTTAAACCTTCTGTTGCGTTGTTGTAGTTATGTTGATCGCTATATTGGCGCGGACTCGTATCAAGCCCTAATTGATCAACCAATGGACAGCGCTCAAGAGGTAACACCGTCGGATAAACGATCGCTTTTTGTCCTGAGGGGCAAACACGCCGACTGCGAAATAAGCCTAAGGGACTGGAAGTAGCGATTTCAGTCGATCTAAACAAAAATACGCCGCGCTTAGTAGTTTTCGCCTCATACTTCCATTTGTATTCCTGAAGTGGCGCAATCAATTCAATCACCACATCTTGCTGCAAAATATTGGAGAGATTTTCTGGCAAAATATCCCGCACTTCCATCAATCGTTTCTCAGTCCGTCCCGTATTCTGAATCGTCAAATCTACCCATAGATCATCACCAACGCTGACAGGATCGATCTGCGATCGCACCACCACCATTTCGGCAAGTAATCGTTTTGGCATCACCGCCCCCACAATCAGTAACGAAAAACTCACGCCGCTAATCACATACAGCCATCCCGAAAGCGTGTTAGTCGCTGCCATAAAGAAGAACAGCGTAAAAAAGGTATACATTCCCCCAATAAACTCTGGTGTCGCAAATCGCCATTCTAACCATTTAAAAAAGCGTTTAATCTTCGATGGGCGCTTGGGTTTAGAGATACGTTGCGGGCGATCGCTTGAGCTAGTTGTCATATAGGTTTTTGGGATTATTCTAGCGCACAAATAAAGCGATCGGGTTGATGACGATTTTGATAGATCTGCTCGACAAGGCAGATGGGAAGCTTGCATTTACTGTGTTCACAGTTCATTAAGGCTTACCAAAATCAAAAAAATTTTCTAGACTATTGACTTTTATTCTCAAATAAGCTTAAAGTATTTTCATTAGTTATTGCAAGTAATTCTCCTTAGTGTATTGACCGTTTCCAAAAAATTAATGAAAAAAACTCTATTTTCGCCTCGTAATCTTGCTGTGGTTGTAGGATTAATATCTCTAGTAAGCTTGACTGCTTGTACTGAAAACACTCAAAACCCGCCTAATGCGGCTCAGCCCAGTCCTGTAAAAGACCAAGCCAAAGATGCTAAACCTGAAGTAGCACAAGCTCCGATCAAGGAAATTACGATCGCTTTTGCAACTCACCGTGATACTAAAGATTTGCAAAGTAAAGTTGATCAAGTGGCGGCAATTTTATCAAAAGAAATTGGTATTCCTGTCAAGGGGGCGATCGGCGATGAAACTGCATCTGTCGAAGCTCTGAAATCTAATCGGGCCAATGTCGCCTTTGTCAGTGGTCGAGCCGCTCTCAAAGCCGAACAACTGTCGGGGGCAAAAATGTACTTAGCCGAAGTTCGGGCTGACTATTCGGGCGGAAAATCTTATAATTCGGTCTTTGTCGTGCCAGAAGATAGTCCTCTCAAAACTTTGGCAGATCCTCAAAAAACTCTAGAACAGTTGCGAGGTAAGCGCATGGCGTTTACTTCCCGTTCCTCTGGTTCAGGATTCATTTTTCCAGTCAGTGAATTGGTGGGACTCAAGTTTGTCGATGGGCCTGATCGCTTAGACAAGTTTTTTGGGAAAGTCACCTATGGGGATGGCTATAGCAGCGCTTTGCAAGCCGTATTGCGCGATCAAGCCGATGCAGCCGTAGTTTCTGAATATGCATTGCTGCCGCCTTGGATCACGGCTGAAGAGGGTAAAAAATTGCGGGTACTGCATTCAGTTCCCAATGTGCCAGCTCACGGAATCGCCATTGATGATAGTGTGCCTGCGGACATGCGCGAAAAGTTGATTAATGCTTTTTTGAAACTGAATGAGCCAGCGAATAACGAGTTATTTCGTAGTCTCTACAACTCCACGCAGCTAGTCAAAGTTGATCACGAGCAGCATTTGGCGACTATGCGTACCGCAATTACAAGAGCGGGACTCAAGCCTTAGTTTCTAAGACCCTCACCCCTAGCCCCTCTCCCCTAGGGAGCTACTACCGTGTACACACAAGTCACAAAACCCCCTTTAATTCCCCCTTGCAAAGGGGGAAAACCAGAAATCTTGTTCCCTCCCCCTTGCAAAGGGGAAAACAAGATTTCTTGTTCCCTCCCCTTTGCAAAGGGGGAAAACCAGAAATCTTGTTCCCTCCCCTTTGCAAGGGGAGGGCTAGGGAGGGGTTATTGATAAGATTTTGGAAATTACCTTAGTTGTGTGTACAAAGTAGCCTAGGGAGAGGGGGGGTGAGGGCAGCTTCGCTAAGCAGAAATATAGATGTTGATATGCCAAGATTAGAACTTGAAAATTATGAAGCCTTTATCAGAAAATAATTCGCCAGCGATTGCCTGTCGCAATCTCCGCACTGCTTATCAACCGACATTAAAGCGTCCAATTTTAAATGGAATTGATTTACAAATTAATCGCGGTGAATTTGTGGCTCTGTTGGGACTAAATGGCGCGGGGAAATCAACACTTTTGCGATCGCTGGTCGGATTAGTTCCTGTCAAACAAGGTGAAATCCAGATTTGTGGAACTACAGTCGAGCCGAAGCAGATCGAGACAGTTCGTAAAAATGTGGGCTTTCTCTTTCAAGGCGGCGGCTTAGTCGATCAACTTTCTTGTTTAGATAATGTCCTTTGCGGTTGCCTCGGTGAACTGAATACATGGCAGAGTTTGTGGGGATTTCCGCAACGCGATCGCCGCATTGCTACGCAGCTATTACAAAAAATGGGTCTGCAAGAACAAATCTATCAAAAAGCGAGACAACTAAGCGGCGGTCAACGTCAACGAGTAGCGATCGCTCGTACCTTGATCCAGTCTCCCCAGATTTTGCTTGCTGATGAACCAACTACAGGTTTAGATGTATCGGGTGTCAATCAAGTGATGAGCAATCTACAGGAAATGCACCGCAAAGGGTTGACAGTTGTAGTCGTACTGCACGATCTGGCGCTGGCGGCTCAGTATGCCCAACGAGCGATCGTTCTCCAAGAAGGGCAAGTCTGTTATGATGGAGACTCTCAAAATGTGGAAAGACAGTTTGCCAAGTTGCAACATCTATCCCTAGTTCCATCTGTTAATGCCGCCTAATGAAACTTCTTGATCGGATTCGTGCCTATACTTCTAGTCGTCATAACATCTGGCTAATCAGAGTTTTAATGATTATCGGCTTAGGTTGGGCTTACATCTGGTCATTAAAAGGCTTAAAAGTCGATCTGAAATTACTCCAGACCAGTCTGCCCTACATGGCAGATTTTCTGTCACGTCTTTGGCCGCCCGATTTGAGCATTCTAGATGTGGCAATCAAGGCGTTGATTGAGACTGTGCAAATGTCGCTTTTGGGAACAACAATTGGCGCAATTCTCTCAATACCGATCGCCTTATTATCTGCCCAAAATCTTTCACCATTTTGGTTGCGATCGCTAGCCAATCTTCTTCAAAATACTGTTCGCTCAGTTCCATCAATTATTTTAGGATTGTTTTTTGTGTCGGCGACTGGTTTGGGTGCGCCTGCGGGAACTTTGGCTTTAGGAATTTATACGATTGGTTATTTAGCGAAGTTCTATCAAGAGGCGATCGAGTCTGTCGATAAGCGATCGCTAGAATCTTTGCAAGTCAGCCGCGCTTCATGGTGGCAAATTGCTCAATATGGTGTGTTCCCGCAAGTTTTCCCCCTCTGTCTTGGCTATACGCTCTATATGTTTGAATACAATATTCGCGCTGCTTCCGTTTTAGGTGTAGTTGGTGCAGGGGGTATTGGTTTCGAGTTAGTTAGTTATATTCGTGGTTTTGAATATAACAAAGCGATGACGATGATGTTGGTTTTGTTGGTGGTTGTAACGGCGATCGATGCGTTTAGCAGTCAATTGCGAAACAAGTTTAAAGTTGATTAATCATGAACATGAAAAAAGCTGTGGCGCACGCTCCGCGTGCGCCACAGCTTTTTGGGTTTATAAATTCCGTAATGGAGTTTCTTGTCCGTGAGTAAACTTTCGCTCTAGGTTATTACAGATTAGCCATACAGCGATCGCGATCGCCGCAGGAATAGCAGCAAGCAAAATCAAGGTTAAATTGGCAGGTGCAAAAAAGTAACTAATTAAGGGGCTAGATGTCCATGCGATCGCCGCAACGATCTTACTTACAGTTTTCAGCTTTCGCACATTTCGCAAAGCTTGGCTACAACTTGCACATTTAGAAGTATGGGAATGATAGCGATCTAAAAGAACCTCTTTGACTAAAGGCTCAGCAAGCTGTTCACCTGCGAACGGATCGGCTTCATAGCGATTGATCCATTTCTAGTTCTACTTTAGTTTGTGTTTGATAGATTTATCCATACTTCTTCCATTGAGAGAAGAAGCAATGAGAAGATTTCGCAGCCAGTGGTTATGATAGGAAAAGCCATTAAGGTCTCTAAAGGGTGATCGAGTGAAAA
>JBDNJN010000152.1:0-12214 GCA_041687725.1 Pseudanabaena sp.
CGCAACGTGTTCTCGCTAATCAGGTTCATCAAGCTTTTGATATTCTCTCCTGCTCTTCCTGATTTCTCTCCATTCATTTCCTCTGGCGCAACCTGAAAGTTCTTACCCTCTAACCCTTTCCGAAAATGAAACCACCCTGATCCTCGCGCAGCAGGTTGGGGTAGTTCATAAATATCGTAGCGAGAGTATCTCGCTTGCGTTGCGGGCAGGATGCCCGCGCTACAATAGATAACAAAAAATATAAAAACTGAGATCGCGGTTGATGACTGTGCAAGAGATGTCCCCAGTAAGCAAAAATGATTGGTCGTGGAAATTTTGGCAAGTAGTGCCGATCTATCCTTATGGTCAAAGACGCACTCTTCGTAAAGAAGTGGTTAAAGATGCGATCTGGACATTCGACCAGATTCAGGGGATTTTTTATGTAGTTGTGCCGATCCGCATGACGGTTGTGAAACTAGAAAAAGGCGGACTACTCGTATATGCACCCGTTGCGCCAACTCTCGAATGCATTCGGCTAGTAAATGAGCTTGTCGCGGCACATGGTGAAGTAAAGTATATTATTTTGCCGACTGTTTCAGGAATTGAGCATAAAGTGTTTGTAAGACCATTTGCGCGAAAATTCCCTCAAGCACAGGTGTATGTGTCACCGCACCAATGGAGCTTCCCTTTTAATTTGCCGCTAAGTTGGTTGGGTTTCCCTTGGGGACGCACGCATATTTTGCCGCAAGATGTGGCTCAGACTCCCTTCGCCGATCAGTTTGATTATGCGGTTTTAGGTTCGATTGAATTAGGCTTGGGTCAATTTGCCGAAGTGGCGATGTTTGATAAGCGATCGCAGACTCTTCTCGTCACCGATACAATTGTCTCAATTCCATTAAATCCACCCGAAATCCTGCAACTCGATCCCTATCCATTACTATTTCATGCTAGAGATAGCGCCATTGAGCCAATTTTAGACACCGAAGCCAATCGAATTCGTGGCTGGCAGAGGACTTCATTATTTTTATTCTATTTCCGTCCGCAAGTATTAGAAACTGTTCCCTTTATCCAAGCATTGCGCGATCTTGCTAACGCGCCAGAGCGATCGCAAAAAGCTTTTTTTGGACTATTCCCGTTTAAATGGAGAGAAGACTGGTATCAATCCTTTACAGCTTTGCACGGTAATGGTCGAATTTTTGTTGCGCCGATTTTGCAAACATTGATTCTCAATCGTGATCCGCAAGCGGCGATCGCATGGGCAGATCAAGTCGCGAGTTGGAATTTTGTGCGGATTATTCCTTGTCATTTTGATAATGCGATCGCCGCCACACCCATCGAGTTTCGTCAAGCCTTTAGTTTTCTAGAGAAGGATTCTCAATTCAAAACTGCTTTTAACCTTCCTGAAGAAGATCTTGTGATTCTTAAACAAATCAATAATATTTTGCAAGGTAGTCGTATTATCCGAGCAGCGAAAGAAAAAGCATAATAAAACCCTTAGAACCAAAAAAGCTGTAGCGCACGCTGCGCGTGCGCTACAGCTTTTTTGGTTTTGGGTTTTATTATGCTTGCCTACTTACTTAGCAAAAATAAATTTATAATGATTTAAATAATGGCTTGAAAAGGCCTCGAAAATTTTGCCAAGCTTAAGCTCTAATCCTTTTTCAAAAATATACTTACTATGTCTATAAGTAATCAAAACGATCGCCCCCATCATGTTGTTATTATTGGCGGCGGCTTTGGTGGATTATATGCCGCTCAAAAGCTAGGAAAATCTCCAGTTAAAGTCACATTAATCGACAGACGTAATTTTCATTTGTTTCAGCCCTTGCTTTATCAAGTAGCCACAGGTAGTCTCTCTCCCGCAGATATCGCTTCACCATTGCGGTCAGTATTGGCAGAAAACAAAAATACTAGCGTCCTCATGGGTGAAGTAATTGATATTGATGCTCAGGCGCAACTGGTTAAATTAAAAAATCAATTAGAAGTTCACTATGACTCGCTCATTGTTGCCACAGGAGTTAGTCACCATTATTTTGGTAACGATCAATGGTCAGAGCAAGCACCAGGACTAAAAACTATTGAAGACGCGATTAATATTCGCCGACGGATTCTTAGTGCTTTTGAGGCTGCCGAAAAAACTAGCGATCCTCAGTTTCGCGAAGCCCTCATGAACTTTGTCATAATCGGTGGCGGACCAACAGGAGTCGAGCTTGCAGGGACATTAGCTGAGCTTGCCCATCGCACTCTCAGTGGTGAATTCACAAATATTGACACTAAAAAAGCGCGGATCATCATGATCGAAGGAACCGATCGCGTATTGCCACCCTATCACCCCGATCTCTCGGCTACCGCTAAAAAATCTTTGGAAGCTCTGGGCGTTGAGGTCAGGACTAGCGCAATGGTTACGAATATCGAAGATCATGTAGTCACCTTTAAATCTGGCGATCAAGTTGAATGCATCCAAGCGCAAACAATTCTTTGGGCGGCGGGAGTCAAGGCTTCGGCTTTGGGTAAAGTATTAGGCGATCGCGTTGATGCTGAACTAGATCGAGTCGGGCGTGTAATCGTGCAGCCTGATATGTCGATCGCCAGCCATCCCAATATTTATGTAATTGGCGATCTCGCTAACTACCCCCATCAAGGCGATCGTCCGTTACCCGGGGTTGCACCTGTGGCGATGCAGCAAGGCGAATATGTCGCTCATCATATCGAAGCCAAGGTTCAGAAAAAAGATCCAGCCAAATTCAAATACCAAGACTTTGGCAGTATGGCCGTAATTGGTCGTCACGAAGCGGTTGCCGATTTCAAGTTCTTACGTCTCAAAGGTTCGCTAGCATGGTTTATCTGGACATTTATCCATATTTATTATCTGATTGAATTTGACAGCAAACTAATTGTAATGATCCAATGGGGATGGAACTACTTCACCCATCGCCGTGGTGCTAGATTAATTACAGGCAAGTATCTGCAAGTACTAGAAGAAATGGAAGGAATGCGCGTTGGCAGTATATCCATTGAGACGAGAGAAACTGTCGAAGTTTCATAACGCCAAGGGAGATGATCGCCAAACGGATGGTAATAATTGAATTCCTGACTATACCTTTTATGCTTTAGGCGATCGCTTTGATGTAATCAAAATTCTCGCCACTTGCATATCAAGTATCTCTAACTATTGTGACTATTATCAATGTTTTAAGCCAAATTGAGGTAAAATTTTCATGATAAGAATTGCTGTTCTACAGATGATGATGCTAAGGCGATCGCGTAGGAATCACTCAAAAAAGCTAACAGAGACTGAATTATTCCGCAAGTTTTAAGATTTTTTGCCAATGTGCCTCAGAAATGGGGACAACTGACAGACGGCTAATCCGAATCAAATCACAGCCTTCAAAATCGGGATCTTGTTTAATTTGAGCAAGGGTGACGGGCTGAGACAGCGATCGCATTGCCTTGACATCAACTACCGCCCGTTTAGGATCGTTTAATTTCGGATCAACATAGGGCAAACTAATCACTTCAGCGATCCCCATGGCGCGGCGTTCACCGCCTGTATGATAAATCAGCGCTAAATCGCCGAGTTGCATCGTGCGGATATGTTTGAGCGCCAGATTATTATTCACGTTATCCCAAATCGTTTGGCGATCGCGCTCTAGATCAGCGTAGGAATAAACATCGGGTTCACTTTTGAGAAGCCAATAAGCCATTATTCAAGTTATCGAAACTGCTAACAGTTAAAAATACACCCAAAAAGTGTAGTAAGCAGAACACAAGTAAAATTCTTGTGGTTTATAATTAGTATTTCCCCGCGCAGCAATTAAATCAGACATTTAACTCACACAATTTGTTGAAATATTTGCTTTGCGTTATATTTTTTTGATAGCAACAATTAATCCGATGGAAATGAGCCGCGTGAATACAAGTCAGTCTAATCAGTCTGGAACTACTAATTTGATCCCAGGTCCCTATTGGCTGGTGGAAGAGCGTGATGCCTGCGGAGTAGGTTTTATTGCTGACAAAGAAGGTCGTGCTAGCCATAAAATCGTGAGTAATTCGCTCAAAGCACTGACTTGTATGGAGCATCGTGGCGGCTGTAGCGCTGACCAAGACTCAGGCGATGGCGCGGGCTTGATGACAGCGATTCCTTGGGGTTTGTTGCAAAAAGAATTTGCGGATCTGACTATCGATCCTGAGCGTTCGGCATTGGGGATGTTTTTCTTGTCACAGGATTGCGATCACGCGGCAAAATGTCGCGAAATCACAGAAAAAATTGCTGCCGAAGAGGGATTGAAGTTATTGCGATGGCGGATCGTTCCTGTAAAGCCAGAGGTGTTAGGAATTCAGGCGCGGGAAAATCAACCACAGATCGAGCAAGCAATTTTTGGGACTGATTCATCTCTTCAAAATCTCGCCCAGATCGAAAAAGCGATTTACATCACTCGCCGCCGTATTAAGCTTGAAGTTAAAAAACTGGCTCCTAGTCGGAATAGCGATTTCTATGTGCCATCTTTTTCTAATGCGACGGTGATTTATAAAGGCATGGTGCGATCGGCTGTACTAGATGCTTTTTATGAAGATCTCCAAAACCCTGATTATGTATCGCCTTACGCGATTTATCACCGCCGTTTTAGTACGAACACTTTACCGAAATGGCCGCTTGCTCAACCGATGCGTTTTCTCGGTCACAATGGCGAAATTAATACTCTGCAAGGAAATACCAATTGGTTCTTAGCGCGTCAGGGCGATCTCACCCATCCTAGTTTGGTAGACGAAAAAGGCGATCGCCTTAAGGATTTGTTGCCAATTCTCAAACCAAATGAGAGCGATTCGGCTACTTTGGATCACGTTTTTGAGTTGTTGATTGAGACAGGGCATAGTCCACTCGAAGCAATGATGATTCTTGTGCCAGAAGCCTATGAGAATCAACCAGATTTAAGCGATCGCCCCGAAATTGTCGATTTCTACGAATATTACAGTGGCTTGCAAGAAGCATGGGATGGTCCCGCGTTGCTAGCTTTTAGTGATGGTAAAGTTATCGGCGCAGCGCTCGATCGCAATGGATTGCGTCCTGCGCGTTACATGATTACTAGCGATGGCATGGTGATCGTCAGTTCGGAAGCAGGAACTGTAGATATTCCTGAAATTGAAATCATCGAGAAAGGTCGTCTTGGACCTGGACAGATGATTGCTGTGGATTTACAGACCCATGAGATTTTGCATAATTGGGATATTAAGGAACGGGTTGCCAAGGCTCATCCCTATGGCGAATGGATTAAGCAAAGCCGTAAGCAGCTTGAAGCAAAGCCCTTTTATGCAGCGACAACACTGGATGAACAAAAGATTCTTGCCCAGCAAACTGCCTTTGGTTACACTCTTGAAGATGTGGAAATGGTCGTGGAAACTATGGCTCAAGATGGGAAAGAGCCAATTTTCTGTATGGGTGATGATGCGCCTTTAGCATTTCTATCTCAACGTCCACATCTGCTGTATGACTACTTCAAGCAACGCTTCGCACAGGTAACAAATCCACCGATCGATCCTCTGCGTGAAGGAACGGTGATGTCTTTGTCGATGTTTTTGGGAGAGAGAGCGAATTTATTGCTTGCTACTCCTGAAGCGGCGAATCAGATTAAAATCAGTAGTCCTGTCATTAATGAGACAGAACTTGAGGAATTACAATCATTTGGTTTTGCGGCGACTAAATTAGATATGTTGTTTGCGATCGCCTCAGGCGCTGATGGTCTAAAAAATGCGATCGCGAAACTCAGTGATGACGCAGTAGCAGCAGTTCGCAACGGCGCGAAGTTGTTGATTTTAAGCGATCGCAATCTCAATGCTGAGAATGCCTATATTCCGCCATTACTAGCAGTGGGAGCCGTACATCACCGCCTTTGTGCGGAAGGGATTCGCATGAAAGCTTCGATTATTGTCGATACGGCGCAATGTTGGAGTACGCATCATTTTGCTTGCTTGATTGGCTATGGAGCGAGTGCGATTTGTCCTTATCTTGCCTTTGAGACTACGCGCCAATGGTGGGGTAAGACTAAGACTCAAACCCAAATGCAAAGTGGCAAAATCAAGGCTCTGACAATTAGTCAAGTTCAAGATAGTTATCGTAAAGCAGTTGAAGGCGGTCTATTAAAAATTCTCTCGAAAATGGGAATCTCGCTGCTGTCGAGCTATAGCGGCGCACAAATTTTTGAGGCGATCGGCATTGGCTCTGAAGTAATTGATATCTCTTTCAAGGGAACAGTTTCTCGCGTTGGCGGTGTCAACTTTGCTGATATTGCTTCTGAGTTACTCAGCTTCCATCATCAAGCCTTCCCTGAATTGCACATCAAAAAGCTAGAAAACTACGGCTTCGTGCAGTATCGCCCCACTGGTGAATACCACATGAACAGCCCCGAAATGGCGAAGGCTTTGCATAAAGCTGTTGCGGGTGATGGTTATGACCATTACGAAGTCTATCGGACTCAGTTACAGAATCGCACCCCAACGGCGTTGCGTGACTTGCTGGAATTTAAGAGCGATCGCCCTAGCATCCCGATTGAAGAAGTAGAAGATGCTTCTCAAATCCTCAAACGCTTCTGTACTGGGGCAATGTCCCTAGGCGCTTTGAGTCGTGAAGCCCATGAAGTGTTGGCGATCGCCATGAATCGCGTTGGCGGTAAATCCAACTGCGGTGAAGGTGGTGAAGATCCGATTCGCTATTTACCGATTAATGATGTCAACGCTGAAGGCATTTCAGCATCATTCCCTCACCTCAAAGGCTTAAAGAATGGAGACAGCGCCAACTCGGCAATTAAACAGATTGCTTCAGGACGTTTTGGGGTCACGCCTTCCTATCTCGTTAGTTCCAATCAATTGGAAATCAAGATGGCGCAAGGTGCAAAACCAGGCGAAGGCGGACAGTTGCCAGGTCCGAAGGTGAGTAGCTACATCGCGATGTTGCGAAATTCTAAAGCAGGAGTATCGCTAATTTCACCACCTCCGCACCATGATATTTACTCTATCGAAGACCTTGCACAGCTAATCTTCGACCTCCACCAAATTAATCCCACCGCGAAAGTATCGGTCAAGCTGGTATCAGAAATCGGTATCGGCACGATCGCCGCAGGGGTTGCTAAGGCAAACGCCGACATCATCCAAATCTCTGGCTATGATGGCGGTACAGGTGCGTCTCCTTTGAGTTCGATCAAGCACGCTGGCTCACCTTGGGAACTTGGTTTAGCAGAAGTGCATACAGTGCTGATGGGTAACAAATTACGCGATCGCGTATTGTTGCGAGTCGATGGCGGGTTCAAAACTGGCTGGGATGTGGCGATCGCTGCGCTCCTCGGTGGCGAAGAATACGGATTCGGTACGGCGGCAATGATTGCCGAAGGTTGCATCATGGCGCGAGTTTGCCACACGAATAAATGTCCCGTTGGCGTAACTTCGCAATTAGAACAGTTCCGCAAACGTTTCCCCGGCACACCCGAAAACGTGGTTAACTTTCTTTTCTTCGTTGCTGAAGAAGTTCGTCAAATCCTTGCTAGGCTTGGCTACAAGTCGGTCAAAGATATCATCGGACGCTCTGACCTGTTAGCTCAACGTCAAGACTTGAAACTCGCTAAGCTCGATATCAATCAAGTTGACATGGGTTGTTTGATTAATCTGCCTAATACCAAGAGCGATCGCAGTTGGTTAGAGCATTCGTCAACTTCCCATAGTAACGGTGTGGTTCTCGATGATGAGATTTTGGCTGATCTGGAAGTACAAAATGCGATCGCTAATCAAACTGATTTAAGTAAAAGCTATGCGATCGTCAATACCGATCGCTCAGTTGCGACGCGAGTATCAGGGGCGATCGCGAAGCAATATGGCAACTCAGGACTCGCCAGCCACCTCAATCTCGAATTTGTCGGTGCGGCAGGACAAAGTTTTGGCGCTTTCAATATCAATGGCTTGAATCTCTCCTTGATCGGTGAAGCCAATGACTACATCGGCAAAGGCATGAATGGCGGCAACATCAGCATCAAGCCAAAGCCCGACTGTATCTTCAATCCTGCCGATAACTCCATTGTCGGTAATACCTGTCTCTATGGCGCAACAGGTGGTTATCTCTTCGTCGATGGACGCGCTGGCGAGCGATTCGGGGTGCGTAACTCTGGCGCAAAGGCGATCGTTACAGGCACAGGCGATCACTGTTGCGAATATATGACTGGCGGTGTGATTGTTGTGCTTGGCACAACTGGTCGCAACGTGGGCGCAGGAATGACAGGCGGTATTGCTTACTTCCTCGATATCGATGGCAAGTTTAAAGATCGCCTCAGTCAAGAAATCCTCAAAGTGCAAAGGGTTGGTACTGTCGCAGGTGAGAATCAATTGAAGGAACTAATTCAGTCTAGCTATGAGCAGACTGGTAGTTCTAGAGCTAAGGAGATTCTCGATAATTGGTCGAGCTATTTGCCTAAGTTCTGGCAAGTTGTACCGCCTTCGGAGCAGAATAGTCCTGAAGCTACAGATGAAGTTCCTGTCGCCGCAACGGTTTAGTTTTCCTAAAATCTATTGAGTTTTAAAAGAGGGCGATCGCTCTCTTTTTGTTTTTTACTACAGATGCAAAAGTAGGCGATCGCATCTGAGGCAGTACAGCGATCGCCACATCTAAAGCGCGATCGCAAATAACTTAGATTAAGCTAAAATGCGATCGCGGCAATAATTCAGAAAAAACAATGGCAGGTATAGCAAGTGGGATTTTTCTCGATCCGAAACATATTCCTAAACACTTGCCGAATACTCCACAATCTCAGCGATTATTGAGATTAGGACATTCTATTCACGTTTTTAATGATGAAGCTACTATGTATGAAGTGGCACAGGCTATTATAAAAGTAGGTGAATTTACGGGAAACATCCGAAACTATGATCGTTATGGACTGTTTTTCTCGCAGTCTATTGGTTATAGGCTTGACATGGATGGCTCAACTATTTTGTTATTTTATGGTGAGGCTAAAGTAGATGCAAACAATCGATATCATGTTATCCCCCGTACTCGACCCAGCGAAGGATAATTGGAGTTTTCTTGAGGTTTGGGTCGATCCGATGCAGTCTCCACCATATTTGCTGATGTTAACTGGAGATACGAAGGGTGTATGTCAGATTTTCGATCCTGCTGAAAATTATAAAGTTGTACTAACGAGTCATAGCTATGAAGAGGCGAAACTATGGCTATTGGAAGATGAGTTTGAACCTATCAAGGGGAAGTTATCTTCTGCGGAAGTTCTCGAAGGTTTGTAGACAAATGGATGCTATGGAAATGTATACTTTAGATATCAGATTTTAAAATACGTAATATAATATGCCTCTCTCGCGTAACTCTATATCTTGGGCTATATCACATTTAGAAAAAGTAGGTGACTCTGATCTATTTCCAAGACCTATCGAATTTGATGCAATTTTAGGGCAAAAAGATTATGTTGAAGACAAACTTGCTTCTTTAGATCTATCTAAACATCTGCCCAGTCCTGCCCGAAGATTTACTGTTCCAAAAGATGATCTCTCTATTCGACAAGCAACTCAATTGAATTTACTGGATAGTATTATTTTGGCTTCAATCATCCATGAGTGTGGTGATTCAATAGAGAATCGTAGAATATCTACAAATGAGAATAGAGTTTTTAGTTATCGCTTTAAGCCAGACAATGATGGATGGTTATATGATAAAAATTATGATTGGACACCTTTTTGGACTAATTGCTATCAGCAAGCCGAACTTTATTCCCATGCTTTAGTTCTTGATATATCTGATTTTTACAATCAAATATATCATCACACCATTGAGAATCAACTTATTGAGTCAGGATTACCAAATCAATATACTAAATGGATAATAAAACTTTTAGAGAGCTTGACCGCTAAAGTGTCTCGTGGTATTCCTGTTGGTCCCCACTCAACACATTTACTAGCTGAAGCAACTCTAATACCCGTAGATAATAGTCTGGTCTTACAGGGCATTAATTTTTGTAGATTTGTTGATGATTTTGTAATTTTCGCTAGTTCGGAAGAGCAAGCAAGGGCATATCTTTATAAATTTTCGGATATATTAGACAAGCAACAACGACTAATTTTAAATAAACAAAAAACACGTCTTTTATCTTCAGGGGATCTTCAAGTTTATTGTAGACAAATGATAGAAGATAGACCCATTAACCATCTGGAAAAAAAACTATTAGGAATAATCAAAAAATATTCAGGAGGTAATCCATATCAAATAGTTCTATTGAGCCAAATCAATGAGGATGACTTAAAAACTTTTAGTAAACAAGCATTAGAATCAATTCTAAATCAATATCTCTTAAAAGAAAGTAATCCAATAGATCGAATTTTAGTATTACTTCAATCTTCTGCATATCGCGTGCTAAGTGGATCGTCAATATCTGAGAGTTCTAAATCTGTTAATTTTATAAGATTACGATGGTTTCTAAGAAGATTGACGCAAGTCGGACATCCTGATGCTATAGATTTTTGTTTAAAAAATCTAAACCATTTAATGCCTGCTCTCGCCGATGTTTGTCATTACCTATCTTCAGCTTCTATAAATTACGAAGGTGATTGTGTCGAATTGGGAGAAAGACTCTTAAAAGCGCTCTCCAATGAGGTAGTCCGCTCTAACGAATATTTTCAACTGTGTGTTATGTCTGTGTTTGCTCGAAATAGTAGTTTTAACCACTTCAGCGAACTAATTAATTTATTTGATAATAGCTCTGGTGTAGTTCGCAGAGAAATCATTATCAGTGCAAGAAACTGTAATGGTGCAGATTGGCTAAGACAATTAAAGGAAATATATCCATCAATGGATATTTGGTGTAAGCAAGCATTTCTAGTAGCAGCAAAGGGGCTAGTAATTGAAGAAAGAAAGTTTTTCGCACAGTCAGTTACTGATAATAGTCTACTTGATGAGATTCTACTTAAGTGGTTAAAATCACCTTAAATGTAATTAGAGTTCATCGTTTTTTGTTCGCAATTAGGCTTTAATCAAATAATTCAATGAAAAGCTACTGGGTAAAATCCAATAAACCCTAAAATGAAATTTTATTTTTGGAATTCTGACAAGAACAAGCTACTCCAACAAGAGCGAGGAATTAGCTTTGAAGAAATTGTATTTCACATTCAATCTGGCGATGAAATTGATGTTTTCGACCATCCCAATCAAGAGCGCTATCCAAATCAAAAAATATCCGTTGTTGTCGTTGAAGGGTATGTCTATTTAGTCCCTTTTGTTGAATCAGAAGAAGGAATATTTTTGAAAACGATTATTCCAAACCGAAAAGCCACTAAAAAATATTTAGGTGATCCCCATGAATAAACTAGATCCAGAAGAACAAGAAATATTAGATGCTTTTGAATCAGGTCAGATGACTAGATCGGCAAATTGGCAAGAAGAGTTAGAGCAACACAGAAAAATTGCCTCCGCAACCCTTGCTCAAAATAGTGTTATTAGCATTTCAGTATCCGAAAAAGATTTGAGACTACTACAAAAACGTGCTTTAGCAGAAGGACTTCCCTATCCATCATTTATTTCTAGTATTTTGCATAAGTTTATTGAAGGTAAGTTAGTCGAGATTTCTTGAAGCCCTATAACATTGACTCATCAGATATTTTCGGATCGAAACTTTTGCTTTGATCTGAGGCGATCGCAATTATTTTGATGGTGATAGGCGATCTATGAATTTGGTTCATAATCAACACACACAATCAAACCAGCCAGCAACTCTTGTAAAATCTCATCTGAAACTTGCCCCAACCGTTTTACAAATCGCTCCGTTGAAATGCTGCGAACCTGCAAAACATTTCCCGCAGAATCGCGACTAAGTTGATTTTCTAGGTTAGCCTCGATTTTTATCATAAAAAGGCGATCGCTAAATTTTTCTTGCCAACTTGTAATCGGAATGACGATTCTGAGAGGAATTGGCTGAAATGACTCAGCACTAATAATCACAACAGGTCGAGTTTTTTGTATTTCCTGTCCCCTCGTCGGATTCAGATCCACATAGTTTAAAATTTGGTGCTAGCTAGGAAGAGGAGGGAAGAAGATCGTGCAAAAGCCCAACAGTAGAGAGATTGAGCACCTCCATCCAAGGAATGTCATTGACGATAGCGCCAAAGAACTGAGCGAGAGACTGACCAGCTTTTTTCGCACCAGGTAAGAATGAGCGTAGATTGTTGACAATCGCCCAAGCATTGAGCATGGGGTCAA
>JBDNJN010000153.1:0-6212 GCA_041687725.1 Pseudanabaena sp.
CTGCAAATATTCTCTCAAAAGTAGCGGTAACACTAGGCTTAGACCTAAGTGGAATCAGTAGAGGCGCTTTGACTACGCCTCTGAAGTCCAAACTATGGGCTAGTCAGGAATCTCAGTCGCTTCAGCGCTGAGAGTGTCAACATTAATTAGGGGTATAGAATCTTTAATAAATATGGGTTGTGGTAATGGCAAAAAGCCAAGTTGATTTTGGGTTAAGACTTTGATTTGTGACTCAAACCAATAAACCCGAAAATGCATCAAAAGTGAGTTGTCAGCTTTACTAAGTTTTTCTCTGAGATTTTCTAAAGAAACATTCAGTAAATTAGCCAAGTCGATATTAATTTTGTCTTGGCTAATAATTTCTTTGTCTACTACTTCAACAAAAGCATTGGACAGAAATTCTGTATTTTCACCATTTTCATTATTGATCAAGGGTGCTAATACAAATTTTCTGCCAATGGGAAACGGACGGAAGAGAACAGCAATATTCTCTCCCGATGTTAGTTTGTCGTAATCAATTTTTTCGACTGTTAAAGATAGCTCTAGGTGCATTGATTAGGATTATTTAAGACTCTTGGATGTAATAATTTAGACGCATGATGCCAAATTCACAAGCTTCATCAAAGCTATCAAATACAGAAAAATCTTCTGTTTGAATATCATTAACAAAGCCAAAGGACAGACTTTCGGTATTTTCATCACCCCAAAATAGTTGAGTGCCAATAGATACGCCTAGCTGTTCATGTCTATAGTACAGAGCGGGGTTTGCATCTAGATCGGGTGGATAGAATCCATAAATCTCTAGGGCTGCATCTTGGTCTTCAAAGTCTGCATCATTGAGAATTGTGACTGTCCCACCGATCGCTTTAGACATCCGCACAAGACGAATTAGAGCAATCAGTTCATTTCCATTTAACTCAGACAATATTTCTAGTTTTTCTTCTGGTAACTCTCTAACCAATTCTGATGGGCGAAAGGACGCACCAGAATCTGTGATTTGATAGTCAAAAAGCCAATTACGACGATATTCTAAAAATAGACCATAAATATTACCTGTATCTTCATCTCGGTCATGAGATATAAGTGCTAAAGGTTCTAAATACTGTTCAGATAACAAATCCTCGATCAGCTTTACTAATTCTTGCTCTTTACTCTCATCGTCAGTAACATCAAAGTCGTCATCAGATAGTCCTGTGTCATCCTTATCATCACCGATAAATAATCTTGGTTGTGAAATAGCCGAAGCAGGAATAAAACCAGATGGATCGCTGAGAATTTCTTTGATTAGCTTGTTTTCAACAGCTTTTGAAATGATAAAAGCAGAAACTTCATCAGGATCTAGTTTTGTGATTTCTGGCTGTTGTGTCAGCAAATATATGGCATGAATTTCAGCAATCTCATTATATTTGAGAGGAACGAATTCACCGTTAAAAGGTGGACTGGTCAGTTTGGTTAGATTCTTAAATGCTTGGGTTCGTATGCTTATTTTCTTGCTTTCTGATCTAACTAGACATCCGCGAGTTAATTTGTATTTTGGATATTCTAATAACCTTAACAACATCGCGCCTACTGTTGCACCATTTGCTGACTGACAAACGCCCACACCGATTGAGACAGGTTTCCCATCTTCAAGACCTTCGATCTTGAATTGAAACTTAGCATTTTTGGGTAGTCTTGTGATTTTTTTGATCAAAACATTTTCGATTGTTTGATCAATTGCTCTTTCTAAGCCAAATATCAAAGACTCAACTATTAAAGTTTCATCTTCCATGAGTTGAGAATACTCATCATCTACGAAAGTTTTATGAATTTCCTCTATACTAATCTTGATGTCAGGTGGTGGCGGTGGTGGCGGATATCCTCCATTACCTCCATCAATGAACTCAATCCAGTTCTCAGCACACCAGCGCCATAGCTGTCTAGGATTGGGGCGATTTTTACAAAAATGCCTAGTCTTCTCCTCTCCGCCCAAAGGCTGATATGGGTCTTCTACATCTTTAGCGTTAAATCTGTCAAGCCAAAAATCAACTAATTTGAGTCCAGTTTCTTCATTAAGAAGATTTTTGTCTAAAGAAATTGGCTCTTTATTTAAAGAAGAAAGAGAGCATACTCTTTCAATTACACCATAACTACCAAGAGACATACTGGTTCTCCAAATTGAAGTAACCCATAGCGACATCAACAAAATTGATTTTTTGCATTCAACCTTATCTAAGCTGTTGTGCAAGGTCTTAATAAAATCTGTAATTACTACTGGTGTTTTATCTCCATACTTATTATATTTAGTCGCATCTACTTCATCAAAACAAATTACTACAGACTTATACTCAGAGACTATACGCAAGAGTTGCATTGTACGCCTGAGAGCTTCTGATTCTTTGTCTTGATCACTGAAACTTTTACTAGATAGTTTCATCATGCGAGCATCATCTTCAGGAATCTCAATACCTTTCAGCCAGTCAACAGCGCTGGGAGATAGATAGTAGTTGACAGGTTTAGAAGAATTAGAGTTATCCAGTAAAAAGTCAGATTCATCTAAAATTGCTTTACCAGATGCGGATAGAGTCCACAGCAACGCCCGAATAACCTCTGAGCTATCTGATAGATAAGGTTTCAGTTGCTGAATTTGACCAGTAATTCTATCTACCAGTCTATTATTTGTAGCAAGTTGGTTGAACTGTTCCAGTAATTCAGGTGAAGTAAATCTTTTTGTAGAATTAATTCCTTCTAATGCTTCATTGACAAGGTTTGTGGCAATTTCTTGTAAATAAGTTACACCAGATTTCCCAATGTGGAATAAGCTATCGACTAAAAACTGTTGAAAGGAAACGCATACAAAATCCAATGAAGTAATCTGATCCGCATTTACATAGACACAAAAGGCTTCATCAGTTGCAGAAAGTTGATGACGAATACGAGAGAAAATCTGGGTTTTTCCTGCACCGACTTCACCAACAATAGGAATTGAAAAAGTTCCTTTTACTTCCTGCAAAGCTTCAATTATAGTTCTGGAGACTTCGGCATTAAGCTCTGAAAAATCACAAAAGTCTTCACCCCAGATATCTTTAGCATTGACAATTGCAGGCTTTAGGAAAGGGTTTTTACGCTTAATCATATTTTCAAAATTTTCTTAGTTAAAACGTTCTGCATTAAAGTAATAAGTCTTCAGTAGGTCACTGTAAATACAGTCTTGTAGTTCATCTTCAGTTGCATCAAAAGATCCGCCACTGTGCAAATGCAAAACATCAGTACGATGCATCTCTAGCATCCAGTCATTAAATTGTGTACGAGTCACGCGATCGGCAATATCGCGACGAATCTCGTAAACAGGCACAAGTTTGCTCTTGTTTGACTCATAGCTAAGGCGTTGATAAGTTTCTAAAGCCACAGCCTTAAACTCATCGTAGGAAGAAATCTTGGTCGCGGACTCAACCGCAACAACTTGACCTTGATTTTGACGAAACCACCTCAAAGCAGCATTAGCCAACCGACTACCCACCAACTGACCCTCAAAACCAAACTCACCATACAAACCCGCCGCCAATTTTTGCAAACCCGCATCCGTCAGCGACATTCTTACCACCTTTTTATCATCGGTTTGCGCGATCGCCCCGCCATCAGCAAGCTCCTGCAAACCTACCTCATAGATCGCCTTCTTATCCTGCCCCTTATAAGGGCGCAAAAGCGTACTTCTCTTAACTAGCCCTTGACCACTTCCCAAATCCCATAGATTTAGAAGCAAACGAATCTCTGTATTAACTGTACTCATTGTTATGTATAGGTTATAAATCTGAACTAGAAAAAATCAAGAAAAAACAAAACTAAAATAGAGTCGTTACAACGACTATTTTTAGGATAATACCTTTTCGCCCCAATTTTCTAAATTTTTTAAGAATAAAACTATTAATTGCTAAACCCCACAACTCAAACAAGCACACAGTCACAATTTATAGACAACGCGATCGCCCAAAACAAGGGTACGATTTTCAATGGATTCTCAACTATACACCTCAACCTGCATGGATCACCCCAAAGACTTAGGCTACACGCAGCCAGCCGAATGGCAACCCCACACCGCCTGTTGGCTAGCCTTCCCCAGCCATCCCGACCTATGGTTAGAAGACCTCGATCGCGTCCAAACCGAATTTGTCGCCCTAGCCAAAGCGATCGCCACATCCGAACAACTAGAAATCTTAGTCCTCGAAAAAACTGCCGCACTAGCCAAACAACTCCTCAGCGACTTACCCGTGCGCTTTCATCAGATCCCCTTTGGCGATATCTGGATGCGCGACATCACCCCAATCTACATCAAAAATGCTGACGGAAAACTAGGCGCTTTACATTTTCAATGGAACGGATGGGGCGGTAAATATTTACTAGAACATGATGCTCAAGTAGCTGATAATATACTCCAAACTCTTGATATCCCTAAATTTGAATTTGATTGGGTACTCGAAGGCGGCGCGATCGAAGTTGACGGCGAGGGAACCTGTCTCACCACCAAGCAATGTCTACTCAATCCCAATCGCAATCCCAATATGAATCAAGAGGCGATAGAGTCTGGACTAAAAAAAGCTCTAGGTGTAGAAAAAATCCTTTGGATCGAAGCAGGGCTACTCAACGACCACACCGACGGACATATCGACACCATCGCCCGTTTCATTGCACCGCACACAGTCATGTGTATGCAACCAACTTCCAAAGACGATCCCAACTATCAAGTTCTCAACCATATTGCCGAACAGCTAGAATCGATGACCGATGCCAAAAATCGAAAATTAAATGTAATTAAGATTCCATCCCCACATCTCGTTCTCGACGACGAAGGCGAAATCATGCCAGCCAGCTATCTCAACTTCTACATTTCCAACGACAGCGTGATTATTCCCACCTACGGCTCTATTAATGACGAACTCGCAGTTCAAGCAATCGCCAATCATTTTCCTAACCGCAAGGCGATCGGGCTTTCCGCAAAACATATTCTCTTAGGCGGCGGTGCATTCCACTGCATCACCTGTCATCAACCCCAATAGAAGAGTCAGCACCTCGCGCCAACTCTTCCTAATTCTTACTTTTGTGAATACGAGCAATAAATCATGTCATGGATAGAACTAAATCTCGATACCACCAACGAAGCCGTTGATTGGGTTTATACCCTACTCGCCAACGCGATCGCCCCCGAAAATATCCAAATCAGCGAATATCGAGACAGCAATTCCAAATGGACATTCACCATTCAAATCTACTTACCCGAAGATGCCCAAATTCATCAGCGTATAGAAGCGATCACCAAAATTCTCATGCCACTACATCGCACAGGTATGACCAGTCAATTACAAACCTTTATCATCGAACAAAAACCAAATCAAATAGAAGCATCTCAAAATTCAACAAATTCTTTAGTAAGACGCATAGGCGATCGCTTCGTAATTCTATCTCCTGACTCAAACTATGCGGCTAATAACCCACAGGAAATCATCCTACATCTGCAAAATAGTCTCGCCTTTGGCAGTGGACTTCATCCCGCCACAATCCTCAGCTTACGACTATTAGAACGCCATGTCACCCCCTCACTCCACACCCTCGATCTCGGCTCAGGCTCAGGCATTCTCAGCGTCGCCTTAGCAAAACTTGGCGCAACCGTACTAGCGATCGACAATGATCGCATCGCCGTCACCGCCACAGAAGAAGCAGTACAACGCAACCAAGTCTCCCAAAAAGTTACAGCAACATGCGCCAGTCTTGGCATTGCCAGCCAACTAGGACATTGGATGGGCAGCGATATTCTCGAAGAGATTCCCGCGATCGCCGCCGATGGACAATTCGATCTGATCGTCGCCAATATCTTTGCAAGAATACACATTTCCCTCACCAATGAATTTTACAAAGCCCTACGTTCTACTTCTACTCATACAGGGATCTTAATCACCGCAGGCTATACCAGCGATCGCGAAGAAGATATTACTTCAGCCATGATTGCAGCAGGTTTCTCAGTATGCGATCGTGAACAAATCGATGAATGGATCGCGATCGGCTATCGTATTTCTTAGAATACGCAAAAAGAAAGGCGATAAGAACTAATTTCTTACCGCCTTTCTTTCTAAAATTAAGCTTGGCATCGAGCTATTTTCCCGTAGGGCTACCCCTAAAGTATCTTCACCGTGACAGCGTTTCACAACTGAGTTCGGGATGGGTCAGAGTGGTACCACCGC
>JBDNJN010000154.1:0-8351 GCA_041687725.1 Pseudanabaena sp.
GATCAAGCTCATGGCGAATTGCTGTTTTCACCAGTGACGCATCATAGGCAGACAAATGAGTGTGAATCGATCGCCGTGACGGCGGCGGTGTAGCAATAATACTCATCTCGCGCACCCCAGACAGCGCCGCATAGCGAGTACGCGGAATCGGGGTAGCACTCAGAGTCAACAAATCTACATCCCCCTTCATCGTCTTGATTTTCTCCTTTTGGACAGTCCCAAAGCGTTGCTCTTCATCAACTACCAACAAACCCAAATCGTGAAACTGGACATCCTTAGCCAAAAGTTGATGCGTACCCACCACAATCTGCACCGTCCCATCCGTCAGCTTTTGCAAAACCCGTTTGCGTTCCTTGGCAGGGCGAAACCGATTAACCACCTCCACAGCAAAAGGATAAGCCGCAAACCGAGTTTTGAGCGTATAAAAATGCTGCTGCGCCAGAATCGTCGTTGGAGCTAACAAAGCAACTTGTTTACCCGCACAAACCGCCTTAAAAATTGCCCGCACCGCCACCTCAGTCTTACCAAACCCCACATCACCGCACACCAACCGATCCATCGGGCGATCGCTTTCCATGTCTTGCTTAACATCTCGCACGGCTTTGACCTGATCGGGAGTCAATTGGTACGGAAAAGAATCCTCCATCTCCTGTTGCCATTCCGTATCAGGTGGAAAAGCATAGCCGACTAAATTGGCGCGTCTGACATAGAGGTGCAGCAAATCCCCCGCTAACTTGTGAATTTCCCTTTGACACTTACTGAGAGCGGTATCCCATACCTTAGTATTAGCAATGCTGTTTAACTTAGGCGCGGCATTAGAAGCACTACGATAGCGAGTAAGAATATTGTCTTGTGATACTGCCACACCAGTCTTACCATCAGCAAACTCAACAATGTAATGAGGCTGTGCTGCTCCCTTAACTGTAATGACTTCAAACTTGGCAAGCTTACCGACCCCATATTTACGATGAACGACATAATCGCCAATATTTAACTCGTTTGGATTAATCGCCTTCGCCGCGTGAAGTCGGGATGGATGCACAAAGGATGGAGCCGCCAGCAACTGTTGCCCGAACATTTCGCGGTCTGTCAAGATCGCAAGTTTGCAACTACTCAAAACCAAGCCTTGCATCTCCGTTAGTCCAGAGTATTTCAAAATCACAGGTTTACCAGCTTGTTGAATGCGCGTAATCGACTGCATATCATCAGCATCACTGACAAAGTTAGCAACGCAATCATGTTCTTTCAGCAACGAGGCAACCCGCAGAGGTTGAGCCGAAATCAAGGTGACTTGATATCCAGAGTCCAGATATTTGCAAATCAGCACTGCAATCTCATGGAACTGATGGGGAATCACAGAAATAGCAGCACTAGCAAAATCAAAAATATTCGCTTTCGGTTTAAGCGATTGTTCGCTAAGTTGAAGTGTTTTAAAATGTTTAGTCTCAGTCAAGCATTGAGCAAAGCTTTGATGTAGTTTAGGTGCATTGCCTTGGCGATATTGATTCTGATAAAGTTCTTCCGCTAACTCATACCAGCGATCGCCATAGCTTTGACATTGCTCTAGTTCATCAATTGCCAATATAAAATCCTTGGGTAAGTAGTCCAGTAATGAAGCACTATGGGATTCAGCAAACGCACTCAAATTTACAGGGGCGATCGCTATATTGGCTAGGTCAGTCTGACTTTTGAGATTAGTGGGGTCAAACTCTCTAATTTTCTCAATAGTAGAACGATTAAGGTTAATGCGAACAGGTAATGCTCGATTCACTGGAAAAATCTCTATGCAAAATCCTTTGCGACTCCATTGTTTTTCTTCTTTTACTTCCTTGACTTCTAGATATCCCAACTTCGTGAAAGTAATAGTTAGAGGCTTCACTGATTGAGGATCTCCTACATTCAGATAAAGGCTGTGATTTTTGAAGACTTTTACCGATGGCAGATGTGGTTGTAAAGCGTTGACGGTTGTAGCGATCGCTAAGTTATGCTGTGGTTGCGATCGCAGTTCAGACAAAATCTCGATCTGTGTCCAAGTTGTTTCTAGATCTATGGGGACTGATTCGTAGGGAAGATTATCAATCGGTGGATATAGGTAGACGTTTTCCCAGTTCATTGCTTGTAATTGCAAAGCCCATCGGGTTGCTTCTTCGACGGTGGCGGCAATGATCAGTAATGGTTTGCTTTGCTGTTGGCAGAGATGGGAGCTAATCAGTCCTTTACCTAGACGTGACAGTCCTGATAGGGAAATGCTTTTAGCTGTTTTTAGCTTCTCTCCTATTTTGATGCTCAGTGGTGCTTGAGTAATTTTCTGGATGACCGATCTAAATGGCATGGCAAGGGATTAACTTAATCCTAATTAATTCTATAACTCTATCAATCCTAAACTAATTTGAATTGCATTATTTACATATTCCATTAGGTGGTCAGAGACTATGCCCATTCTTTTGACTAATCTTTGTTTATCAATGGAGCGAATTTGATTGAGCAGAACTACTGATGTTGTGGTTAGTCCTCCTTCGGGGGGATTGATTAATACCTCAGTCGGATATGTCTCTGTATCAAATTGAGATGTGATCGCCGCAACAATAGTAATAGGACTATGTTGATTAGAAATATCGTTTTGGAGAATGAGTGCAGGGATAGTTTTTTGAATTTCGGAACCAATAGTAGGATCGAAGTTAACCAAATAGATTTCGCCTCTCTTGGGAAATGCTATTTGTCGTTTTGCCATGATTCCTCGTCAATGTTAAACCAATCTTGAGTAATACCCAAGTCTCTATCCGCCCAGCGCAATGCTCCTTGTTTTAGTTTTTCTCGTAAGTTTTTCTTCGCTTCGGCGTTGACGTAGTATTTGACGGCTTGGTCAATAAAGTAACTGCGATCGCCTTTGGGTGCTATGCGATCGAGTAACTGAAGTGTTTCGTTGGGTAATGTGATATTAATGCGTTGATACATAGTTGTGAATACACATTGTCTATGTGTATCATATTAGCTCAAGTGAGAGGCGGTCGCCCCTTTCATCAGTCAAGACATTCGCAGATTTTTTACTAAAGCATGAATTTAGATGTATTATCCTAATACTTTCGCTAATTCAAGTATGAATTATCAAGCGATCGCCTCCAAGCGTAGGTTTAGGGAGTTATGAGGATGAAGGTTAACAAGCCGCTAATTTCGCCAATCGCCCTGTCTCTCATTTCAGGGTTATTTCTCTCTATCTTGAGCATCAGTGAACCGATTGCTGCTCAGAGTAGTTGCTCTGACAAGGAAATTGGCGATCGCATTGCTCTGTTAGCTAAGGCTGATCCTGTTGCTTTTAATGCGTTGGTTAAATGTAAGGCAAAAGCGGTTCCTGCCTTGACAAAAGCGATTAGCGATCCTGATGAGATTACTCAAATTACGGCGATCGCTGCTCTTGGAGAAATTGGGCAAGATGCCAAACCTGCAATTTCAACTCTTCTGAAACAAATTACAAATAAAAACAAAGACATCCGAGCAGTAACTTGGAATACATTGATTTATGTTTTAAAGAGCGATCGCGCAAAACTTATTTCTACAGCAATTCTCACTCTTAAAAGTTCTGATGCAAGTATAAGGTCTAAAGCTGCGTATGCCTTGGGAAGCATCGGTAAAGACGCAAAGGATGCAGTTCCAGCTTTAACTATTGCTCTTAAAGACTCTGACAAAAATGTGCGTTCTGGCGCGGCTTATGGATTGGGAAGCATCAGTAAAGATGCAAAGGATGCAGTTCCAGCTCTAATTATTGTTCTTAGAGACTCTGATAAAAATGTGCGTTCCAGTGCTGCTTATGCATTAGGAAGTATCGGTAAAGATGCAGTTCCAGCTCTAATTATTGTTCTTAGAGACCCTGATAAAAATGTGCGTTCCAGTGCTGCTTATGCATTAGGAAGCATCGGTAAAGATGCAGTTCCAACCTTAATTATGGCTCTTAAAGACCCTGATAAAAATGTGCGTTCCAGCGCTGCTGATGCATTAGGAATCATCGGTAAAGATGCAGTTCCAGATTTAATTATTGTTCTTAAAAACTCTGACAAAAATGTGCGTTCTAGTGCTGCTAATGCATTAGAACGCATTGGTCAGGATGCAAAGGATGCAGTTCCAGATCTAATTATTGTTCTTAAAGACTCTGACAAAAATGTGCGTTCCACTGCTGCTAATGCATTAGGAAGCATCGGTCAGGATGCAAAGGATGCAGTTCCAGATCTAATTATTGTTCTTAAAGACTCTGACAAAAATGTGCGTTCCACTGCTGCTAATGCATTAGGAAGCATCGGTCAGAATGCAAAGGATGCAGTTCCATCTTTAATTATTGCTCTTAAAGACTCTGATAAAAATGTTTATTCTAGCGCTGCTTACGCATTGGGGGAAATGAAAAAAGATGCAGTTCCAGCTTTAATTACTATTCTGAAAGACTTTAATAAAAATGTGCGTTCTAGATCTGCCTATACATTAGGACGCATCGGCAAGGATGCAAAGGATGCAGTTCCAGATCTAATTATTGCTCTTAAAGATCCAGATCTGGATCTACGACTCACGGCTGCTTATGCCTTGGGGCAAATCGGTAAAGAAGCAAATAATGCAACTCCCCTGCTGATTGAGATGATTAGAAGCCATGACATTAGGTCAGTAGCATTTGCCGCAGAGGCTTTGTATTTTATTATTGGTCTAAATAAAGCCCAAAAAATAATTAGCGAGAAGGAATTTGATCGAATAAAAACTGAGTTTGAAAGAGTCACTGATCGGAGTCAAACGCAATATTTACCACGTTTTGCTCAATTAATTGAACGGTCTGGCACAAGTACGGTCGCAGAGGCAACAACATCTTCAATAAAAAGTAGTCCACCTTTAGTTTGCTATATTCCCATACTAGATCAAGTCTTATATTGGAAATGTCGCTAATAACCTAACAATCAATTGGTATCACCATGTAATGCTCTCAGAATCAAAAAGTATCGACTTCCAAAACAAAGAATTTCAGGTACAAAATCTCACGAAGAGAGACTTTTCTGGCGCGGATATTCGTGGAGTAGATTTCACAAATGCTAATCTCACTGGTGCAAACTTTAGTAAAGCCAAAGCAGGATTACCATCTAATTGGCGCAATGTCTTAATTGCCTTTGTCATTGTTCTAGCCTTCATCGCAGGAACGATCGCCTCCTACGCAGGAGCGCTCATCGGCAATAGCTTAGGAACCTCTCTAGGACTTGGCATATTTGCCCTAATCGCCCTGTTTGTCTATCTCGCGATCATCCTACTGCGTGGCTTAGGCGCAACCCTAGCCGCTTTAATTTTGTTTGTATCGGGCTGTCTAGTTTTCGGCATTGCCCTTCTTCCTGAAAACAACATTGGCAATAAACTTGCCGTTGCCTCTCTATTTATCGCCGTCGCACTTCCATCCGCCACATCTGGTTTAAGTGGCATTGCGATCGCTGTAGCAATCTCCAAGGCAATCCAAATGAAACTAGCCAAGACCGCAACAGGCATCGCCACTTTTTTCGGGATTATTGTCGGGATTCTATTTGGTGTAAGACCTAACGATTCATTTGTTTATGAATTGTTTGCCGCATTACTTGCCTCGATTTCCATAGCGATTATAGGCAGCTATATTGGCGGAAAATCAATTTCTGGAGACAAAAAATATGCATTAATTCGGGCGTTGGCTATCAGAATCGCCACAGCCAAAGGAACCAAATTTTGCGGCGCGAATCTTACCGATGCTAACTTCACTGAAGCCAATCTCAAAAACACAGACTTTCGCAAAGCCAACCTCACCCGCACCAATTGGTTTCACGCTCAAGCACTAAACCAAGCCCACACCGAACAAACCTATCTTGAAATCTCCCAAATTAGAGATCTCGTAGTTACCAAAGATGGACAGGGCAAGAACTTCGAGAATCTGGATTTGCGGGGCTTAAACCTCAAGGATGCCAACCTAGAAGATTCCAGCTTGATCGGAGTCGATCTCGGTGAAGCGACCCTAGAAAGTGCCAAGCTCTCAAGGGCAAAACTCGTAAAAACCCAGCTATATAAGACCAATCTCAGTCATGCTTGCCTCACAGGAGCCTATATCGAAAATTGGGGTATTTCCACAGAAACCCAGCTAGACGGCGTGCAATGCGATTACATCTATATGCAGCTACCTTCCGAACAAGATCCCGATCCCTGTCGCAAACCAGACGATAGAACGAAAAATTTTGAAGAAGGTGATTTTGCCGATTTTATTGCCCCCATCATCAAAACCCTCGACCTCTATCGCACTCAAAATATCGATCCCCGTCATATAGACATCAAATTTAAGACCCTTGACCTATTGCATTACAATGGCATCGACCCAAGTGCTGCGGCTTTAGCCTTGAAACAAGTTGCCGAAAATAATCCTGAAGCAGAACTAGAAGTCGTCGCATTAGAAGGACGCGGCAGTGAAAAAGTTCGATTGCAAACTGTTGTTTCAGGAAATGCAAACAGGTCAGAGCTATACAAGGAATATTTTGAGAGATATGATCAGATCAAATCATTACCATATAGCGACCTACAAGCACTTTTAGCAGGCGTGGGCGAGAAAGATGAGCGTATTCGCAGTTTAGAGAGATTGCTAGAAAATGCGCTTCAGCAGCCAAAATTTTATGTCGAGACCTATCAAAACCAAGGAGAATTTGTCATGACTCAAGAAAATAAAGGTAACGTGAACATTAGCGGCGTTCAAGGCAATATTAGCGGCATCGCGGCGGCTGGAGAAAATCAAACAATGACAGGTGTAGCGATCGGCGCAATCAGTGGCACTGTCACCAACACAATAAATCAACTCCCCGCATCATCCGATCCAGAAAACGATGGGATCAAGGAGTTATTAGCCCAACTCCTAGCCGCGATCGAATCTGCACCAGAATTACCCAACGAAGATAAAGCCGAAGCTCTAGAACAGGTAAAAGTACTCGCAGAAGCAGGTCAAAAGCCAGAAGATAACATTCTTCAAAAAGCAGCAAAAACGGCTATGAAAATTATCAAAGGCACGGTTGCCAGTCTTCCCGATGCGACTAAATTAGTTGAGGAATGTGGAAAGCTACTCCCTACCATTGCGAAATTATTGGCGTTGTTGTAATCATGTAGTGTTTCTTATAGTGAGATCTCCCAAGCAGTTGATTTCACTATGAGTTTATTTTTTAGGACTAGGCTTAGCAACTTTACTAGTCTGCTTAGGCTTACGCGGCGAACTTTTCTTAGCCGAAGCAACAGGTTTACCCGAATCAGGCTTCGCCGACTGATCCAGATCGCCAAACTTTTTTGACCACCACTTCTCCTGAGAAGTCCAGAAGTAGACCACATCCGCATGATCCTTCCGTTCCTTTGCCTTAACATCCGAACACTTCAACATCACCTTATCCACACCATCCTTAGCGTAAGGAATCTTAGCTAGAGGCTTACTACAGACAGGACAAGCAAAAGTCGTCAACTCCAACGTCACTGCATTCTCACTCTTAGCTTGAGGAATCTCCCACTGATTACGGCGATCGCTCCAGAACATCACTAGATTCTCACAGCCATGCTCACACTTGAGAAAATGACCACCACTCACCTTCTTGGAAGGAATCTTACTGAGAGGATGGTTACAGGCAGGACAAGCCACATCCGAAAGTTCATTTTTGCGATTACTTGGCTGTAAATCACCACTGAGATTACTGTAAGCCCTCGCCAGCATCGGTTGAAAATAGGACTGATGCCAACCAATCAAATAGCTTTGCCACTCCAATTTACCAACCGAGATTTCATCCAAAGTCGTTTCCATCCCTGCGGTAAAATCGGCTCTGAGCAGATCGGGAAAAGTCTGATGCAACACATCATCCGTAGACATGCCCAAAGCCGAAGGCTCCAGTACTTTCCCCTTCAGTAACACATAAGTTCTATCCTTAAGAGTTTTGACGATCGCCGCAAAAGTACTTGGTCTACCCACACCCTGACGCTCAAGGGTTTGTACCAGCTTCGCTTCACTATACCTCGCAGGTGGTTGAGTCTGTTTCTGAGTAAAACCTGCATTCTTGAGATTTAGTACCTGACCATTCGCTAAAGCAGGGATATGTTTATCCTTACTGAGGTCATTCCAATAGCGTGTATAACCTGCAAACGTGAGAATACTGCCATTGGTTTGCCAAAGCGTTGAACCTGCCTGAATAATCACCCGACTTTTTTGAATCAGAGCATTAGCACATTGAGAAGCAACGGCTCTGCGCCAGATTAGTTCGTAGAGTTGATGCTGTTTGGCACTGAGATGATCTCTGACAGTTTTGGGAGTAATGCTCAAATAGGTAGGACGAATTGCTTCATGGGCAGACTGAGCA